>VGZG01000030.1 GCA_016872675.1 Planctomycetota bacterium
GGAGTCGGCGCCGCCGTCGCGGCCGACGTCAACAACGCCAAGGCCACGTTCAAGGTCAGCCAGCAACTCGCTGGCGTGACCGAGGTGCACGGCACGACCGGCACCGGCCACCGCATCGTTGTCGACGAGCCGCAGTCGCTCGGCGGCGGCAACGCCGGCGCCACGCCGCTCGAGTACGCGCTCGCCGCGCTCGGCTCGTGCCAGCTGATCACCTACCGCTTCTGGGCGGCCAAGCTCGGCGTGCGCTTCGACACCCTGTCGGTCGAGGTCGAAGGCGACCTCGACGTGCGCGGCTTCTTCGGCCTCGATCCCAAGGTGCGCCCCGGCTTCGGCGCGCTGCGCGTCAAGCTGCGCATCCAGGGCCCCGAGTCGCCGGCGAAGTACGAGGAGCTGCGGCGCGTCGTCGACGCGCACTGCCCGGTGTTCGACTTGTGCGCGAAGGCGGCGCCGGTGCAGGTCGAGCTGCGGGTGGGGTGAGGGGCGGGGGTCAGTCGGCGAAGCGATCTGTCACGTGTCGCTCGCGTGTCATCCCCGCCGCGATGACACCCGCGCGGCGACGAACGGCTCTGTCAGCGCGCTAGCAGTCGGGGCATGAACCCGCGACTGTCCGTCCTCACCGTCTACGACCCGGCCCATGCAGAGGCCTTCCGCCGTGCCAAGAAAGGCCGCTGGCCGCGCGAACTCGGCGGCTTCGTCGCCCACGCGACGCAGGTCGGTCGCGGCGATTCCTGGCTGTTCACGCTGCGCGCCGATGCGGCGGGCCGGCGCTGGGCGCTGACGACCGAGCGCGGTGGCCGGCGCGTCATCGCCGTCGTCGAGGCGGCGCGATCGACGTGCGCCGAGGAGGTGGCGGCGGAGGCGTTGGCGGCGATGCAGGCGGCAGGAGGGCCGGCGGCCGCGCGGGTCCTCGAGCGAGGTTGTCTCGACGTGGCGAGATTGCAGGTCTTTCGCGCGGCGATCGCGCGGCGGACGCAGGACGAGGCCGCGGCCATCGAGCCGGCGCAGGTGGATGCGCCTGTGGAGACCGATGCGCCGGTTGCGCCGCGCGCGCTCGCGGCGGTGCCGAAGTCTGGGTTGCCGCCGGATGCCGTGGCTCTGTACCAAGGCACCTACAACGAACTCGACGCGACGATCGTCGTGCGGATCTTCATGCAGCGCGTCGCCGGCGTGGACGTGCTCTGGATCGAGAAGGGCATCCAATTCGGGGAGCAGGAACAGCGCATCAAAGTCAGACCTTTTGGGGAGTTGCCCAGCGTCGGCGACCTCGCCGATGGCGCCAGCCGGCTCATCGACGCAGGCATGCGTGCGTCGGCACTGTGGGGCTTGGACAACGTGCGTCGCTGTGCCCCGTGGTTCGACGAGAAGCAGATCGAGGTCGCTTGGCGTCGCGCCAAAGCCGAGCGCGAACGCCTGCGCGCGATCGCCGCAGCGGACTGCGACTATCCGATCCTGCACGCGGCGCGCGAGCTTCGGCTGAACCCGGAGCCCAGCGGCACCAGCCCGGGGTCATGGCAGGCGGGGTGCCCGGGGACGCAGCACTACCTGATGATCCAGGCCCACAACGGCGAGTTCGGCTGCGGGTACTGCGGCTGGCGCGGCGGGGTGCACGAGTTGCGGAAGTTCGTGGCGTCGCGGCGGCGGTGAGTTGTGGTCCGGTGGATGCGCACGCGGGACTTCTTGGGTGCGTGTGTCATCAGCGACGAACGCTGGTGTCATCCATGTACACGTCCGGACCAATGGCAGGCCCGGGCGTGTCGCACAGGACATGGTTGCGCCGGGGTTACGAACCAGTCACGGACGATGAGGTCGCGAAGAACAATGGATGCACAGCAGCAGCACGATCAAGAACTCTTGAGCCAGCGACTCAAGCTGGTCCCATCAAGCGAATTGGACAAGATCCTTGCCGAAGCCGACGAGGCATCGAAGGTGAGGAGCGCAAGCAGTTCCTCCGGGGACCAGCCCTTTGTCAGGGGCCGCTGGCTGGCCGACGCGGCGACGAGGCTTGGAGTGTCAACGGCTCGCCTCGCTCAGTCCGCGGTGGATCTTGGGTTCCTGTGGGTCCGAGAAGACTCCAGTCCGTCGCAGAGTGGAAAGCCGGAAGGAAGCTGAAGGCTCTACTCGGTGACGTTGACGTTGACGTCAACGCCGAAGTGGTCGTTGGCGAGTCACGCGCTCGGCGCTTCCCGCCAGCGCGTCGGTGCGATGATGGGCTTGCGGGCCGCTCGTCGGCGACGACGTCTCGATCACGGCCGGCGATCGCCTGGGCCGTACGGCCGCTGTCCATGACGATCGAGCGCCCGCGATCGCCGCCTCGGCGGATGGTGATGTCCTTGTCGCGAAGCCGATGCATTGCCCGCACCGGTTCGTGCCGCGTCCGCGGCGTCGCCACGATCCTCGTGCGGCACGAGAACAGCGAGCGGGCGGGTCGCGGTGTGCGCGCCTTGGAGAGGCGACGCTCGCGCGGGATTCGGGACGGCTGGCGTGAAACTGGAGCGGGCGGCGGGGATCGAACCCGCGACATTCAGCTTGGGAAGCTGACGTTCTACCGCTGAACTACGCCCGCGGCCGAGCGAGCGAGCGTACCTGCGCGCGCGCGGCGATCAAGGTGAGCGCGACGCATCACGCCGCACGCATCACGCCGTACGCCGCGCAACGCGCGCATCACGCATCGTGCCGCGCCCCGCAGCGCCGCCACCCGCTCACGGGTTGACGAAGTGGTCGCTGCCGTTGGTGAAGGTGATGGTCTGCGTCGCGATGTCGAGCGCGACGCCCTGGTAGGCGATGAAGAAGCCGACCAGCGCCGGCGTCGTCGGGATGACGAAGCTGACGCCGTACTCGCCAGACAGGCCGAGCGCGCCGGACGCGAACGTCGCCGCGTTGGCGAGGCGCAGCGCGCCGGCCAAGCCGGGGATCGGCACATCCTGCGGCAGGTAGCCGGTGCCCGCCGCCATGACGTAGAGGTTGCCGGGCGTGCCTTGGAACGTGACGGTGACGCTGCCGCCGAGGTTGTACTGGTTGCCCGAGACGCCCGGATTGCCGCGATGGCGGATGGTCGGCGCGCTCGTCCACTCCAAGCGGTACGCGATGGAGTTGGCGAACTGCGTGCCGACGGCGGCCGTCGCCGCGCCGGAGCCCGGACCGCCGAACACGTAGGTCATCGGCGGCCGGTCGGTGCGCGGCGGCGACGAGCTGGTCGACATGGTGGCGGACGGGAAGCCCGCGGCGCCCGGCTGCACGACCTTGACGATCTCGATCAGCAGCGACGCCGTGCCGTCGTAGACGAACGGCGACGCGAAGGGGATGCGGGTCCAGCCGCCGGTGTAGGCGACCTGCAGGTTGCTCGCCAGCAGCGCCGGCCACGGCACGATCGAGTGGTTGGCGTTGAAGGTGAGGTTCAGCCCGGTCGCCGACGTCGGTCCGACGAGCACGTTGAGCGTCGCGTAGTCGATGTTGACGGCCGACTGGGCGTGCACGTAGAGGGCGCTGAGGCTCGCCGGCACGGGCGGCAGTTCCCGCCGCGGCACCAGGATCATCGTGCGCGCCTCGGCGAGGGCGCCGTTGCCGAGGACGCCGAGCGGCGCGATGTTGCCGGTGTTGTTCTGCAGCGTGTCCTGCGGATGCGCGGTGAACGCCGGCGCTTGCGCGGCGAGCGGGAGCGCGACGGCGACGGCGGCGGCGAAGTTGGCGAGACGTCGCATGATGCGGCACAGCCTAGCGCATCCGCCGCGCCGCGCGGCGGCGATGCGCCGCGCGGCGGCGATGCGCCGCGCCGCACGATCGCGCGCAGAAGACCCGTGCCAGCGCGCCGTTCGCGGCCGCCGTCAGCCGCGCGCTGGCGCGCGCCGGCCCCAGGCCTCGCAGTGGGCGAGCAGCCACTGCGCGCGCTGCTTCGCCGTGTCCATCTCACCGCACAAGTCGTCGGCGTCGAAGTCGAGCAGCACGCCCGCGTCCTCCATGGTCTCCAACTGCTCGGTGACGACGTTGGCGAGCACGAGATGGCGGCGTTCGTCGCGCAGATGTTGCTGCAGCAGCCGCAGCTCGCTCGCCGTGCGCGGCACCATGTCGACCATCGCGGCGACGTCCAGCACGACGACGTGCACGGCGCGCGGCAGTTGCGACGACCACGTGCTGACGTCGGGCAGATGGAACTGCTTGCAGCCCTTCGGCGGCTCGGCGTGGAACAGCGCCACCTCGTCGCCGAGTCCGCTGGCGTCCGGGCGCAGTGTCACGGTGGCGACCGGGGTCAGCACGGCGGTGACGACGACGCCGACCAGCGCGGCGCACGCCGGCGCCATCGCCCACTCGGCCCACCACGCGAACACGAGCGTGGCCAGCGCCGCGCCAGCGGCGAACGCCAGCGGGATCGTCGCCAGCAGCACACTACGCCACTTCGCTTGCCGCGCGCGCACCGGATCCATGCGGCGACCGAGGCCGAGCCAGCCGAACGACAGACGCGCGAGGTCGAGGCCAAGGTCGGTCACTACACCGGTGACGTGCGTCGTGCGCACGACGCCGCCGCTGATGCGCGTGATTGCCGCGTTCTGCAGGCCCATCGCGAACGCCGGCAGCAGCGTCAGCCACGCCTGCGCGCGATCGGGCGGCAGCTCGCCAATCGCGTGCCAGTCGACGAGAACGGTGAAGACGAGCAGTAGCGCCGCCTCGACCGCCATCGGCAGCATGTAGATCGACTTGGCGCCGCGGACGCGACCGAACTCGAGCAGCATGCCGGCGACGAATGCGCCGGCGATGAACACCGTGACGAGGCCGACGAAGTAGCCGGCGACGCTCCAGTTGCCGCTCGCCGCCTCGACGCCGAGTTTGGCGACGGCCCCGGTCATGTGCGAGGTGACCTGACTGCACAGCAGCACGGTCAGCGCGTTGGTGTAGCCGGCGACCAACGACAGCCAGACGGCGAGGCGAGACTGCTGGGCGAACGACTGCGCGGGTCCGTGGAACATGCGGCGACGCGCAAGCTACGCCGGCGAGCCGGCGGCGACCAAGGGGACCCGCCACAACTCGCAGCGCCTGCTCGACGCCCGGCGCACACCGCGCTGCCGATGCAGCATTCGCCGTCGCTCGGCCCGCCGCTTAGCCTGCCGCGCCATGTCCAATGCTGCCTGCGAACCCGCGCCAGTGCGCCTGCTGCCGCCGCTGTGCGTCGGCGGCGCGGCGGCGACGGCGTTGGTGGCGGCCTGGGCGATGAGCGACGGCGACGGTCGGCAGACGCTGCTCGCGGCCGCGTTGTATTGGTTGATGCCGCTGGCGCTGGCGCTTTGGGTCGCGGCGGTCGCACGGGCGCGCGCCGCCGGCGGCGAGCCGTTCGGCGCGTGGCTGCGCGCGCGCGCCGGCACGATGACGCTGGCGGCCGTCGCCGTCGCCGTCGTGTTCGCGACGATGCCGCCGGCGATGCGTATGCAGTTCGACGAGACGAGCCTGCTCGGCACGTCGTTCGGAATGCACGCAGAGCGCGCGGCGCTGATGCCGATCGGCGCGCTGCCGGCGCCGGACGGCGCGCACGTCACCGGTTGGAACCTCGACAAGCGGCCGCCGCTGTGGTCGTTCCTGGTCAGCGTCGCGCACGACGTCGCTGGCGTCCGCGTCGGCAACGCCTACGCGGCCAACGCGGTCGTGCTGTGGTCGCTGCTGGTGCTGGTCGGTTGGCGGCTGCGCGCGGCGGCGGGCGGCGCCGGCGGCGCGCTCGCGATGGCGCTGCTCGCTGGATTGCCGCTGCTGGCGTCGTGCGCGACGAGCGCGGGCTTCGAGGCGCTGGCGCTGTCCTTGCTCGCCGCCGCCGTCGTCGCAGCCATCGACTTCGTGCGCGCGCCGACGGCCCCGCGCGCCAACGCGCTGCTGGCGACCGTGCTGCTCGGCGCGCAGGCGCGTTACGAGTCCCTGCCGGTGCTGCTCGCGCTGCTCGCCGTCGTCGCCGTCGTTGCGCGCCGTTGGCCGCGTGATCGCTTCGGCGCGTGGCTGCTTGCCGCTGCGCCGTTGTTGCTGGCGCCGCTCGCGCTGCTGTGGGTCCACGGCCGCGACGCGATGTTCTATCCCGAAGCGCAGGGCCAGCCGCTCGTGGCGCTGGCGCACTTCGCCGACCACGTCGGTCCGCTGCTCGCCGCGGTCTTCGCGTGGGGCCCGCAGCCGTTCGCCGCCTTGCCGACGCTGCTCGCCGTCGCCGTCGGCGCGCTGGCGCTGGCGCGGCCGGCGGGGCGCGTCGCGCTCGCGACGTTGGTCGTGGCGCCGGTCGGCGCCGCCACCGCGATCGCGCTGCTGTGGTTCTACGGCGACGTGCGCGAGAACACGGCGCAGCGGTTGTTCCTGCCGTTGGCGGCGCTGCTGGCGTTGCTGCCGCCGCTGGCGTGCGCGGCGTGGCGCGCGCGCAAGCTCGCCTTGGCGCTGCTCGTCGCCGCGCTCGCGGCGGGCGCGCACAACCTGACGGCGTTGCGCGCCGAGCGCGTGCTGCCGCGCCAAAACGCGGCCGTGATGCTCGACGCCGTCGACGTCGCGCTCGCTGGCCTGCGGCCCGCGCCGGATCGCACGCTGTTGGTCAGCGCCGTCGCGCAGTACCTGATCGTGCAGGGCCACGCCGCGATCACGCCGCAGCAATGGCTCGCCCGCCGGCCGCGGCTCGGCGACGCGATCGACGTCGTCGTGCTGGCGACGCCGCTCGACGCCGCCTGCCGCGCGCAGGCCGGCGATCCGCGCGACGTGCTGGCGGCGCTGCCGGCGCAGTTGCTCGGCGAGGTGCCATTCGGCGCCGACCGCGTCGCGGCCTGGCGCCTCGCGCGCTAGCGCCGGCAACTTGGCTGGTCCGCGCGGGCCCAGGAGCACAGCGGCATGTGCGCGTGCGCGGCGCGTGACATGGCGATGGCCGCTGCGGCGCGGCATGGCCGCGGCATCGCGGCTGCGGCGGCGAACACATCCAGCAGGTTCGGCAGGCCGCAACGCATCGTGGCGATATTCCAGCGAGGGTCGGCCGCCGACCCTTCACCGTTGGCCACGCCTTGCTACGTTGGCGTTGCCGTCACTCGTCGCTCCGACCCCAACACGTCTCATCATGCGCATCGCCGATTGCCTTCTCGCCGCTGCCGCCTTCGTCGGCGCCGCTTCGGCCCAGTCGATCCAGACCAGCTTCATCTCGAACGCCGGATCGTCGACGTGGCACCCGCTGCCCGGCTGCGCCTTCGACGTCAACGTCACCCACCCAGCCGGCCTGCAACTCAACCAGGTCATCGTCAATGCGCCGTGGCCCAACACCACCGGCGTGCTCGAGGTCTACACGACCAACGTCGGCGGCACGAACGTCGGCAACATCGTCGGCCCGGCGCCGGGCACTTGGCAGTTGCGCGCGATCACGCCATTCCTCTCGGGCGGCACGGACACGCAGACGGTGGTGACGCTCAGCAAGCCCGTGCACCTGCAGGCAGGCACGCAGGGCATGGCGATCGTGCACCGCGGCGCGGGCATGCGCTGGATCAGTCCGGGCGCGACCGGCACGCCGCTCGTCTACAGCAACGCCGACCTGACGCTGACCATGGGCTCGGCGCAGTCGACGACGTTCGTCAGCACGCCCAACACGCCGCGCGTCGCGAGCGTCGCCCTCAACTACGTCCCGGCGGTCGACCTCGTCGACTTCACGGCGGACGTGCGCAGCGGCCCGACGCCGCTGACGGTCAACTTCACCGACCGCAGCAAGATCACCACCGGCGTCGTCGCCGCGTGGGAATGGGACTTCAATGGCGACGGCGTCGTCGACTCGACGCTGCAGAATCCGTCGCACACGTACACCGCCTGCGGCGACTACTCGCCCAAGCTGCGCGTCGTCACCTCGGTGGGCGCGCAGGAGTACCAGTGGCCCAACCTGATCGCGGCTGACCCGCTGGTCGCCAACTTCACGCCGTCGGCGACGCTCGTCGCGCCGCAGACGGCGGTGACGTTCACCGACGCGAGCGTCGGCGCGACGACGTGGCAGTGGGACTTCGACGGCGACGGCGTGATCGACGACACCAACCAGAACCCGACCTGGACGCCCGGCGCCGGCAGCTACAACGTCGCGCTGACGGTGACCAACGGCTGCCGCTCGGCGACGATCCGCAAGCGCCTCGACGCGGTCACCAACAGCTACTCGACGGCGTACACCGGCACCGCCGGCCTCGCGTCCAAGCAGGCGCTGGCGTTCTTCGACGTCGTCGTGACCTCGCCGGAAGCGCTGATGGTCACCGGACTCGACGTGTGCAGCGCGACGCAGATCGGCAACACGGGCGGCGTGAAGGTCTGGCTGACCGACGGCACGGCCGCGGGCAAGCAGACCAACGCCGGCGCGTGGCGCGAGGCGGCGAACGGCACGGGCGCGACGACCGGCACCAACGCCGGCACGCGCATCGCGCTCGACCGGCCGATCCTGCTGCTCCCGGGTCGCACCTACGGCGTCGCGGTCAACTACCTCGACTTGCACGCGTACTACACGTCGCCGGGCGTGCCGACGATGGCGGGTCCCGACTTCACGCTCAACTTCCAGGGCGTCGCGACCGCGACCACGCCGTTCACCACGGCGCCGACGACGCGCCAGTTCAACGGCGCGTTCTTCTACACCAAGGCCAGCAGCTGGCCGGTCGGCGCGATCTCGCCGTTCGCGCAGGGCTGCGTCGGCGCGCTCGGCGTGCCGTCGCTCATGCCGGTGGGCACGACGCGGCCCAAGCTCGGCACGACGTTCGACGTCGAACTGGGCGGCATGCCGCTCGGCCTCGGCATCATGATCCTCGGCGTCAGCAACACGGTGGGCCCGCTCGGCCCGCTGCCGCTGGACCTGGGGTTCCTCGGCATGCCGGGCTGCCCGCTGCACGTCAGCCCGGACATCACGTCGACGATCTTCGTCGCTGGCAACGCCGGCACGTACACGCTGGGCTTCCCGGCGACGCCGGCGAACGCGGGCTTCCAGTTCTACCTTCAGGGCCTGACGATCGACCCGTTGGCCAACGCCTTCGGCGCGGCGATGTCCGACGCGGTGGCTCTGATCACCGGCCTCTACTGAGGCTGGGCCGGAAGATGTCGACGACGCGCATCGTGGCCGCCTTCGTCGCCCTCGCGGCGGCGGCGGCGGCCCAGTCGCTGCCCGTGGGCGCCACGCGTTGGAGCCCCGACGGCTACGTCGAGTACATCGTCGGCAACGCGCCGATCGTGCTGTCGTCGGGCCACGGCGGCGAACTGCTGCCGCCGGCGATCCCCGATCGCACGTACGGCACGTTCCTGCAGGACCTGCGCACGCTGGAGCTGACGCGCGAGTTCGGCGAGCAGTTGGCGACGCGCTTCCGGCTGCGGCCGCACGTCGTGTTGTTCCACCTCAGCCGCCGCAAGGTCGACGTCAACCGCGACATCGTCGAGGGCGCGCAGGGCAACGCGCTCGGCGAAGCGGCGTACACGGCGTTCCACCAGGCGGTCGCCGACGCGCGCGCGGCGGCGCTGGCGCAGTGGGGCTACGGCTTCTACTTCGACCTGCACGGCCACAGCCATCCGGAGGCTTGGATCGAACTCGGCTACTCGCTGACCAGCGCGCAGCTGGCGCTGCCCGACGGCACGCTGGCCGGCGCGACGTACGTCAACCAGAGCGCGATCCGCAGCGCCGGCAGCCTCGGCGCGACGAGCTTCCCGGCGCTGTTGCGCGGCGGCAACAGCCTCGGCAACTGGCTGCAGACCGGCGGCTACGACAGCGTGCCGAGCCCGGTCAATCCGAGCCCCGGCGCGGGCAACTACTTCAGCGGCGGCTTCAACGTCGACACCTACGGCTCGAGCAACGGCACGCCGGTCGACGGCGTGCAGGTCGAGGCGCCGATCACGGTGCGCAGCACGGTGACGGTGCGCCGGCCGTTCCTCGACCGCGTCGGCGGCTGGCTGGAGACTTTCTTCCAGACCTACCGCGGCGGCAATCCGGCGCTCGGCGGGCGCGTCACGATCGTGGCCAGCGATCGCGTCGCCAGCGAGACCGGCGGCGTGGCCGAGTTCGTGGTCACGCGCACCGGCAACCTCGCGCTGGCGCGGCTGGTGCCGCTGCAGTGGCGCGGCACGGCGACGGCGGGGACCGACTACCCGACGCCGCCGGCGTTCGCGGCGTTCGCACCGGGCGCCGCCGAGGCGCGCATCACGCTGCGCGCCAACGACGATGCGATCGCCGAGGGCGACGAGACCGTCGAGTGCTTCCTGTTCAGCGGCAACGACCTCGGCGTGCCCAACTCTGCGGGCGTCGTGATCCACGACGACGACCTCGCGCTGCCGCTCGCCGTGCAGCACGGCTTCGAAGCGATCCAGTCCGGCAGCGTGCTCGATGGCTCGGGCAACGCTCGCAACGCCTCGCTGCTGCCGACGACCGGCGCGCCGACGCTCGTGCCGGGCGTGGTCGGCAACGCGCTGCGGTGCGACGGCGTCGACGACCGCGCGCGCATGGCGGACTTCGCGTGGGGGACGAGCGGCGTGTTCAGCCTGGCGTTCTGGTTCAAGACCAGCGACACGGCGAGCACGGGCAGCCGCTACCTCGTCAGCCACGGCGGCACGGCGTCGACCAACCGGCTCGGCGTCTACTTCGATCAGGCGAGCGGCGCGCTGCGCACGGCCCTGCTGTACGCCAACGACCTCAGCGACATCGACGTGCTCGACGTCACGCGCGACCTGCGCGATGGCCAGTGGCACCACTACGCGCTGGTCGCGACGACGAGCCAACTCGTGCGCGTCTACATCGACGGCCAGCCGGAGGTCGCCGCGCAGATCCTCGGCGACACGATCAACCCGACCGGCGACTTCGTGCTCGGCGCGCGCAGCGACGCGGGTTCCGGCACGTTCGCGAACGTCGCGCTCGACGAGTTCGCGCTGTGGACCCGCGCGTTGTCGGCGGTCGAGGTGGCGCTGCTGCAGCAGCCGCTCGGCCAGGAGGCGATGGTCTATCCGGGCACTGGCGAGGACGTGCGGCTCGCGACCGGCTTCAGCGGCGCGCCGACCGAAGGGCCGCGCAACGACGTCAAGCGCGGGCTCGCCGGCACGACGCTGACGGCGACGTACCGCTCGCCGAACGGCACGTTCAACGGCGGGCTCGGCGTGCTCGCGGGCGAAGTGTTCGCGACCGGCGCGCCCTTTGGCACGCCGTTCCTGCCGTGGCTGCACATGGCGACGCCGATCATCGTCGCCGGCCCGGTCGTGCTCGCGCCGGGCGGCGGCGTGTGGACCATCGCGATTCCGCCCGGCCTCGGCGGCGTCAGCCTGATGCTGCAGCCGGCGGCGATCCACCCGGCGGTGCAAAACGGCGTCTTCGCGCTCGGCGACGGCCATGAAGTGCGGTTCTGACGCGGTCGGCGGCCCAGGGCGCCCTGGGGTTGCCATTTGCCGCCGAGCGGGCGAAAACCACGCCATGGCCCGCGCCCTGCTGTTCGCCCTGCTGCTCGCCCTGCCTGCGTGCTGGAGCCCGCGCGCGTTCACGCCGCGCGAGCGCGTCGACGCGGTCGGTCCGGGTGGCGTGCCGGCTGCGCTCTACCCGATCCCCGCCGCGGCCGCCGACCAGCCGTCGACCGCCGAGGTGCGCGTCTGGTCGGCCGGCGCGCGCGCGCGCTACGCCGACGACGACCGCGAGATCACCGAGTTGCACATCGGCTTCGAACTCGAGAACAACGGCGCGACGCCGCTGCAGCTCGACCTCGGCGCGATCGGCTGCGAAGAACTGATGATCGACGGCCTGCTGCAGGAGCCGCTCGCGCCGGTGCGCATGGACGGCGACGGCACGGCCGGTCCCGGCAAGACGGCGCGCGTCGACGTGCTGTTCGAGCCAGCGACGACGCACCCGCGCGACATCGAGACGTTTCGCGTCCGTTTCGCCGTCCGCGACGGCGCGCGCGAGGCGCTCAAGCAGGTGACGCCGTTCGGGCCGTGGGTGCGCCCGGTCGACGGCGATCCCTACTGGCAGGCGTCGTGGGGTTGGGGCTGGGGGCCGCACCCGGCGTACGGTCCCGGCTTCGGTTGGGGCTGGCGCGGGTATTGGTGAGCCCGGCGCGCCGGCCGCTGTGCGCGACCCGTTGCCGAACCACGGGTTGCGCGGAGTTTTTCGCGGTGGCCGTCGTCCCGCGCCGCTTGCAGCGCAGCCTTCGCAGCGCCCGCTGCGTCGAAGTGCAGTGCGCTGCATCGGTTGCATCGCACCGCCTTCATTGGTAAGGATTTCGCCCCCAAATCCGGCGGTCGCGACTTCGGGCGCGATCACGCCGGCCGCGGCGCTCCCCATACTCCCAACCCAGTTGCCATTCGAGCCATGACTGAACGCGAACCCATGATCGAGGCCGTCGACCTGAGCAAGCACTACGGGTCGTTCGTCGCCGTCGATCGCCTTTCGTTCACGATCTGCGGCGGCGAAGTCGTCGCCTTCCTGGGTCCCAACGGCGCTGGCAAGTCGACGACCATGAAGGTGCTGTCGGGCTATCTGTCGCCGACTTCGGGCAGCGCCCGGCTGTGCGGCGTCGACGTGGTCAAGGACCGCGTCCGCGCCGCCGAGAAGCTCGGCTACCTGCCGGAGAACGGTCCGCTGTACCCGGAGATGACGCCGCGCGAGCTGCTGACGTTCTTCGGTGAGGCGCGCGGCATGGCGCCGGCGAAGCTGGCCGAGCGGCTCGACTTCGTCACGCGCGAATGCAACCTCGGCGAGTTGCTCGACAAGCCGATCGGCACCTGCAGCAAGGGCCAGAAGCAGCGCGTCGGCATGGCGCAGGCGCTGTTGCACGACCCCGAAGTGCTGATCCTCGACGAACCGACCACCGGCCTCGATCCCAACCAGATCCGCCACATGCGCGAGCTGGTCAAGAAGCTGGGCGAGACGCGCACCGTGCTGCTGTCGACGCACCTCTTCCAGGAGGTCGAGGCGATGGCAGGGCGCGTCATCCTCGTCAACAACGGGCGGCTGGCCTTCGACGGCACGCCTGAGCAGTTCAAGGCCCGGGGCGCTGGCAAGATGGACCAGGCCTTCCACGCGCTCACCACCAACTGAATCGCACGACCATGAACAAGCACGTCGTCCTCGCCGTCGCCAAGCGCGACCTGCGCAGCTGGTTCGGCAACCCGACCAACTACGTCTTCATCATGTTGTTCGTCGCCGTGTCGGCGGGCTTCATGATGTGGTCGCCGCGGTTCTTCCTGAACAACCTCGCCAACCTCGACACGTGGTGTGAGTGCTTCCCGGCGATCGCGGTCGTCTTCGTGTCCGCCGCGACGATGGGCATGTGGACCAGCGAGCGCGCCAACGGCACGCAGGAGTTGCTGTTCACGCTGCCCGCGCGCGATAGCGACCTGCTGGCCGGCAAGTTCCTGGCCCAGGTCGCCGTCTGGACCGCATCGCTGGCGTTCACGCTGGCGATGCCGGTGGCGCTGTGCATGCTCGGCGCGCCGGACCTCGGCCAGGTGTTCGCCAACTACGTCGGCTTCTGGCTGTTCGGCGTGATGCTGGTCAGCGTGTCGATGATCGGCTCGCAGATGACGGCGAACGCGACGATCGCGTTCATCGTCTCGATGCTCGCGTGCGGCTTCGTCGTCTACCTCGGCTCGGTGCTCAACCTCGCCGGCTTCCGCAGTTGGGCGACCAACGGCACCGCCGGCCAGTTCGCCGAGTTCGCGCGCGGCATGATCCCGGTCTCGGGCGTCGTGCTGTTCCTCGGGCTGACGGCGACGTTCCTGTACCTGAGCCTCGCGCTGCTGGCGCGCCGCCACTGGCGCGCCACCAGCGAGGGCGGCCACGGCATCGCGCGCGCGTTGTCGTTCGCGGTCGGCACGCTGTCGTTGACGATCGTCGCGGTGCACGCGCTGCCGCGCTTCGACGCCACCAGCGAGGGCATCCACTCGCTCGGCGCCGAGAGCAGGAAGCTGCTCGCCGGCCTCGACGCCAACAAGCCGGTCGTGATCCGCGCCTACGTCAGCGACGAGGTGCCGGAGCAGCTGGTTCAGCAACGGCGCCTGCTGCTCAACCTCGTCGACCAGTTCGACGCGATGGGCGGCGACGCGGTGCAGAAGGATGTCGTCATCCCGCAGCCGTTCTCGCCCGAGGCGCGCGCCGCCGAAGGCAACTACGGCATCCGCGCGCAGACGATCCCGGCCGAGGTGCCCGGCGGCGGCTACACCGAGATGCAGGTCTTCCTCGGCGTCGTCGTCAGCAGCGGCACCGAGGAGGTCGTCACTCCGTTCGTCGAGCCCGGCCTGCCGCTCGAGTACGAGCTCGCCCGCAGCGTGCGCGTCGTCAGCAACCAGGCCCGCAAGAAGGTCGGCGTGCTGAAGACCGACGTCGAGATCGTCGGCGGCTTCGACTTCCAGAGCTTCCAGCAGAAGCAGCGCTGGCTGATCGCCGACGAGCTGCAGCAGCAGTACCAGGTCGAGAACGTCGACGCCGACAAGGACTACCCCGAGGGCATCGACTGCCTGCTCGTGCCGCAGCCCAGCTCGCTGGTGCAGGAGCAGATGGACCGCCTGCAGAAGTGGATCCTCGACGGCAAGCCGACGCTGCTGGTCGAGGACGCCCTGCCGATCCAGGCGCCCGGCACCGCCGCCGACGACCAGAAGGGCGGCATGCAGTCGCGCATGATGGGCGGCGGCGGCCCGCAGAAGGGCGACATGGAGTCGTTCTACGGCAGCTTCGGCCTGCGCGTGCCCAAGTCGGATCTGGTGTGGGACACGTCGTCGATCAGCCTGTTCGGCGGCCAGTTCCCGCGCACGTTCGTGTTCGCCGGCGCCGCCGGCATGGACCCGCAGAGCCCGCTGACCAAGGGCCTGCAGTCGGTTGTCATGATGATGGCCGGCCACGTTGAGGCGTCGGGCATGCAGGGCGTCAACGTCACGCCGCTGGTGCAGTCGGTCGCCGGCCCGGGCCGCAACGATCCGAAGAACGGCGTGCTGCCCAAGTACGAGAGCGCGCCGGGCCGTGGCGACGGCTTCCTGGTGTTCGACTTCTTCGGGCGCATGCAGCAGAACCCCAACGCGCGCCTGCGCCCGAGCAACAAGCCGTACACGCTGGTCGCCCGCGTGACCGGCAAGCCGGCCGGCGCCGAGAAGGAGCTCAACCTGATCCACTGGACCGACCTCGACGCGATCGGCAACCAGTTCTTCCAGATCCGCCGGCAGGTCAACGACCCCAACCTGCGCTTCGACAACGTGCCGCTCGTGCTCAACTGCATCGACAGCCTCGTCGGCGACGAGAGCCTGATCGAGCTGCGCAAGCGCCGGCCGATGCTGCGCCGCCTGACCGCGGTCGAGGCCGCGCAGGGCGACTTCGAGCGCGCGTGGACGGAGCAGAAGCAGAAGGCCGAGGAGGAGTCGGACGCAGCACTCAAGGACGCCCAGGCGCGCCTCGACGCCGCGGTCGCGAAGATCCGCGAGGACAAGACGCTCGACGAGCAGTCGCGCGAGAACAAGATCGTCGAGGTCCAGACCGTCGAGAACCGCAAGTTCGAGGCGGCGAAGGCCGACATCGAGGCCAAGCGCAAGGAGCGCATCGAGATGGCCCAGTACGACCGCGACGCGGCGCGCCGGGGCATCTACAACCGCTACCGCGTGCTCACCATGCTGCTGGCGCCGATCCCGGCGCTGGTGTTCGGGTTCTTGACCTTCTCGCGCCGCCGCTCGCGCGCGCAGTCGATCGTGCCGAAGAACCGTCAGGTTGGAGGTGCCGCATGAACGAGATGATGAAGACCGTCGCCATCGCCGGCGGCGCCGTCGCGCTCGCGATCCTCGCGTCGACGATGGGTCCCAAGGAGATCAAGAACGACCTGTTCTCCGACCAGGGGCAGGTGTTCTTCCCCCAGTTCAACGATCCGAACGCCGCGGTTGACCTCGAGGTGACGCAGTTCCTCGAAGGCTCGGCGGAGGCGCGCAAGTTCGCGGTGCGCCGCGACGCCGAGGGCCGCTGGACGATCCCGTCGCACGGCAACTACCCGGCGGACGCCAAGGACCGCATGGGCAAGGCTGCCGCGCTGCTGATCGGCCTGAAGAAGGACCAGTGCGTCGGTGAGCGCAAGGAGGACGAGGTCGCCTACGGCGTCGTCGATCCGCTCGACGGCGGCGCCGACACGAAGGGCCGCGGCACGCGCGTCACCATGAAGGACAGCGCCGGCAACGTCCTGGCCGACCTGATCGTCGGCAAGGAGGTCGAGAAGAAGACGCAGGTGCGATACCTGCGCGTGCCGGGCAAGAAGCGCGTCTACGCCGCCAAGCTCGACGGCGAGGTGTCGACGAAGTTCGCCGACTGGATCGAGACCGACCTGCTCAAGGCGCAGTCGTGGGACATCGCCAAGGTCACGATGGACAACTACTCCGTCGACGAGACCAACGGCACGATCAAGAAAGGCGATGTCTACGTCGCCACCAAGGACGACGCCGGCAAGTGGGCGTTCGACGGCGTCGACCCGGCCAAGGAGGAGGCCAACGAGGACAAGCTGCGCGAGGTCGGCGACACGCTCGGCCAGATCAAGATCGTCGGCGTGCGCAAGAAGCCCGAGGGCCTGACGGCCATGCTCGAGCAGGCGACCGGATTCGATCGCCAGATCCTGCGCCAGACGCTCGCCGAGAAGGGCTACTTCGTCGCCAACAACGGCAAGCTGGTCAGCAACGAAGGCGACCTGCTGTTCGAGACCAAGAAGGGCGTGCGCTACACGCTGCGCTTCGGCGAACTGGTCCCGGGCTCCGGCCTCGACGTGTCGTCGGGCGCCGAGGATCCCAAGAACAAGCCGAAGGAAGGCGAGGCGCCGAAGCCCGGCGACAGCCGCTACCTGATGGTCACCGCCGAGTTCGCCGAGTCGATCCTGCAGAAGCCGGCGGGCGTCCGTCTGGCGCCGGACCAGCTCGACAAGCGCGC
Organism: Planctomycetota bacterium; assembly: GCA_016872675.1. Classification (GTDB taxonomy): domain Bacteria; phylum Planctomycetota; class UBA1135; order UBA1135; family UBA2386; genus UBA2386. The sequence goes on from VGZG01000030.1 coordinate 16,853, forward strand.
CGCCGCGCGCCGCGACATCGAGGACATCCAGAAGGCGATCGAGGCCTTCCGCGCCAAGAACGGCAACAAGCTGCCCGAGTCGCTGGCCAAGCTGGCCGAGAAGCCTGCCGAGGGCGTAGCGCTGCTCGCCGAGCTGAAGAAGGACCCGTGGGGCAACGACTACATCCTGTCGGCCGCGGGCGACAGCTACGTGGCGCTCAGCTACGCCGATGGCAATGCCGAAGGCGGCGAAGGCGCCGCTGCGGACGTGCGCAGCGACCGCCTGCCGCTCGAGGACGAGTTGAAGAAGGCCGCCGACGAGTGGACCGAGCACGACCGCAAGGTCGACGAGGGCAAGAAGGAGGCCGAGAAGCTGACGAAGCGCTTCGGTGGCTGGTACTACGCCATCGACGGCGCGCTGTTCCAGAAGCTCAAGCCCAAGCGCGCGGATCTGGTCAAGCCGAAGGCGGCGGAGGCCGCCGCGCCGCCGACGACGGGCAACGAACCGCCGAAGTGATCGGTGGCTTGCCGGATGCGCGACAGCGCGGATGTGACGCGGGCCACCTGGGGTGGCCCGCGCGCGCAGCGTAGGATACTGGCCGTGTCCAGAACCCAAACCCCGAGGAGCACGATGATGACGAGTTTGCTCGCCACCCTGCTCTTGCTGCTCGCGCCGAGCGCCGCGTTCGCCCAAGGGCAGACGCCGCCGACGGCCGCCGCGCAGCAGGATCCCGAAGCGGCCTACAACGAGTTGGTCAAGGCCTTCAACAAGGCGATCAACGACTGGCAGACCGAGGCCCAGGTCGCGGTCGAGAAGGCGCAGGCCGAAGGCGGGCGCATGCCGGCCATCGCCATGCAGCCGCCTACCAAGCAGTTCATCGGCCAGGCGCAGGAATTGGCCGCCGAGCACGCCGGCAAGGACGCAGCGGTGCCGTTCCTCGGCTTCATCCTCAAGTACGCGAGCAACGAGCGCGCGGCGGTCAAGAAGGCGATCGCGACGCTCGTCGCCGACCATGCGACCAGCAAGGCAATCGGCGACGTGCTCCCGCACGTCGGCAACGCCATGCGCTTTGGCGCCAGGGGGCAGGTGATGGCGCTGCTCGACACGGTGGCGACCGGGCACCCGGACGCCGACGTCAAGGCGCAGGGCCTGCTGGTCCGCGGCGGCATGCGGCTACAGACGGCCCAGGACGACGCGCAGCGCAAGGCGGCCGAGGCCGATCTGCGCGCCGTCGCGACGACGACGAAGAACGAGGAGCTGCTCGCGCAGGCGAAGGATGCGCTGTTCGAGATCGAGCACCTGCAGGTCGGCTGCAAGGCGCCGGAGATCGCCGGCGTCGACACCGACGGCGTGCCGTTCAAGCTCAGCGACTACCGCGGCAAGGTCATCCTGCTCGACTTCTGGGGATTCTGGTGAGGCCCTTGCCGGGCCATGATCCCGCACGAGCGGTCGCTCGTGGAGAAGTGGAAGGACAAGCCGTTCGTCATCCTGGGCGTCAACAGCGACGGCACGGAGATCGAGGAAGGCCTCAAGAAGTTCCGTGAGATGGCGAAGGAAGAGGGCGTCACGTGGCGCAGCTTCCGCGACGAGGGCAGCACGCCGCGCATCAGCGAGACCTGGCGCGTCCAGGGCTGGCCGACGCTGTACTACATCGACCATGACGGCGTCATCCGGCACAAGGACGTGCGGGACGAGGCCGCGATGGAGCAGGCGCTCGAGGCGATGATCGTCGCCGCCGAAGCGGCCGCGAAGGCGCCGGCGAAGCCCAAGCCGGAGACGCCCGGCAAGTAGCTGAAAACGCGTGGCGGTGACCACCCAGCGACCAGACGGCGGCGAGCGTGCTCGCGAACAGCAGTGGCAGCGCGACGAGCCCGGTCACCAGCCCGCCGGCGGCGTGCTCGAGCGGCATCGGTTGCCACGTCGACGCGAGCGTCCAGGCGAGGCTGGCGGCGACAGCGGCGGCGACGAGGCCCGCGCGCATCGGGTAACCGTCGCCCGCCGGGACGGCCTGCGATGGCGGCAAGCCCTCGTTCGGGTGCGCCGAGGGCCGTTCTGCCGGCGACGATCGGTTCGCGGCGTTCGTGGCCGGCGCCGGCGAGCCATCAGCTGGCGGCAGCATGCGCGCGCGGCGAGGCGGAAGAGGAAGGACTGGTGGGCAGAGCCAGGGTTGAACTGGCGACCCCAGCATTTTCAGTGCTGTGCTCTACCAACTGAGCTATCTGCCCGACCAGTGCCGCTGCGCCTTGCGGCACAACGGGGGCGAGAAAAGGTAGCGACCCTCGCGGGGGCGCGCAAGCGCGAAGGCTCGCGCCGGGACGCGCGGACCGTGCCATCGGACCCGTCGCGCCGGCGCGTGCGGCCATCAGGACCGACGTTCGCGCCCGCAGCGCCGCGTTTGCGCGACTGATCACCCGACGTCGTCGCGGCGGCGCAGTCGGTAGTGCGACACCAGCCACTCGTTGCCGTTGGCGAAGCCCCACAGCTCCGCGCAGGCCATGAAGAACACTCGCCACAGGTTGGCCATCGTGTCGGCGCGTTCGCCGTAGCACTCGCGCAGGGCCGGTTGCAGCTCGGCGCGGGCGCGGTCGAAGTTGACGAGCCAGGCCTCGGCGGTCTTGGCGTAATGGACGCCGTTGACGCGCCAGTGGCTCTCAACCGCGAGGTGGTCCTGGAAGTGCAGCATCTGCGCGTCGGCGGGCATCTGGCCGCCGGTGAAGAAGTGCTTGGCCATCCAGTCGTCGTCGCCGTCGACCGCAAACGGGTAGCCGACGGTCGCGTGCGTGAAGACGTGCACGAACATCTTGCCGCCGGGCTGCAGCCAGCTGGCGCAACGCGCCAGCAGCGCGCGCCAGTTGCGCGCATGCTCCATCATCTCGACCGAGACGATGCGGTCGAAACGGCCGGGCGGCGTGAAGGCGTTGGCGTCGGCGGTCAGGATCTCGACGTTGCACAGACCCTCCTGCGCCGCGCGCGCCAGGATGTCGGCGCGCTGGCTGCGCGAGTTGCTGACGCCGACGACCTGGCACGTTGGGAAGTTGCGCGCGATCCACAGCGAGACCGAGCCCCAGCCGCAGCCGAGGTCGAGCACGCGCATGCCGTCCTGGATCTCGGCGCGCTCGCAGGTCAGCTTCAGCATTGCCGCTTCGGCCTCGTCGAGCGTGCGGCAATCGGGGCCCCACAGGCCCGAGCTGTACTTGCGGAAGCGGCCGAGGACGCGCGCGTAGAACGCCGCCGGGACTTCGTAGTGCTGCTCGTTGGCGGCCTTGGTCTCGACCGCGATCGGGCTGCGGTCGCACTCGGCGATCCAGGCCAGCAGGCGGCGCGAGGCCGCTTCCGGGTCGTGCGCCTGTTCGACCCGCAGGCGGTCGCGCAGCAGTCGCCGGATGCCGATGCGGATCAGCCAGTCGGGCAGCAATCCGCGCTCCAGCCATCGTTCGGCGCGAGTCGTCATGGTCCTTCGATCCGCCGCGGCAACCATGGCACGAACGCGTTGGTCTCCTGCTGGTAGCGACGGTAGTCGTCGCCGCGGCTCTTCAGCGCCTGCAGTTCGGTGTACGGCACGCCGCTGACGAAGCGCACCAGCACGAACATCGCCGCCGGCTGCACGACAGCCCACCAGCCTGCCGCGGGCGCCGCGAGCAGCGCGATGCCGCACCAGGTCAGCCACTCGAAGAAGTAGTTGGGGTGGCGGCTGTAGCGCCACAGCCCGCGGCGGCAAGCGCGGCCGCGCAGCGACGGATCGCGGCGATGGGCTTCGAGTTGGCGGTCGGCGAGCGCTTCGAGCGCCTGCGCGGCGACGATCACGGCCAGGCCAGCGAACTGTGCTGGGGCGAGCGCGGGCGCGTCGTGGCCGGCGACGAACCAGAACGGCAGCGCGAACAGGAACGCCGCCGCCGCCTGCAGTTGGTAGAACCAGAAGAAGCGCGCGTGCGCCCGCGTGCCCCAGTGTTGCCGCATCGCGCGGTAGCGGCCGTCCTCGCCGGCGTGGCTGAGCACGCGGTGCGCGATGAGATGCCAAGACAGCCGGCCGCTCCAGACGCCGGCGACCGCGGCGGCGGCGACCCGCTGGACCGCATGACCGTCACCGGCGGCGGCGGCGGCGAGCGCGAGCGCGCCGATCGCCGCGGCCCACGCGGCGTCCACCGAGGTCGCGTCGTTCGTGCGCGTCTGGCGGAACCAGAGCAGCGCGAACGTCACGCTGCATGCGATGGCGATGATGGCGAGCGGCGGAATCACGCGGTGGTTCTTTGTGGCGCCCGAATGTCGGATCCAAGGTTGCTTGCTTCGCCCGCTGACGGTTGCATCTTCTCTCCTGCTCCCGCAGCAACCTCTCGCATGACGTCGGCTGAACCGCTCGTAAACCCGGAAATTTCAGAAGTCGCGGATAGCACGGTTGGCGGCCTTGCAGGCGTGATCGACGGACGCATCGTCGAATTGCCTCGGCCATCGGCGCGCGGCGTCGGCGAGGAGATTGCCTGGGGCCGCGTTTGGCCGTTCCTCGTGCTGCAGGCGAGTTGCGCGCTCGTCTTCGTCGTCGGCTGGAGCCCGGTTGCCGTCATCGTCTGCGCCGCACTCTATCTGGTGCGGATGTTCGGCATCACCGCTTTCTACCACCGCTACTTCTCGCACCGGACCTTCACGGTCGGGCGCGGCATGCAGTTCATCGGCGCGCTGCTCGGCGCGGCGGCGACGCAGCGAGGGCCGCTGTGGTGGGCGGCGCACCACCGGCAGCACCATCGCCACAGCGACACCGACCAGGACGCGCACTCGCCGGTCGCCCACGGCTTCTGGTGGTCGCACATCGGCTGGATCGCCTCGCCGCGCCACCATGAGACCGACCTGCCGCAGGTGCCAGACCTCGCGCGCTTCCCCGAGTTGCGCTGGCTCGACCGCAACGACCTCGCCGTGCCGTTCGCTATGCTCGGCGGCTTGCTGCTGCTCGGCTGGGGCCTTGCGACCTGGGCGCCGTCGCTCGGCACCGACGCGCTGCAGATGGCGGTGTGGGGTTTCAGCGTCTCGACGACGATCCTGTTCCACGCCACCGCGTCGATCAACAGCCTCGCGCACCTGGTCGGCAAGCGCGTCTGGCCGACGACGGACAAGAGTCGCAACTCGCTGGTGCTGGCGCTGCTGACCCTCGGCGAGGGCTGGCACAACAATCATCACTGGTGCCCGGGCACGGTGCGCCAAGGCTTTCGCTGGTGGGAGATCGACATCTGCTACTACGTGCTGCGGATGCTGTCGTGGGTCGGGCTCGTGCGCGAGTTGCGGCCGATCCCGGCGCGCGCGCGCGACGAATCGCGCCGCATCCGCGGATGACGCGCGCGGCGGCCTTCCTCGGTCCCGGCAAGAAGCGCATCGCGGTCGTCGGCGCCGGCATTGCGGGCCTCGTCGCCGCCGAGCGGCTGGCGTGCGCGCACGACGTCACGGTCTTCGAGGCTGAACCGCGCCTCGGCGGCCACACGCACACGGTCGACGTGCCGACCATGGACGGCAGCAGCGTCGCCGTCGACACTGGCTTCATCGTCTGCAACGACCGGACATACCCAGGCTTCCTCGCGCTGATGGCGCGTCTCGGCGTGCCACTGCGGCCCTCCACGATGAGCTTCTCGCTGCGCTGCGAGCGCACCGGGTTCGAGTACAACGGCGCCGACCTCGACCGCCTGTTCGTGCAGCGCCGCAACCTGCTGCGGCCGTCGCACTGGGGGATGATCCGCGACATCCTGCGCTTCCACCGCGACGCGCTGGCGCGGCGCGGCAGCGAGATGCCGCTCGGCGACGTGCTGGTCCGCGGCGGCTACGGCCGTGCGTTCCGCGAGCGCTACCTTGTGCCGATGATGGCGGCGATCTGGTCGGCGGAGCCGCAGAAGCTCATGGCGATGCCGGCGCGCTTCTTCGTCACCTTCTTCGAGAACCACGGGATGTTGACGGTGAACGACCGGCCGCAGTGGTTCACGGTCGCCGGCGGCTCGCGCAGCTACCTCGCCCCGCTCGCTGCCAGCTTCCGCGACCGTGTTCGCCTCGGCGCGCCAGTCGCGCGGCTGCAGCGCACGGCGGACGGCGTGCTGGTGACGGTCCGCGGCCAACAGCCCGAGCGCTTCGACGGCGTCGTCGTCGCCGCGCACACCGACCAGGCGCTGGCGATGCTTGGCGACGCCGACGACGCCGAGCGCGCGACGCTCGGCGCGATCCCGTACCAGGAGAACGACGTCGTGCTGCACACCGACGCATCGCTGCTGCCGCGGCGCAAGAAGGCGTGGGCGGCGTGGAACTACCACCTGCCGGCGCAGCCGTCGGCGCGCGCGACCGTGACGTACTGCATGAACCTGCTGCAGGGCCTGCCAGGCGACGTGATCTACAACGTCACGCTCAACCGGACCGACGCCATCGATCCGGCGAAGGTCTTGCGCCGCTTCGTCTACCACCACCCGGTGTTCGACACAGCTGGCGTGCGGGCGCAGGAGCGTGTCGCCGACCTCAGCGGCCGCCGGCGCGTGTGGTGGTGCGGCGCGTGGTGCGGCTTCGGCTTCCACGAGGATGGCGTGCAGGCAGGTCGTCGCGTCGCCGCCGACTTCGGGCTCGGCGACGGCGCAATGGCCACTGGCAGCGCGGCGATGGCGGGGGCCTCGGCGTGACCGCCGCGGCCGCGCCGGCCATTGCCGCGGTTGTGACCGCCGCGGCGCGCCACTGCGCCGTCTACGTCGGCGAGGTGCGCCACCGCCGCCACGACGGCGTCGGCCATGCCTTCGCGGTGCGTCTGTACATGGCCTACCTCGACCTCGCCGAGCTCGACGCCGCGTTCGCCGGCCGCTGGCTGTGGTCGCATCGCCGGTGGTGGGCGCCGATGCGCTTCCGGCGCGCCGACTACTTTGGCGACCCGGCGCGACCGCTCGCCGAGTGCGTGCGCGCGGCCGTCGCCGCCGCGACCGGCGCGGCGCCCGACGGGCCGGTGCGCGTGCTGGCGCAGCTGCGGTGCTTCGGTTACGTGCTGAACCCAGTGACGTTTTACTACTGCTTCGATCGCTCCGAGCGGCTCCAGGCCGTGCTCGCCGAGATCACCAACACGCCGTGGGGTGAGCGGCATCACTACGTCGTCGCGCGCGGCGCGGCGACCGGCGACGCGCTGCACGGCGAGTTCGCCAAGGCCTTCCACGTGAGCCCGTTCCAGCCGATGAGCCACCGCTACCGCTGGACGTTCGGCACGCCCGGCGAGCGGCTGGGGGTGCACATGGACAACCTCGTCGACGGCCAGCCAGTGTTCGCCGCGACGCTGTCCTTGACGCGTCGGCCATGGTCAACCGGCAACCTGTTGCGCGCCTTGGCCAGACATCCTTGGATGACGGCCAAGGTCACTGTCATGATCTACACGCATGCCTTCTTGCTCTGGTGCAAGCGGGCCCCATTCCACGCCCACCCTAAGAAGGCGAGTCCAGCGCGATGAGTGGCTCGATCCTGATTGCCGACGCCCGCGACGACGGCCAGTCGGGCGCGCGCCGGCTGCCGACGATGACGCAACGGCTGTTCCGGGCCGGTATCCTGGCGCGGCTGCGCGGTCTGCGCGCGGGCGCGATTCGCCTGCGCGACGTGTTCGGCGAGACGGTCCTCGGCGATTCGGCCGGCCCGCTCGGCACGGTGGCGATGGACGTCGTCGACCCGGACTTCTGGTCGGCGGTGGCCACCGGCGGCGACGTTGGCGCTGGCGAAGCGTTCGTCGCCGGCCAGTGGCGTTCACAGGATCTCGTCCGCCTGATGCAGTTGTTCGTGCGCGATCGCGCCGTGCTGCTCGGAGTGCACGAGACCTTCTGGTCGCTGCCGCGCCGCTGGCTGCTGCGCGCCGGCCAGTGGCTGCGCCGCAACAACCGCGGCGGTAGCAAGCGCAACATCGCCGATCATTACGACCTCGGCGACGAGCTGTTCGCGCACTTCCTCGACCCGACGATGACCTACTCGTCGGCGTGGTTCGAGCGACCCGACCAATCGCTGCTCGAAGCGCAGCAGCACAAGCTGCGACGGCTCTGCCGGCTGGTCGACCTGCAGCCTGGCGACCGCCTGCTCGAGATCGGCACTGGCTGGGGCAGCCTGGCGATGTGCGCTGCCGGCGAGTTCGGCGCGCAGGTCACGACGACAACGATCTCGCAAAATCAGCACGACCGCGCCCGCCAGCGCATCGCCGACGCCAACCTCGCCGACCGCGTGACCGTCGTGCAGCAGGACTACCGTGACCTGCGAGGCACGCACGACAAACTGCTGTCGTGCGAGATGGTCGAAGCCGTCGGCGCGCGCTTCCTGCCGACCTACCTGAAGGTTTGCGCGCAGCGCCTGCGGCCGGGCGGCGTGCTCGGCCTGCAGGCAATCACCATCGCGCACCAGCACTACGCCGAAGCGCTACGGATGGTCGACTACATCCGCCGCCATGTGTTTCCAGGCAGCTTCATCCCGTCGATCCAGGCGATCGCCGCGGCTGCCAGCGAGCACACCGATCTGCGCCTCGAGTACTGCGAGGACTTCGGCCACCACTACGCGACGACGCTGCAGCGCTGGCGCGAGACCGTGCTCGGCTCGCCCGGGCCGTTCTTGCGGCGCGGTGGCGAAGGCCTCGTGCGCGCGTGGGAGTATTACTTCGCCTACTGCGAAGCCGGCTTCCGCGAGCGCCACATTGGCGTTTCGCACCTGCGCTTCCGCCGCGTGGGCGGGTACGGCTCGTCAGCGGCCGCTGGCGCCAGCTAGCCGCGCAGCGCCGCACGCGCGGCCGCCACGTCGACCGCGATCTGCGCCGTCAGCTCGGCCGCGTCGGCGAACTTCCGCTCCGGCCGCAGGAACTTGCGGAACGTGACTTCCAGCTCGCGGCCGTACAGGTCGCCGTGGAAGTCGAGCAGGTGCACCTCAAGCCGCGACTCGGTGGTCGTGCTGCCGGCAAACGTCGGCCGCACGCCGAGGTTGGCGACCGCCGGGTGCACGGCGCCGTCGACGATCGCATCGACGGCGTAGACGCCGGGCGGCGGCACCATGCCTGGCTGCGGCACGACGTTGGCGGTCGGAAAGCCGAGCGTGCGTCCGCGCGCCTCGCCGTGCACGACCGTGCCCATCGCGCCGGGGAAGCGGCCGAGAAACCGGTGGGCGGCAGCGAGGTCGCCGCGGGCGATGGCGTCGCGGATCGCGGTCGACGACACTGGTTCGCCGTCGAGCAGGAACGGCTCGCCGACGCGCACATCGAAGCCGAGCTCGGCGCCGAGTTCGCGAAAACGCGCCGGCGTGCCTTCGCGGTCCTTGCCGAGCGCGCTGTCGTAACCGAGCAGCAGGCCGCGGGCGCGCAGCCGGTTGACGAGCAGGTCCTGGGCGAAGGCGCGCGCCGTCATGTTCTGCAGCCGCGGCTCGAAGCGCAGCCGCACGAGGCGGCCGACGCCGGCGCGGCGCAGCAGGCGCAGGCGGTGCGGCACGCTGACCAGCTGCGGCGGCGCCTCGCCGCGCAGGATCTGGTCGGGGTGGTTGGCGAAGGTCACCACCGTCGGCATGCCCCGCAGCGCCGAGGCCATCTCCGTTAGTTGGTGCAGCAGCCGCTGGTGGCCGAGGTGCACGCCGTCGAACACGCCGACGGCGACGATGGAACGGCTCTGCGGCGCGTCGCCGTAGGCGCCGACGAGGTCCAGGGCCAGCAGCGCGTCGAGGCCGTCGATCAGCCGCATGGGCGGGCAGCCTACCGTCAGGTGCGGCGCGGCGAAGCGGTCGCTTGCGTGAAGTCAGCTGGTGACCGGGACCCGCTCACGCGCGGGCGCGGAACTCGGCTTCGAGGTCCTGCAGTTGCGCCTTGACGCGCAGCTTCTCCGACGCGGTCAGGCGGTCGACGAAGAGCAACCCGTCCAGGTGGTCCATCTCGTGCTGGATCACGCGGGCGAGGAAGCCGTCGGCGCTGAGCTTCTGCGGCCCGCCTTCGAGGTCCTGGTACTCGATCGTGATCTCAATCCAGCGTTCGACTTCGGCGTGCATGCCGGGGAACGACAGGCAGCCTTCCTCGCCGAACTCGCGCCCCTTCTTCTTGGTGATCTTGGGATTACAGAGGACCTTCTCACCGCCCTTGTCGTCGCGGTTGCCGCTGGGGTTGAGCACCAGCAGCTTGAGCTCGATGCCGACCTGGGGCGCGGCGAGGCCGCAGCCGACCTCCTCGTACATCGCCGCCATCATCTTCTCGGCGGTATTGCGCAGGTCCGCGTCGAAGGCGGTGATGGTCTTGCCGCCGCGGCGGAGCACGGGGTCGGGGTAGACGAGGACTTCCATGCGGGCGGGTTGGGGGAGGCGCGGGCCGGGCCAGGGGCGTCCGTCCGGCCGATCTGGCGGTTGCGGCCTCCCTGGGGGGCGAGTAGATTCTTCGCCCCTTTCGCCGCCGTCAAGCTCCCACGCGGGACGCGGCCTTCCGTCCCGCATGGACCTCAGCAAGTTCCTCGAGCAGGCTGCCGACGCCACCAAGCGCCGCAACTTCGCCATGGCAGTCAAGATCTACGGCCAGGTGCTGTCGATCCAGCCGGACTTCGGCGAGGCGCGCGCCGGCCTGCGCAAGGCGCTGTTCCAGAAGGCGGCGCAGAAGGCGCCGAGCAAGCCGGTCGCCCTGCTACTCGGCGGCCTCAGCCTGCTGACCGGCAACATGATGCGCCTCGCCGGCCAGCACGCGGCGGCGGCCAAGTCGTTCGAGGGCTACCTCGCGCACGATCCGCTGAACGAAAGCGTCAACCTCAAACTCGCCGCCGCGCTGCAGCGGGCCGGCCACGAGCGCTCGGCGCTCGCCGTCTACGCCGCGTACGCGCAGCACCAGCCGCGCTGCATCGATGCTTGCCGCGCCGCCGGCCAGTTGTACCAACGCCAGGGCAAGCACCAAGAAGCGCTGGCGATGTACGAGGCCGCGCTGAGGGTCGACCCGCGCGACCAGGAGTCGCTCAAGGCCCGCAAGGACCTCGCTGCCGAGGGCGCGCTGCGCAACACCGGCATCGACAAGGCCGGCAGCTCGCGCGACCTGATCAAGGACAAGGAGCAACAGCGCCAGCTCGAGCGCCAGGAGCGCCTGCAGTTGTCGGCCGAGGAGATCGAGGCCGAGCTGACCGACATCGAGGCCAAGCTGCAGGACAAGCCCGACGACCGCAAGCTGCTGCGCCGCGGCGCCAAGCTGCGCGAGATGGCCAAGGATCTCGCCGGCGCGCTCGACCTCGCCGAGCAGCTCCAGCGGCTCGATCCGTCGGACGCCGAACTGCAGGAGCTGGTCGGCGACCTGCGCATCCGTCTGCAGGAGCAAAAGGTGCAGAAAGCCGAGCGCAGCGGCGACGCCGGCGCCGCCGGCCGAGCCCGCGCGGCCCTCGCGACCCTGCGCGTCGCCGAGGCCAAGCGCCGCGTCGAGCGCAACCCGGCCGACCTCGCCGCCCGCTTCGACCTCGGCAATGGCCTGCTGGCCACCGGCGACGTCGACGGCGCGATCGCCGAGCTGCAGCAGGCCGTCAAGGATCCGCGCAAGAAGACCGAGGCGCTGTTCGCGCTCGGCCGCGCCTTCCAGCAGAAGAACCTTGCCGAACTCGCGCTCAGCCAATTCGACAAGGCGCTGCAGGCCGCCGGCTCCGGCGTGCTGGCCAAGGAGGCGCTCTACGAGATGGGCGCCATCTGTGCCACTCTCGGCAAGCGCGATGACGCGCTGCGCCACTACACCCGCATCCTCGAGCAGGACATCGGCTTCCGCGACGTCGCGAAGAAGGTGGAAGCGCTGAAGGGCTGAATCCCTTCCGCTTTCCTGCTCCTCGATCCCCGACACCAACCGATTTTCAGAAACCGAGAACGCAGCAATGGCCCACAGCAAGCAAGCGCTCAAGCGCGCCCGTCAGAGCGAGAAGAACCGCGTCGCCAACAAGACCAAGATGTCGCGCATGAAGAGCGCGGTGAAGAGCCTGATGGCGTTGGTCCAGGCCGGCGACAAGGCGAAGGCGGCGGCGCTCCTGACGACGGTCTGCAAGATCATCGACAAGGCGGCCCAGACGCACGTCATCCACGCCAACAAGGCCGCGCGCCACAAGAGCCAGGTCACCCGCGCCGTCGGCGCGATGAAGTGACCGGCTGAGCCTGCCGGCGCTTCGCGCGGCGCCAGGCGGGGATGGCGCGGGCGTCCGTCGGGCGGCCGCCCGTCCACGGCAGCGTCGATCAGCTTTGCAGGAGTTGCAGCGCCGCCTGCGGCTGCGTGTTCGCCTGCGCCAGGATCGAGATCGCAGCCTGCTGCAGGATCGAGTTGCGCGTCAGCGACGCCGTCTCGACCGCGACGTCGACGTCGCGGATGCGCGACTCGGCGGCGGACAGGTTCTCCGACTGGATCTGCAGGTTGGCGATCGTCGTGGTCAGGCGGTTTTGGGCCGCGCCGAACTGCCCGCGCACGCGGCTGACCGAGTTGACGGCGAGGTCGAGCGCCGCGATGGCGGTCGTCGGCGTGCCGGTCGAGCCGATGTCGAGCGTCGACAGGCCGAGCGTCGAGGCCAGCGTGTCCGAAGTGCTCAGGTGGATCGTGTCGATGCCGTCGGCGGTGCCGACGCCCACCTGGAAGGTGATCGTCGAACCGGTGCCATCGAGCAGGCTGACGCCGTTGAACGTCGTCGACTTGGCGATGCGGTCGATCTCGTCGATCAGGTCGCTGAACTCCTCGTTCAGCGTCGAACGGTCGGCGGCGCTGACCGTGCCGTTGTTCGCCTGGATCGCCAGTTCGCGCATGCGGATGAGGATCGAACTGACCTCGTTGAGGGCACCTTCGCCCGTCTGCGTCAGCGAGATGCCGTCCTGCGCGTTGCGAATCGCCTGACCCGTCGAGCGGATCTGGCCACGGAAACGCTCCGAGATCGCGAGGCCGGCCGCGTCATCCGACGCCGTCGAGATGCGAAGGCCCGTCGACAGGCGACGGTAGTTCGCCTGCAGTCTCTCGGTGGTCTGCGACAGCGAGCGCTGCGCGTTGAGGGAAGCGATGTTCGAATTGACTCGAAGACCCATGGTAGTGCTCGATCCTGTTGGCCTGAGACGTCGGAACGGGTCCGACGTCGATGCCTGCAGCAGATCGGCAGCCGCTTGAGGACTTCTTCAGGAAATCTCGCGATTGGACACCCTCTCGCTGTGCGTCCCATGGCATAGGCGGGGGTTGCGGCCGCAGACCGGCGTGAAGATCGCGGTCGCGGTCCTGCATCGGGATGCCGGCCGCCGTCCTCGCCCTGAGCGCACGCCGGGCCCCACGCGCCGAAGCGGTTGCCGTCCTTCGGGTCGCGTCGCGGTTTGCCTAGCAGCGTCGGCTCGAGCTGCATCACCGGTGTTTTCGCCGGGCCCTGGCCGAGGAAGCAGCGCGCGAACAGCCCTGCCGCGGTCATTGCCTCGGTTCGTTCCGTCGGGGAGCGGCTACCGTGCCCCCCGGGCTTGCGCGAGCTGCGCTGGCCGGCGGCGGTGTAGCCGTGGCGATTGCTCGTGTCGGTGACGCCGTCGAACTGCGATTGCGCGCTGCCGGCGCTGCGGCACAGCCGACTGGGAACACAACGGCCCGCGCTTCCTGCGCGGAGGCGCGGGCCGTCGCCTGCGGCCGGAGGACCGCCAGTTCGTCAGCGGACGAGCTTGCTGTAGCGGTAGTAGGCCTCGAGCGTCAGCACCAGCGACGCGGTGCTGTAGACGCGGCCGCCGTCCTCGCCCCAGGCGCACTTCGGGTCCCAGGAGCCATAGAGGTTCTTCTTGGCCTTGTCCCTGTGCTGGTTCTTCACGACGGCGGTCTCGAGCTTCTTCTGCCATTCGGTCCAGTGCTTGCCACCCATCTGGAACAGCGCGTACGTCGCGTAGTACCAGTAGTAGTGGTCGATCGTGCCGGCCTTCTCGTCCCAGATCGGCGGCTTCTCCAGGATGCGATCGGCGGCGGCCTTCATGACCGGCTTCTCCTTCGGATCCTGGTTCATGAAGAAGCGGCAGAAGAGGCCGACGGCGGTCATCGCCGCGCCCTTTTCGACCGGGAAGTCCGTCCCGTGGCTGCCCGGCTTGCGGGAGCTCGGCTCGCCCTGCTTGCTGTAGCCGTGGATGCCCGTCGGGTCGCTGACCTGATCGAGCCACACGCCGCAGAGCTTCAGGGCCTCCTTGTTGATCGTCAGGCCGAAGAACTCGCCCGACTCGTAGGCCATGATGCACCAGCCCGTGACCGACGTGTCGTTGTCGTTGTCGCGCGGCTGATAGCGCCAGACCGAGTACGGGTTGCGGTGCGACTCGAGGTAGTTGATGCCCTTCTGCGCGACCGGCTTCAGCAGCGTGTAGTTGGACAGGCCGAAGGCCTCGCACATGGCGTACGCCGCGATGGCGTGGTCGTAGACGAAGTCGTGCGACGCGGCGGTGCCGAACAGGCCCGTCGACGCGTCCTGCTGGTCACGCAGCCACAGCACGCCCCTCTTGACCTGGTCCTTGTAGGCGCCGCTGCGCATCGTGTTGCCGTCGCCCAGGTAGGCGAGCAGCGCAAGGCCGGTGACGCCGACGTCGTGGACCGCGTTGCCAGGACCGTCGCAGACGTCGCCCGACGCGTCGTCGTGCTTCATGAACTGGTCGCAGTCCCACTTGCCGTCGTCGTCCTGGTGGTTCTTCAACCACTGCAGGCCGGCGTCGATGTTCTCGGCGTAGCTCTTGCCGCCGGCCCTCTTGCCGCCACCGCCACGGCCGCCGTAACGGCCACCGGCGCCGCCGCCGAGGCCGACCGCGGAGTTCCACTGGTTGCTGTCGAACGCCGACTCCTTCGTCGTGTTCTCGGTGACGGTTTCGAACACCTCGGTCTCCGTGACCGTGTTCTCGGTGACCACGACCTCCTCGACGACCTCTTCCGGCTTGGTCTCCGGCGGCGGCGGCGGCGGCGGTTCCTCGACCTTGGTCTCATCCTGCTGGGTCATCTCGACCTTGTTGGCATTCTTGTTGTCCTGCTTCGGCGGAATGAGGATCCACAGCAGCAGCACCGCGACGATGTGCAAGCCGGCGGAGAGCATGAACCACGGCGCCGCACGCAGGCGCTCGGCCATCAGGTCCTGGAAGGTGACCTCGGTCTCCCAGACCGGAAGGGCGTTGGATTGGACTTTGATCTTGGTCGGGTCGAGTTGGGCCATGGTGGCTCCTGAGGCGAACGCTGCTGCAAACTGCCGGCGGCAATGCCGCGAGGTCCGCGTCGCGGCCGTCGCCGCAGACAACGGCGCCGACCGCAGTTGGGTTCAGAGAGGGGCCGCGAAGTAAAGCCGGACCGGGCGGTGCCCGCAACCGTGCGGACAGCCGTCGACAGCGAGCGCGGCAGCGCCCGGCGGCGGGTGGCGACGCCTGCGCCGGTTGGCCGGCGGCAGCGTCGGACGGCTGGTCGCAGCGCCAGCCGGATGCCTCAAGTCACTGTGAGCGCCAGACTTCAGTCCGCTGCTTGGCGCGTTCGGCTGCCTGTTCGCGGAACTCGACGATGATCTTGTGGGCGCAGAGGTCGCGCAGTTGCTCTTGCACGGTCGGGTCGGCGAACGCGTCGTTCCGCGCTGGCGCGAACTGCGCCACCTTGGCGATGACGATGGCGCCGCGGTGCGGCGTCGGGTTCGACACCGCGCCCGCCGGGCCGGCGAGCGCGAACTCCCTCACCGACGCGAGTTCGGCCGCGAGTTTGTCGACCGCGATCTCGGCGCTGACGCCGACCGCGTCCGGGTAGCGCTCGGCGAGCGCGCGGGCCGAGACATCCTCATTGCGCCACGCCGCGGCGGCAGCAGCCGCGTTCTTCTCGGCGTCGGGGCCGGAGAAGCGCGCCTGCACGATTGTCGCCATGCTGGGCCGCACGAACAGGTCGCGGTTGGCCTCGTACTCCTTCTGTAGCATGCCCGGCGTCAGGAAGTGGCGGGTCTGGCCCATCAGGCGGCGTCCGATCGCGAACTCCTCGGCGAGTTCGTAGAGCTTCTGGATGCGCTGCTCGCGCTGGTGCATCGGCCAAGTGCGGCCGACGCGCTTCAACTCGTCGCTGAACAGACTAAGGCTGCCGAGGTCGCGCACTTGCTCCTGACGGTCGCGCTCGAACTCGCGGCGCAGGATCTCGTCGAGTTGCTCCGGCGGCAACGGGCTCATCGTCTTCGCCGCCAGCGCAAGGCGGTAGCGATCGATCTCGCCGTCGAGCGTGCGCTCGAGCACGGCGAGTTCGTCCTCCGGCCGCACGCCGCCCTGCGCGCGCAGGGCGCGCAGGCGCGAGGCGGCGAGTGTGCGGATCTGGCTGGTCAGCAGGCCGCTGTCGTTGACGGTGGCGACCACGCCATCGACGGGCGCGCCGAGCGGTCGCTTCGGCGCCGGTTGCGGTGATTGCTGCGGCGCGGTCCCGGCGCCCGGATCCTGCGCCGACGCGGCCCCGATCAGGGTGACGAAGCCGAGCCAGAGTCCCGCCGTGACGCTGAACATGCTGCGATGATGCGCGCGCGACCCGCCGCTGGCAACGGTCGGATCCGGCGCAGCCGGGACGCGCCGCGCGTCGCGGTTTGCTTTCCGCCGTGCGGCGGAGTTTCCTTCGCTCATGGGACCCAACGCCGGAACGTGCGTCGTCGTCGGCGCCAGCTCGGGCATCGGCCTCGCCGTCGCCCGCCGCCTCGCCCAGTCTGGGCGCAAGGTGGCGATGCTGGCGCGTCGCGAGCGCGAGCTGATGGGGCAGGTCGCGACGACCAACGACGTGCTCGGCTTGCAGGCGGCTTGGGGCTACGTGCACGACGTCGCCGACTTCGCCGCCGTCGAGCCGCTGTTCGCCCGCATCGAACAGGAACTCGGCCCGGTCGACGAGGTGCACTTCGTCGCCGGCGTGATGCCCGACGTCGCCATCGACGAGTTCGACCTCGGCAAGGACCGCCAGCAAGTCGAGGTCAACATGCTCGGCTGCATCGCCTGGGGCAACGCCGCGGCGCGGCGCTTCCGCGAGCGCAAGCGCGGATGCTTTGTCGGCGTGTCGTCGGTGGCTGGCGACCGCGGCCGCGTCGGCCGACCGGTCTACAACGCGAGCAAGGCCGGCATGGACTGCTATCTCGAGGCGCTGCGCAACCGGCTGTGGCGGCACGGGGTGCAGGTCACGACCATCCGCCCGGGCTTCGTCGAGACGCCGATGACGGCTGGGCTGCGGCTCAAGGGCGCGATCCCGGCCGACAAGGCCGCTGCGTTGATTCTGCGGGCGCGCGACCGTCGCAAGGCCGTTGCCTATGTGCCCGGCAAGTGGTGGCTGATCATGACGGTGATCAAGCTGATCCCTTCGTTCCTGTTCCGCCGCCTGTCGATCTGAGGCCCGACGATGACCGACACGCCGGTGATCTCCTGGCGCGACGAGGACGTGCGCGGCTTTGGCATGGCAGTTGGCGGCCGCGCGCAGGTGCTGCGGCCGACGACGGCTGAGCAGGTGGCGGCGGCGTTTGCCGACGCGCGCGCGCGCGGCAAGGCGGTGGCGCTGCGCGGGGCTGGTTGCAGCTACGGCGACGCGGCGACAAACAACGGCGGGCTCGTGCTCGACCTGTCGCACATGAACCGGCTGCTCGACTTCGATCCGGCGACCGGCGTCGCGGTCTGCGAGCCGGGCGTCACGGTGCGCGATCTCTGGCGGCGCAGCGTCGCGCACGGCTTCTGGCCGCGCGTCGTCAGCGGCACCATGGCGGTGTCGATGGGCGGCGCTGCGGCGATGAACATCCACGGCAAGAACAACTTCGCGCTCGGCTCGTTCGGCGAGTGCGTGCGGTCGTTCGACCTGCTGACGCCGCGCGGCGAACTGGTGCATTGCACGCGCGCGTCGGCCCCGGATCTGTTCCACGCCGCGATTGGCGGCTTCGGCATGCTTGGCTGCATGACGCGGCTCGAGATCGAGACCAAGCGCGTGCACTCGGGCCGCCTGCGCGTGTCGGCGATCGTCGCCAAGGACATCGAACACAACCTGCAGATCCTCGAGGACATGCGCGGCGAGGCCGACTATCTCGTGTCGTGGCTCGACCTGCACGGCAAGGGCGCTGAGCTCGGCCGCGGCCTGATGCATCGCGCCGACCAGCTGCGGCCCGGCGAGGATCCCGACGGCCTGCGCTTCCTCGATCCGACGCTGCAGGACGTGCCGCCCAATCTCTTCGGCGTGGTGCCCAAGGGCTGGCTGTGGCCGGGCATGTGGGCGGCGGTGCACGTCGGGCAGGTGGGGCTGGTCAACTGGCTGAAGTTCCGGGCCGGCTTCACCGAGGCGCGCAACTCGCCGTACCTGCAGACGCACGGCGCGTTCCACTTCCTGCTCGACTACGTGCCGCGCTGGCAGTGGATGACCAAGCCCGGCGGCCTGATCCAGTTCCAACCGTTCGTGCCCAAAGCCGAGGGCGCGCGCGTGCTGCGCGCGGTGATCGAGAAGAGCCAGGCCGCCGGCCACGTGCCGTACCTCGGTGTGCTCAAGCGCCACCGGCCAGACCCGTTCCTGATGACGCACGCGGTCGACGGCTACTCGCTGGCGATGGACTTTGCGGTCAGCGCGCGCAAGTCGCGCCGCGACTCGCTGTGGCGTCTGTGTCAGGAACTCGCCGAGATCGTGCTCGCCGCCGGCGGCCGCTTCTACTACGCCAAGGACGCGACGCTGCTGGCATCATCGTTCCCGCGCGTGCACGGCGAGGGCGCGGTCGCGGCCTTCCGCGCGCAGAAGGCCAAGTGGGATCCGGATCGCTTGCTGCAGACTGATTTGTCGCGCCGGCTCGGCGTTTGAGCGGTTGCGCCGACGGCCCTTGAGGATGAGGCGATTCGCCCGTATTCTCCGCCCGTCGATGGGTGCCCCGGGCGCCCTGTGCATCGGCCGGCCCTCGTTGGGCCGTCCTCAAGTCGAGGCGCCAAGACGCCGATGCCAGGGAAGCCGTGCCAAGCACGGTGTCCGGCGAATGCCACGCCCGTCCGCCGCGCGCCGACCATGCCGGTCGCCGCGGGCCGCGCGACGCGGCACGACCGTCGCATTGACTTCCCTAGGCGCTGACCGGCCCCCTGCCGGCCCGCGCGAACGAGAACTGACTACGTGAGTTTTGCTTCCCTCGGGCTCAAGGAGCCCATCCTCCGCGGCGTGCGCGCTGCGGGCTACGAGACACCGACCGAGATCCAGGCGCACGCGATCCCCAAGATCCTTGCCGGCGCCGAACTGATTGGCCTGGGCCAGACGGGCAGCGGCAAGACCGCCGCCTTCGGCCTGCCGATGCTCGACAAGCTTTGCGGCGGCGAGCCCGGCCTGCGCGGTGTGATCATCGTTCCGACGCGCGAACTGTGCGTCCAGGTGGCCGAGAACCTGCGCGTCTACGCGCAGTTCGCCGGCCTGCACGTCTGCACTGCCTTCGGCGGCGTCGACATGTCGATCCAGGAGTCCGCGTTCAAGCGCGGCCTTGACGTGGTGGTCGCCTGCCCGGGCCGGCTGATCGACCACCTCGAGCGTCGCAACATCTCGCTCGAGCGCGTGCAGATGGTCGTCCTCGACGAGGCCGACCGCATGCTCGACATGGGCTTCATGCCGCAGATCCGGCGCATCTTCGTGCGCCTACCGCAGGAACGGCAGAACCTGCTGTTCTCGGCGACGATGCCAAAGGAGGTCGAAGGCCTCGTCGGCGACTTCTTGCCCAACGCCGAGCGCGTGCAGATCGGCAAGCGCAGCCAGTCGGCGCAGACCATCTCGCACCGCTTCGTCGCCTGCCCCGCCGCCGACAAGCAGCGCGCGCTCGAGCGCGTGCTGGAGCGCGAGGGCGGCCGCGTGCTGATCTTCGTCAACAAGAAGCTCGGCTGCGAGCGGCTGGGCAACGCGCTCAAGCGCGCCGGCTTCCCCGCCGACGCGATCCACGGCGACAAGAGCGCCGAGGCGCGCTACGCCTGCCTACAGGCGTTCTCGCGCGGCAAGACGCGCTTCCTCGTCGCCACCGACGTCGCCGCGCGCGGCATCGACGTCGACGACATCGAACTGGTCGTCAACTACGACTTCCCGCTCGCGCTCGAGGACTACGTCCACCGCTGCGGTCGCACCGGCCGCGCCGGCAAGGCCGGCCGCGCGCTGTCGCTGGTCGCGCCGATGGAGAACAGGCTGTTCGCCGTCGTGAAGGCGCACCTGCAGGGCCGCGAGGTCAGCAGCGTGCCGCAGGCAGGCCGCGGCTACGGCATGCCCAAGCGCCGCGGAGGCGCCCGCGGCGAACGTGCCGGTGGCAGGTCGGGCGGGCGCAGCGGCGGCGGGCGCTCAGGCCGTGGCCGTCGCCACGCCGCCGCCGAGGGCTGACGTCCAGGGTCTGGCGCTCCTCGCGCTCCGGTCCGCGTCTGGCCATGACCGCGGCCGCCGACGAGACGAAGCCGCGCGCGAACGTCGTCGCGGCGTTCGGATCGAGCAGCTTGCTGCGCCGTCACGGCAGGCAACGCCCCGCGGCGCGTAAGCGCGCATCACCGCAGGAATGGCTACTTTCGCTGGCGCAGCGACTCAGCCGAGGATCGCGCGCGCCTGCGCCGCCGGGTCGCTGGCTTGCACCAGCGAGCGGAACACCGCGTCGAGCCGCGCATCGGCGGCAGCGCCGGCGTGGCTGCGCAGCTCGGCGGCCGTGCCGCACGCGAGCAGCTTGCCTTTGTCGAGCACGGCGATGCGGTCGGCGCTCTGTTCGACGACGTCGAGCAGGTGGCTGCAGTGCAGCACTGCGCCGCCGCGGTCGGCGAAGGCGCGCATCAGCTCCTTGACGACCAGCGTCGTGGTGACGTCGAGGCCGGACAGCGGCTCGTCGAACACCAGGAGCTTTGGCTCGGTCAGCAGCGCGCCGGCGATCGAGACCTTCTGCAGCATGCCCTTGCTGAAGCCGACCATCGGGTCGTCGCCGCGCGCCAGCAGGCCGAAGCCGTCGAGCAGCCGCTTGCCGCGCGTGCGGATCGCCGCTTCGTCGACGTCGAACAGCTGGCCCTTGAGCCGCAGAAACTCCCACGGCGTCAGCGTCTCGTGCAGCCGCGCGACCTCGGGCAGGTAGCCGATGCGGCGGCGCGCTTGCGTCGGATCGGCGAGCGCGTCGACGCCGTCGACGGTGACCGCGCCGGCGTCCGGGCGCAGCAGGCCGACGAGGCACTTCACCGTCGTCGACTTGCCAGCGCCGTTGGGGCCGAGCAACGCCAGGATCTCGCCCGGCGCGATGGCGAGGTCGAGCCCGTGCAGGGCGACGAACGCGCCGTAGGTCTTGCGCAGGCCGGAGAGGCGCAGCATCGCGGCCATCTTGACCGCGCACTCGGGCCTACGCCAGCCGCTGACCGCCGCTATCCTGCCCCCCAGATGCGCGTCCTCACGACCCCGGTCCTTCTCCTCGCCGTCGCGGCGCCGCTCGTCGCGCAGGACGACGCCCCGCAGCTTGCTGCCGGCCCGGCGATCGCCTTCGTCGACGCGTTCCCCGGTCATCCCGGCTTCGATCGGCCGCTGTACGTCGCGTTCACTTCGACCGATCCGGCGCACGCCTACGTGTGCACGCAGCCGGGTCGCGTGTTCGCGGTGCCGCGCGCGGGCGAGCAGCAGGGCGCGGGCCGGTTGTTCCTCGACATGAGTAAGGTCGTGTTCACCGACAACTGGGAGGAGGGTCTGCTCGGTTTCCAGTTCGATCCCAAGTACGCCGACAACGGCCACGTCTGGGTCTGCTGGTCGGAGCAGAAGGACGGCCTGACCGGGACGATGGGCAACGGCAAGGTCGCCAAGTCCAACCGCCAGTCGATCGTCGCGCGCTACACCGCGCGCAAGACCGACGCCGGCCCCGTCGTCGACCTCGCCAGCGAACTGCGCGTGCTCGAGGTCTTCCAGCCGTTCGGCAACCACAACGGCGGCACCATCGAGTTCGGCCCCGACGGCATGCTGTACATCGCGTTCGGCGACGGCGGCGCTGCCAACGATCCGTTCCTCAACGCGCAGAGCCGCGCCAACCTGCTCGGCAAGGTGCTGCGCCTCGACGTGCGCGCGGCGACTGCCGAGAAGCCGTACGCGATTCCGGCCGACAACCCGTGGCCGCAGACCGAGGGCGTGCGGCCGGAGATCTGGTGCTACGGCCTGCGCAATCCGTGGCGCATCAGCTTCGACCGCGCCAACGGCGACCTGTGGTGCGGCGATGTCGGCCAGAACCGGCTCGAGGAGGTAGATCGGCTGGTGAAGGGCGGCAACTACGGCTGGAACGCCTACGAAGCCGACGAGGTGTTCAAGCTGCGCAAGGGCCGGGACGTGCCTGCCGACGCCATCGCGGCGGTCGCTAGCTACTCGCACAGCGAGGGCCTGTCGATCACCGGCGGCTACGTCTACCGCGGCACGAAGATCGCCGGGCTCGACGGCTGGTTCGTCTACGGCGACTTCATGACGCTGCGCATGTGGGCGTGCAAGGAGGACCGGCAGGGCGGCAAGCACCAGGTCGTGCGGCTGGCCGGGGCGCCGCAGCAGATCGCCAGTTTCGGGGAAGAGCCCGACGGCGAACTGCTGGTCGCCGGCTTCGACGGCAAGAAGGGGCGGGTCTGGCGCATCGCGTCGGCCAGCAAGCAGGATGGTGGCGACTGAACCGCCCCGGATCGGTTAGCGTTTCCGCCCCCCCGATCGTGCGTCCTGCTGCCTATCTGTACCTGTCATGCGTCATGCATGGCGCCGCCGTCACGGCGGCGCTGGGGTTCAGCGCGTATGTGGGCAGCCGGACGACGTTGACGCCGCCGTTGGTGCAGGTGCATCCGTCCGAGCCGAGCGCGCCGAGCGCCGCCGCGGCGATGGTGCAGCCCCCCGTCGTCGTCGAGGCGGTGATGGACGAGCCGGTCGCCGAAGTGTGCGAGGCCGGCGAGTTGGCGCGCGAGTTCGCGGCTCCGGTCGCCGAGACCGAGATCAGGATGCCAGCGCCGCCGCCGACCATGCAGCGCATCGCGAAGGCGTCGCCGCCACCGCCCGCTGAGGCGCCGGCCGCCGCGCCCGCCGCGCCGCAGCCGTGGGTCGAGGCCATTCCGGTCGCCGCCAACGAGCCGCCGCGATTCCCCGAGTCGGAGCGCGTCGCCGGCCGCGAAGACGCGGTCGTTGTCGCGATCACCGTCGACGATCGCGGCGCGGTGCTCGACGTCGCACTGCGGCAGGCATCGCGCTTCGCCGCGTTCAATCGCGAGGCCCTGCGCGCTGCGCGCGGCTGGCGCTTCGAGCCGGCGCGCCATCACGGCGTGGCGGTGATGACGACGTTCGACAAGCGCATCGAGTTCCGCCTCGAACCCGCCAGACGAGGCTGATCCCTCGGTCGGCCCGCAGCTAGAAGTGCGCTCAGCCGGGGAAGCGCACGCCGAGACCGGCGAGCAGCTGCTCGCAGCGCTCGTACATGCGTTCCCAGCGCCACGTCGCGCGCACCCAGTCGGCTGCCAGTTGGCCGCCGGCGCGCGCCGCCGCCGGGTCGGCGAACCAGCGCGCGACCGCTGCGACCGTGGCCGCGGCGCCGTCGGCGATCG
>VGZG01000031.1 GCA_016872675.1 Planctomycetota bacterium
CGCGACCGCGAGGCGCCGGCCATCCCGTCGGCGGCGCGGACCTGGCGCAGTTGCCGACGGGAGCGCGCTGCGAGCGCCCGCCGAGGGCGCCCGCAGCGGCGGGTCAGTTGCCCATCGTCATCTTCAGGCCGGCGGACGCGGCCCAGCGCTCGCCGGACGCGACCGGGTCGTTGGGCATCCAGAACTGCCAGTACGTGCTGACGCCGTTGAACACCGACGAGTTCGGGATCGTCACCGGGAAGCTCCACTGCCCGATCGTCGCGCCCGTGGTGACGATGTTGAGGATCAACGGGTTGGCCAGCACCGTGCCGCCGTCGAACGGCAGCGACGTCGGCGCGTCGCCATAGACGACGATGCCAAAGGCATTGGACAGGGTGAGCGCGCCGCTCAGCGTCCAGGTCGACGGGATGACCGGCAGGTTGCCGGTGATCGACGGCACGCCGAGCGTGCCCGGCTTGCCGGCGCCGTAGTTGGCGACGCTGGCGAAGCCGAAGCCGCCGCCGAGGTCGCCCGAGGCGCACAGCGCGTAGCCGCACGGGCCCTGCGGCACCGATGTGCCGACGACGCGGATCGTCCACGTGCCGACGACCGGCGACGCCAGCGTCACGCGTTCGACGTTGTTGATCGCGTCGGCCGTTCCGCCCGTGGTCGAGAAGCCGCCCGAGAAGGCGTTGCCGAGGTAGATCGTGCCGTTGGGCGCCGTGACCTCGAGGTTGAGGTTGTTGACCGCCGCGGCCGCCGCGTTGACCGCGCCGGCGAAGTCGGTGAACGCCATGGTGATCTCCAGCGGGCGCGCCGACGACAGCACGGCGATCGAGAACGTGCGCTGGCCGCCGGTGGCGAGGCCGTTGGCGCGACGCACGTCGGCGACCCACATGCGGCCGAGGTCGCCGCTGAAGTGCAGCGTCTCGTCGAGCACGATGCGGCCCCAGCCCTCCGTGGTGTTCGGCACCGTCGCGGCGACGCCGGTCATGTCCTGGCAGGTGTTGACCAGCACGGCCTTGACCAGCGCGCCGGTCGGGCTGAACGAGTCGGCCGCGTTGGCCGCGCCCGACGGGTAGAAGCCCTGCGCGAAGTACTGGCGGATCAGCGCCGACGCGGCGGTAGCCGCCGGGCAGGCCATGCTGGTGCCGGTCAGCGACGTCGTGCCGCAGGCCGCGGTCGACGCCGCGATGATCGACGTGCCCGGCGCAAACAGGTCGGGCTTGCGCCGGCCGTCCGACGTCGGGCCGACGCCGCCGCCGCCCTTGCTCATGTAGCTGGCGCCGTTCAGCGCGTTGCCGACAGCGACGAGGTTCTTGGCGTTCTCCGGGTTCTTCAGTGTCGACAGGTTGGTCTCGGCGAAGAGCACGAGGTTGTCCTCGTACGTCCACGAGAACGCGTCGATGGCGTTGCAGTGCGCGTCGTAGGCGGTGGTGCCGTCGTTGCCCCACGAGTTGGTGTGCACGCGCGCGCCGGCGTTGCGGTGCGCGACGGCGAGCGAGTTCCACGACGACGCCGAGTAGTTGTTGCTGTGCGCGATCTTCGCCGCGTAGGCGAGGCCGCGGGCCGTCGTCGTGCCGTTGACCGGGAACGGATCGCCCGCCGACGTGCTCGCCGTGTGCGTGCCGTGCGTGTTGGCGCTGCCGGTGCCCGACGTGTAGACGATCTTGCGGTGGTTCGGACCGACCGGGTTGGCCGGATCGGAGAAGTGGCACGACGACGTCGCGATGGCGCCGTCCATGTGGCCGATGATCTGGCCCTCGCCGCGCAGGCCGGCGGTCCAGATGCGGCGGTTGCCGCTCGTCGCGGTCTGCACCGCCCACGTCATCGTGTCGTTGCGGTCGGTGACGAGGCCCTCGGCCTCGACCCACTGCACGTCGCGGCAGCGCGCCAGCGCCTTGCACAGTTCCGGCGTCGCCGGGACCAGCATCAGCCAGCGGTCGATCTGCTCGTGCTCCTCGGCGACCGTGCCGCCGGCGGCGGCGATCTGCGCGCGCAGCGTGGCGCGATCGACGCCGAGGAAGCCGAGCACGGCGACGCGCGCCGGCGTCGGGCCTGACAGCAGCAGCGGGTCGACGCGATAGGCCGCGTGCAGCGGCGACGACCAGATCGCCACGCCGTCGCGGACGCAGCCGGCGACCTGCGCCGCCGTGCCGCGCACGATCCACGCGCGGTTGGGGATGTAGTCGAGCAGTTCGAGGCCGCGGTCGCGCAGCGCCTGCTTGTTGCCCTCGTCGATCGTCGCGCCGATCTGGACGAGGAAGTGGTCGACGTCGGCGGCTTCGCTGCGCAGGTCGGCCGGGAGCGTCGGCTCGCCGGCGCGGGTGTCGAACGTCGTGTGCTTGAGTTGCAGCAGGCGCGACGCGGCGACGAGGGCGTTGGCCTCGTCGTGGCCCAGCGGAGCCTGGGAGGGGACCGCTTGCTGCGCGGTGAGCAGCGCGGCGGTCGCGAGAAGGGCGGGGACGGCGTGGTGGCGCATGGGATGGTGGGGTGGTAGGTCGGGGCAGAGTACCTCGCCAATGCCGCTGCGGCAGGCCCGCACCGGTCGCCGATGCCGAGGCGCCGGAACGACCGCGACCGGACCGGAGGTCGGCGCCTCGCAGCATGGGGACCAACCGGTTTCCCATGCTCCGCGCGGCCGCAGAGGCGGCCACGACGGGCCTTCTGTGGGCACGTGGGCCGACGTCTTCCCGCGGTCTCAGCCCTTCCGCTTCTGGTTCTGCCCCGGCATCGGCACCGGATCGACCGGCAGCGGCCCCAACTCGTAGCTGTCGGGCCCCCACTTCTCGTCGCTGGCCATCGCCTGCTCCCAGGTGACCTCCTGGCCGGAGTAGGTCGCCATGCGGCCCATGATCGCGGTGAGCGTGCTCTCGGCGACCATGCGCGCCTCCGAGAAGGGCTTGCCGGCGCGGATCGCGGCGAACAGGTCGTCGTGCTCGCTCTGGTACGGATCGTTGTTCGGGCCCTGGTGCTGCCATGGCTTGTCGCCGGTGATGCGCCAGCCGTTGCCCATGTGGGCCTCGCCGTTCGTGCCGTAGACGTGCTCGCTGACGTCGTTGGCGCAGCCGTCGATCTGGCGGCACTCCGAGAAGCACCACGCGCCGTTGGCGTACTGATACTGGATGGCGTGGTGGTCGAAGATGTGGCCGAACTTGGGGTCGGTGCGGACCTGCCGGCCGCCCATGCCGCGGCAGCGCGTCGGATGCGCCTGCATCGCCCAGTTGACGACGTCGAGGTTGTGCACGTGCTGCTCGACGAGGTGGTCGCCGGACAGCCACGTGAAGTACAGCCAGTTGCGCAGCTGCCACTCCATGTCGCTCATCTCCGGCTGGCGCGCGACATGCCACAGGCTGCCCTGGTTCCAGCTGCAGCGCGCGAACAGCAGGCGACCGAGGTCGCCGCCGTGGATGCGATTCATGATCTCCAGGTAGCCGTTCTGGTGGTGCCGCTGCAGCCCGCTGCACACCTTGAGGCCTAGCTTGTCGGCGGCTTCGGCGGCGGCGAGCACGCGGCGCACACCCGGTGCGTCGACGGCGACCGGCTTCTCGAAGAACACGTGCTTCTTCGCCTTCACCGCCGCCTCGAAGTGCGCCGGCCGGAAGTGCGGCGGCGTCGCCACCAGCACGACGTCGCAGTTGCTCGCCATCACGCCGAGGTACGCGTCGGGGCCGACGAAGCGGCGCTCCTTCGGCACGTCGACCTTCTGCTTGAAGGCCTCGTTCTCGCCGAGGCTGTCGAGGCAACCCTCCAGCCGCTCGCCGAACATGTCGGCGACGGCGACGACGCGCGTCAGGCCCTTGGTCGAGAGCGCCTGGCTGATCGCGCCGCTGCCGCGGCCGCCGCAGCCGACGAGGCCGATGCGGACCTCGTCGTTGCCTTGGCCTTGCGCCAGCGGGTCGCGGCCGGCGGCGAGCGAGCGAGAGAGGCTCTGGGCGGTCGCCGCGGCGGCGGCCGCGTAGAGGAACGAGCGGCGGGACGTGGTCATGGGATTGGGTGCAGACGTGGGCGAGAGTTCGGATCAGGCATGGCGCCGGGTGACGTTCACAGATTCTCGAAGCGTGCGCGTTCCTCGGCGCTCGGCTCGCGCCGCGGGCGCACGACGCGGAAGCCGATGTTCTGCGCCTCGGTCAGGTACCACCAGCTCTTCGGCACCTGCGGGTCGCGCTGGTTCCACGACGTCTCGCTGTAGAGGCGCGCGGCCGAGCGCGACAGCGCCGCCGGGTCGCGCCAGCTGCCACCGCGCGCGACGTGCGGGAAGCGCGCCGGCCGGCCCTTGGCGTCGAGCTTGGGCGGGAAGAACGGACTGCTGCGCGGCGCCGCGCCGTTGGCCGCGGCGTAGGCGTCGGCGAGGTAGGTGTCGGCCACCCATTCGGCGACGTTGCCGTGCATGTCGTAGAGCCCCCACGGATTCGGCTGCTTGCCGCCCACCTTCTGGTAGGCCGGCACCGGCGGCGCGCCCTGCTCCAGCACGCGCGCGCTGTTGCCGGCGTGCCAGCCGTGCCCGTCGAGCGCCTTCTCGTCGTCGCCGCACGACCACGCCGTCGCAGCGCCGGCGCGGCAGGCGTACTCCCACTCGGCCTCGGTCGGCAGGCGGTAGAAGCGGCCGGTCTTCTGGCTGAGCCAGACGCAATACTGGCGCGCGGCGACGTGCGACATGCAGATCGCGGGGTAGCCCTCGCGGCCCATGTTGAACGTCATGTCCTGGTAGGGCGGCGTCGGGCGCGCCACGCCATCGGGCTTCTTCTCCATCGGCCGCGACGTGTCGGTGTTCCACAGGTCGTACTCGGCCCAGGTCACCTCGTGCACGCCCATCCAGAACGGCGCCACCTCGACCGCGACCTGCGGGCCTTCGTCGTCCTTGCGGTCCTTCTCGCCCGCCGGGCTGCCCATCAGGAACGTGCCGCCCGCGATCGGCGCGAGGTCGAAGCCGACGCCGCTGTCGCCGATCGCTTGGCGATAGGCGGCGAAGTCGGCCGTCGCCGCTTCCTGGGCGCTGGCACCGGCGAGCAGGGCGAACGGAACGAACGCGACAGGGAACGGATGCGGCAGCAGAAACGACACGAACGGGAGTGTAGCAACGCCTGCCGCCGACGCGATCCCGTGACGAACACGGTGCGCCGTGCCGGCCGCACGCGGCACGATCGCACGACGGGGGAGATGGACCGACTCGCGCGGAGATTCTACGCTTACTCGGCCCCGCAGCCCTACTCGCATCACGGCTATGCTCGCACGCACCACCTTCGCCACAGCGCCGATCGCCGCGTTCGCCGTCATCGCGCCCGCCAGCGCGCAGGATCCCGCCGCCGCGCACCCCCGCTACGTCGATGCCAGCGCGGTCGCGAACGCCGCGCCGACGGCCGCCGTCGCCGCCGCGTGGGACGAGTTCACGCGCGCACACGGCACGGCCTGGATCGCACAGTGGCACGCGCCGACCGGCACGCCGCGCGCGATCTTCGGCCACGGCTACGAGTTGGCGGATTGGCGCGGCGCGAGCGAAGCCGAGGCGCGCCGGCACGCGCACGCCGAACTGCAGCAGCACGCGGACCTGCTCGGGCTCGGCGCGAGCGACTTCGCCGAGACGATCGGCGCGCGCATGGGGCGCACGTGGACCTTCACCTTCCGCCAGTCGTTTCGCGGCCTCGAGGTCGTCGGCGGCCGCGCCGACGTGCGCATCCACATGGTCGGGCGGCTCGTGCACCTCGGCAGCACGGCGTGGCCGGTGCCGGCGGACTTCGACGTCACGCCGAAGATCGGCGAGGAGGTCGCGACGGCGCAGGCGTGGCTGTTCCTCGGGCGCGAACCCGTGGCCGGCCCGCAGCCGGGCAAGGCGCGCGCGCCGCGCCTCGTGGTCTGGGGCGACGACGCGGCGACCGCGCCGGGCGACGTCCGGCTCGCCTGGGAGGTGCCGGTCAGCGCCGTCGCTGCCGACGGCACGGGTCCGGTCGGCCGCGTCTACGTCGACGCCCGTACTGGCCAGGGCCTGAGCTTCCGCAACGACAAGCACGAATGCGGCCTCCCCGGCTGCGCCGTCGACGGCGGCGCCGAGCTCGCGCGCAGCGCGCCGCTGCCCGTGCCGACGACGGTCACCGTGCGCGGCTGGTCGCACACCAGCTTCTCGCCGGTGTCAACGCCGACCAACCCGCCGCTGCCCGGCGTCCGCGTCGTCGTGCCGGGCCACGGCGTGCAGACCACCGACCAGAACGGCCAGTTCACCATCGACATCGCGGCGCCGCTGCAGGTGACCGCTCAACTCGACGGCCAGCACTGCAACCTCGTGTTCGGCGCCAACGCGCCGGTCGCAACGGGAACCATCCAGCCGGGCGTGGCGACGACGCTGCAGTTCGCCGCCGCCAACGCCGGCGAGCAACCGCTCGCGCACACGACGACGTACTACTGGACCGACCGCATCAACGCGTGGGCCCGCAGCATCCTCGGCAACTCGCCGCAACTTGCCGTCGCCGACGACGTGCAGCCGACCGTCAACCTGGCGAGCACCTGCAACGCGTACTACGTCGGCAACTCGATCAACTTCTACGCCTCGGGCGGCGGCTGCAACAACACGTCGGCGGCCTCGGTCGTGGCGCACGAGTGGGGCCACGGCCTCGACGACCAGTACGGCGGCATCTCGCAGACCAACGGCCTCAGCGAAGGCTGGGGCGACATCTGCAGCATATACCTGCTCGACGACCCGCAGATCGGGCACGACTTCTTCAGCAACGGCGGCGGCATCCGCAACGGCACCAACACGCGCCAGTATCCGAGCGGCTCGGGTCCGCACGCGCAGGGCGAGTCGTGGATGGGCTTCGCCTGGAAGTTCCGCGAGATCCTGCGCACGACCTTCGGCACGCCGCAGTCGATCACGTTGAGCAACAACATCGTGCTGGCCTCGATCGCGGCGAACGCGCAGAACCAGCCCGACGCGGTGATCGCCGCCTTCCAGGCCGACGACAACGACGGTCTGCTCGCCAACGGCACGCCGCACTACGCCGAGCTGGTCGCCGCGTGCAACCTGCACAGCCTGCCGTATCCGCCGATCGTTCCGGGCTACGTCCAGAACGGCACCGTGCTCAGCTCGACGTTCGACCAGGGCCTGCCACGCCGCGTCGAGGTCGAGGCGGTGCCGGTGACCGGCTCGTTCGCGCAGGTGCGCGTGCACTGGACGACCGGCAACGGCGTCTGGCAGCAGCGCGCGATGATCCCGACGGGCGCTGCCAACCGCTACCAGGCGCTGCTGCCCGGTCAACTGGCGCCGGTCGTGACGCAGTACCACTTCGAGGCGCAGCACGCGTCGGGGCCGACGTTCCGCCTCCCGGTGAACAGCGAGACCGGCTACCTGACGCAGAGCGAGATGCGCATCTGGCGCGAGAACTTCGAACAGGGTGGCGTCGGCTGGACGCATGGCGCGACCACGGGCGTCGACGACTGGCAGATCGGCGCGCCGGCGGGCGGTGGCGGTTTCGGCTGGAGCGACCCGACGACGGCGGCGAGCGGCACGCAGTGCGCCGGCACCAACCTGTCGGCGAGCGGCGCGTACCCGCTGTCGACCGATTCGTGGCTGCGCAGCCCGCCGGTCGACTGCACCGGATACTCGTCGGTGCGCGTGCGCATCAAGCGCTGGCTCAGCTGTGCGGGCCCGAGCGACCGGCTGGAGCTGCGCATCGGCGGCGTGCTGACGTGGGCGACCGCCTACGCGCCGGTCAACGACGCCGGCTGGGTGACCTTCGACACCATGGCGCCCAACGGCGGCAACAACCCGGCGCTGGTCGTCGAGTTCCGCCTGCTAAGCGACGCGAACATCGCGTACGGCGGCTGGCAGATCGACGACGTCGAGGTCTACACGCTGACCGTGCCGGTCGCGCCGCCAGCGCGCCTGAGCCTGGCGCCGGAGCAGGCCGCGCAGGGCACGACGGTCACGCTCCAGGTGACGACGCCGGCGGCTGCGCCGTTCCTGCTGCTGCTCGGCGACGCGCCAGGGCCGACGCAGATTCCGTTCGCGGGCGTGCCGGCGCTGCGCGCGGGCGGCAACCTGATCCCGCTGTTCGGCGCGACGGACGCGCAAGGCGTGTTCTCGGCGACGTTTCCGTCGCCGATCGCGCCGGCTGCGGGATCGCCGTGGTGGAGCCAGGCGGTGACCCTCGACGCGCAGGGCGCGATCGTCGCCACCAACCCGTTCCTCAACCTATTCACGCAGTAGGCGCAGCCCGCATGGCAGGAGCGCGACGGCAGCGGCTACAACCGGCGCCATGTCGCGTCCCCCATTCCAAACCGGCGGCCCGGACTGGTCCAAGCTCCGGCTGCTGAAGGTCCTCGTGCCGCTGGCGCTGCTGCTGGTCGGCCTGTTCACCACCTACTACACCGTCCCGTACGACTCGGTCGGCGTGGTGCAGCGCTTCGGCCGCTACTCGCACACCGCCGAGCCCGGACTGCACTTCAAGCTGCCGTTCGGCGTCGACGTGGTCACCACGCTCGCCGTCCGCCGCCAGCTCAAGCTCGAGTTCGGCACCTCGCCGGACCACGACTCGACCAACCCCGACCAGGTCGGCGCCGAGCCGGAGAAGGAGCGCGCGATGGTCACCGGCGACCTCAATGCCGTGCTCGTCGAGTGGGTCGTGCAGTACCACATCGCCGACCCGCGGCTGTGGCTGTTCCACGTGCACGAGCCCGGCCAGACGCTGCGCGACCTCGGCGAGGCGGTCCTGCGCGAGGTGGTCGGCGACCGCACGGTCGACGAGGTCATCACCGTCGGCCGCCAGGAGATCGAGGTGGCAGCCGTCGCGCGGCTCGGCGAGCTGGCGAAGTTCTACCAGCTCGGCATCGGCATCGACCAGGTGCAGCTCAAGAACGTCAATCCGCCCAAGCCGGTGCAGGCCTCGTTCAACGAGGTCAACAAGGCGCAGCAGGACCGCGAGAACATGATCAACGTCGCCAACGGCGAGTACAACAAGGCCGTGCCACGCGCCGAGGGCGAGGCCGAGCAGAAGCTCAGCGAGGCGGAGGGTTACCGGCAGAAGCGCGTCAACGAGGCGCTCGGCGACGTCGCCGCCTTCAACGCGCAACTGGCGCAGTACAGCAAGGCGCCGCAGGTCACCCGCACGCGCCTCTACCTCGAGACGATGAAGGAGGTGCTGCCAGCGCTCGCCGACACCTGGATCGTCGACGCCTCGGTCACGCAGCTGCTGCCGATGCTGCAGGGCAAGGCCCAGGGAGGCGGCAAGTGAAGCTCGCCTCGATCGCCGGCCTCGTGCTGGCCTTCTTCGTCCTGCTGGTCGCCGGCGGCGCGTTCTACACCGTCTCGGAGCGCGAGACGGTGATCCTGACCCAGTTCGGCGCGCCCGTCGGCGAGCCGGTGACGGAGCCGGGTCTGCACTGGAAGACGCCGTTCGTGCAGGAGGTCAATCGCATCGACAAACGCGTGCTCGAGTTCGACGGGCCGGCGACGCAGATGCCGACCAAGGACAAGACCTACATCGAGGTCGACACCTTCGCGCGCTGGCGCATCGCCGACCAGGCGAAGTGGTACGAGGCGCTGCGCGACATGCGTCGGAGCCAATCGCGCCTGGAGGACATCATCGGCAGCGAGACGCGCGCGGCCGTGGCGAGTCACGAGCTGATCGAGGTCGTGCGCAGCGACAAGACGCGCGTCGCCGCGGTCGACCCGACGGCCCAGGGCGCCGCGGCGCTGCGTCCGGCGAAGCGCGGCCGCAAGGAGCTGGAGAAGGACATCCTCGCCGCCGCCGCGCCCAAGCTGCTGCCGCTCGGCATCGAGCTGCTCGACATGCGTTTCAAGCGCGTCAACTACACGCCCGAGGTGCTCGAGCCGATCCACCAGCGCATGAAGAGCGAGCGCACACAGATCGCGCAGCGCTTCCGCAGCGAGGGCGAGGGCGAGGCGGCGCGCAT
Organism: Planctomycetota bacterium; assembly: GCA_016872675.1. Classification (GTDB taxonomy): domain Bacteria; phylum Planctomycetota; class UBA1135; order UBA1135; family UBA2386; genus UBA2386. The sequence goes on from VGZG01000031.1 coordinate 9,883, forward strand.
CCTCGGCCGCAAGGAGCGGCGCCTGCGCGAGGTCGAGTCGGAGGCGTACAAGAAGGTGCAGGAGGTCCGCGGCGCCGCCGACGCCGAGGCGACGCGGATCTATGCCGAGGCCTACGACAAGACCGCCGAGGCCCGCGAGTTCTACGCCTTCCTGAAGACGCTCGACACCTACCGCAGCGTGCTCGGCGCGCGCACCAACCTGGTGCTGTCGACCGACAGCGACCTGTTCAAGCTGCTGCGACAGGGCAAATAGGCGCGCGCCTGGCCGCGCGCGCGGCGGTATGGTCGGCGCACCTCAACAGGAGCAGACCATGCAACGCCGCACCTTCCTCGCCGCCAGCGGCGCGGGCCTCGTCGCCAGCGCCATCCCCGCCGACTCCCTCGCTGCCGCAAGCGCCCGCCGCGGCGAGCCGTTCCAGCTGAAGTACGGCCCGCACTTCGGCATGTTCGGCAACCACGCGAAGTCCGACGAGGACCAGCTGAAGTTCGCCTTCGACGAGGGCTTCCGCGCCTGGGAGGACAACGGCATGGGCGGCCGGTCGCCCGAGGACCAGGAGCGCCTGGGCAAGGTCATGAAGGACCTCGGCATCACCATGGGCGTGTTCGTCGCGCACGGCGACTTCGGCGCGCCGACGTTCGCGTCCGGCAAGAAGGAGCACGCCGACCGCGTGCTCGCCGACATGAAGAAGGCCGTCGAGGTCGCCAAGCGCGTGCACGCCAAGTGGTGCACCGTGGTGCCGGGCAGCGTCGACCATCGCCAGGACTGGGGCTACCAGATGGCCAACTGCATCGAGCTGCTCAAGCGCTGCTGCGAGATCGTCGCCGAGGCCGACCTGACGATGGTGCTCGAGCCGCTCAACTTCCGCGACCACCCGGAGCTGTTCCTGACCAAGGTCGCGCAGGGCTACGAGATCTGCCGCGGCGTCGGCAGCAAGCACTGCAAGATCCTCGACGACCTGTACCACCAGCAGATCACCGAGGGCAACCTGATCCCCAACATCGACCGCGCCTGGAGCGAGATCGGCTACTTCCAGGTCGGCGACAACCCGGGCCGCTGCGAACCCGGCACCGGCGAGATCAACTACCGCAACGTCTTCCGCCACATCCACAAGAAGGGCTTCCAGGGTGTGATGGGCATGGAGCACGGCAACGCGCATGGCGGCAAGGACGGCGAGCGCCTGCTGATCGACGCGTACCGCGCGGCAGACGCGTTCTGACGAACCGAGACCACTCCGTCCCGGCCGTGCCTTCGGCGGATCGGCGTTCCGTGATGGCGAACAGAGCGACGTTGCGGCTGGCGTAGTCGCTGCGCCGGTCCGCTCAGCCGCCCTTCACCGCCAGGTACTGCGGCAGCCACGCGTGGCTCGCCGCCTTGCGCGCCGCCGCCTCGCGCTGCACCAGGAACGGATCCGACAAGAAGCCGCGCGCGATCGCGCAGAGGTCCGCGCGCCCGGCGGCGACCAGCGTGTGCGCGTGGTCCATGCCGGCGATGCCGCCGACAGCCATGACCGGCATGCCGGCCTCGAACCGGATCCGCTCGGCGAACGGCGCCTGGTACATGCGGCCGTACTGCGGCCGCGACTCCGGCACGTTGCCCGCCGACGACACGTCGAGCACGTCGACGCCGCGTTCCTTGAGCCACTTCGCCACCTGCACGGCCTCGTCGAGCGTGAAGCCCCTGCCTTCGTCGTCGAACCAGTCGGTCGCCGACAGACGCACGAAGAGCGGCTTGTCCGCCGGCCACGCCGCGCGCACCGCCTCGACGACCGCGAGCGGATAGCGCGCGCGGTTGGCGAGCGAGCCGCCGAATTCGTCCGTTCGCAGGTTGCACAGCGGCGACAGGAAGCTCGACAGCAGGTAGCCGTGCGCCATGTGCAGCTCGATCACGTCGAAGCCGGCTGCCGCGCACCGGCGCGCTGACGCGACGAAGGCGTCGCGCACGCGCGCCATGTCGGCGCCGTCCATTGCCTTGGGCGCCGGCCAATCGGCGCGGAACGGCAGCGCCGACGGCCCGATCGTGCGCCACGCGCCGATCGCCAGCGGCTTGTCGCCCTCCCACGGCCGGCTGCACGAGCCCTTGCGCCCGGCGTGCGCGAGCTGCATGCCGATCTTCGTCGCCCCCTGCGCGTGCACGAAGTCGACGACGCGCTGCCACGCCGCCTGCTGCGCGTCGTTCCACATGCCGGCGCAGCCGAGCGTGATGCGGCCCTCAGGCTCGACGTTGGTCATCTCCGTGAACACGAGGCCGGCGCCGCCGAGGGCGCGGGCGCCAAGGTGCACGAGGTGGAAGTCCGTCGGCGCGCCGTCGACGGCCGAGTACATGCACATCGGCGAGACGACGACGCGGTTCTGCAGGCGCAGGCCGCGCGACGTGAACGGCGAGAACGCCGCCGGCTCGGGCGCCGCGCCGGCGCGCTGGCCTTCTTCCACCGCCACCGCGACATCGACGCGCGCGATCAGCGCCGGGTCGCGTTTCTGCAGGTTCTCGTACGTAATGCGACGACTGCGCGTCATCAGGTTGAAGACGAAGCGATTCGGGTTCTGCGCCATGTAGCGGTCGCTGTTCTCGAACCACTCGAGGCTCGTCTGCGCCGCGCGCTGGATCTTGAGCACATCGAGCCGACGGGCGTCCTCGTAGGCCTGCAGAGCTCCGCGTACATCGCCGCGTTGGCCGAGCACGGCGTCGGCGAGCGCGACCGCGTCCTCCATCGCCAGCTTGGTGCCAGAGCCGATCGAGAAGTGCGCCGTGTGCGCCGAGTCGCCGAGCAGCACAATGTTCCCGTGGCGCCACGAACCGCAGCGCACCGTCGGGAACGTGCGCCAGATCGAACGGTTGGTCAGCAGCTTCTCGCCAGCGAGGTGCTCGGCGAACAGCTGCTCGCAGAACGCCGCCGACTGCGCCTCGTCGAGCCTGTCGAGGCCGGCCTTGCGCCACGTCTCCTCGCGGCACTCGACGATCCACGTGCCGCGGCCGTCCTCGAACGGGTACGCGTGCACCTGGAACAGGCCCCACTCCGTCGGCTGGAACACGAACGTGAACGCCGACATGCGCTTCGTCGTGCCAAACCACGCGAACTTGCATTTGCGCCAGTCGAGGCTCGGCCGGAACGACGCCGCGAAGCGCTCGCGCACTTTGCTGTTGACGCCATCCGCCGCGACGACGAGATCGTGCGTCGCGGCGAGGCTCTCGACGTCGACGATGGTCTGCTGGAAGCGCAGGCCGACACCAAGTTGCCGGCAGCGTTCGTGCAGGATCTGCAGCAACTTCACTCGCGCTAGCCCGCAGAAGCCGTGGCCCGTGCTCGTCACCTTCGCGCCCGGCAGGAAGGTGTCGATGTCGGTCCAGTAGGCGAAGTGGCCCCGGATCGCCGCGTAGCTCTCCGGGTCGGCGACCTCAAAGTTGCCCAGCGTTTCGTCGGAGAAGACCACGCCCCAGCCGAAGGTGTCGTCCGGTCGATTCTGCTCGTAGACGTCGACCTGCACCGACGGGTCGCGCTTCTTCAGCAGCAGGGCGAAGTACAGTGAGGCCGGGCCGCCGCCGATGCAGGCGATCTTCATCGGCGGCGGATGCTAGCCGCAGCCGCAAAACGGTATGCATACGGGGCTCGCTGTGACTTCGACCCGTCCTGGCAACGCCCTGGCGCCCGCCGGCGCCGCCACCCACCTGGATATGTTTCCACAAATTCTCCAGGGCAGCGGAGCGCCGTGGACATCGCTTCTTCGACAGCTGCGCGCCGCCAGACGGCGCGCCTTGTCACGACATCTGGGTCATGGAGATGCTCTGACTTCCTCCCTGGTTTAGTACGCTCCCATTACGCTTGTCGTGGCGGCGAGACATCCGTCCGCTCGCACCCTGCTCCATCACGCCGCCCCGTGTCCCGTTCGTCGTACTCAAAGACCGCGCCGCTCGCTGACGCCATCGCCGTGATGGTCGTCGTCGGCGCGACCAGCGCCACACCGGCCGGCGGCGGGCTGGACCTCGCGCACCAGTTGGCTACGCCGCTAACGTACGCTTTGGTCTGGTCCGGGGTCGCGCGCCACATCGGCGTGTACCGCGCGATCCCGCGCCACAGCCTGATGCTCGCGCTGCGCCGCACCTTCGATGCGTGGATCGCGACGTGGGGCCTGGGCGGAATCATCGCCCTGTCGACCGTCGCGCCTGCCGAATCTGCGGTCTGGACGATGCTGCTCTTCGGCCTCGTCACGCTGATCACCTTGCGCTGCCTCGGCGCCGTCGCGCCGTGGTGGAACGACGACCTGCGCCTGCGCACCATCGTGATCGGCTCGGCGGCGTCCGCGCGATCAGTCGACTACACTCGCTATGAGAGCGGCCTGCACGTCGTAGGCGCGGTGCCATTCCCCAACGAGACGGCAGCGCCGAACGCCCCAGTTCCGGACCTGGGAGCGCTCAACGACCTGCCGCGCATCCTGCAAGAAGAGAAGGTCGACGTCGCGATCGTGACACCGTCGGACGTCGCGGTGACCGGCGAAGTGCGCGCGGCGTTCCGCGCCTGCACCGATGCCGGCGTGACGGTGCACTACTTCCCGACGCTTTTCGATTTCGGCGACGAGAACCTTCGCATCACATGGAGCGCGAGCCATGGCGACCTCGACGTCATGAAGGTCACCGCGCCGCAGCGCGCGCTCGCCATGGCGGCCAAGCGCGCGATCGACCTCGCCGGCGCTGGCCTCGGCATCGCATGCCTGCTGCCGGTGCTCATCGGCGTCGCGCTCGCCGTCAAGGTGACGAGCGCCGGCCCGGTGCTCTACAGCCAGACGCGCGTCGGCGCCGGTGGTCGCCACTTCTCGTGCCTCAAGTTCCGCACGATGAGGATCGGCGCCCATCGCCAGCAGGAACTGCTACGCAGCGCCAACCAGCAAGACGGGCCTGCCTTCAAGATGGCCGGAGACCCGCGCCTGACGCCGATCGGGTCGTTCCTGCGCAAGTACAGCATCGACGAGCTGCCGCAGCTGCTCAACGTCCTGCTCGGCGACATGAGCCTCGTCGGCCCGCGCCCGCCGATACCGAGCGAAGTCGAGCACTATCGGTGGTGGCAGCGCCGTCGCGTCTCGGTGAAGCCGGGCCTGACGTGCCTTTGGCAAGTCTGGGGCCGCAACCGCGTGTCGTTCAAGCGCTGGGTCGAGATGGACCTCTACTACATCGACAACTGGTCGCTGTGGATGGATCTCAAGCTGATCGCGCACACCATGCGCGTGGTCCTGCAGGGCACCGGCATTTGACGCCGGTCAGGAGCGGCCGACGAGCCGCTCCACTTCGTCGATGGCCTTGGGGGCCGCGGCTGTCAGCACGACCGGGCCGCGGCGTGTGACCAGCACGTCGTCCTCGATGCGCACCCCGATGCCGCGCAGCGCCGACGGCGCGCGCTGGTCCTTGGCGCCGAAGTAGAGACCCGGCTCGACGGTGAGCACGGCCCCGTCGACGAGCGATAGTGGGCGATCGTGGTCGTCGTCGTAGGCGCCGACGTCGTGCACGTCGCGGCCGAGCCAGTGGCTGGTGCCGTGCATGTAGAACGGCTTGAACGCCTGCTTCCGCACCAACCGGTCGACGTCGCCGCGCAGCGCGCCAAGCTCGACGAGACCCTTGGTCAGCTCGCGCACGCAGACGACGTGCGCGCGGGTCCACGGCGCGCCGACACGGCACGCGCGGATACCGGCGAGCTGCGCGCGCAGCACGACACGGTAGACCGCGGCCTGCGCCGACGTGAAGCGCCCCGAAACCGGGAACGTGCGCGTGACGTCGCCGGTGCAGCCGCCGACCTCGGCGCCGGCGTCGACCAGCAGCAGATCGCCGGCGCGCATGCGGCGGTCGTTCTCGTGGTAGTGCAGCACGCACGCGTTGGGGCCGCTGGCGACGATCGACGGGTAGCCGTTGCGGGGACTGCCGTGACGGCGGAACGCCGCTTCGAGCGCCGCCTGCGCTTCGTACTCGCGTATGCCGGGCCGCGTCGCACGCATCGCTGCGATGTGGCCGGCCACCGTCGCCGCTGCCGCCGCGCGCATCGCCGCGAGCTCAGCCGGATCCTTGCGCTGGCGCATGGCAGCCAGCGCGGGAATCGGATCCTCGATCGCCGGATGCGCGACTGGCTGCCGGCGCCGGCGCTTCTGCGCCAATGTCGCAAACGCATCGAGCAGTCGGCGGTCGAACGCCGAATCGACGCCGAGGCGGTGGAACAGCCGTGCATGGTCACAGGACAAGTCAGGCAACCGATGCCAGAGCTCGCCAATCGGGTGCGCCGCGTCGGCGCCGAACGCGCGCACCGCGCCGGCGACGCCGGCGCGCGGGCCGTCCCAGACCTCGCGCACCGGGTCGCGCGGCCGCACGAACAGCACGGCGCGATGTCGGCCGCGGCCCGTGCGCCACGCCGCCAGCACGGCTTCGGGCTCGGGGAAGCCGGTCAGAAAGTGGAAGTCCGAGCCCGGCCGGTGCTCGTACAGCACGTCGCCGTTGCGGCGCTGTTCCGGCGCGGTCGGCAGCAGCAGCAGGCCGTCGCCGAGCGCATCGAGCAGGCGCTGGCGGCGGCGACGGTGCAGGACAGGATCGGCAACGGCGTCGCGGCTCACGCCGCCAGCATGCCGCATCGGCCCGTGGCGATCACGCCTTGGCCATGCTCCCGACGGGCGAGTTCTGCACGCCGGCGCTGCCCCGTCTTCCTGGTCACCATCAGGCACTCCACCGAGAAGGTCTCGTTGCCGACGTAGCCGTTTGGCGCCGAGATGTCGAACGGCGGCGACTCCTGCGACTCCTTGGCGCAAAACGTCCGGGTGACGTCGAGGCCGTCCTTGCCGCGCCGCTCCAAGCCCGTGAAGATCGGGGCGACATAGTGGCGGATGAAGGCCTCGAAGGCGTCCATTGCCCAGGTGACCGCCAGCACCTGGGAGCGGCCTTGTGGAAGTGGGCGCTGAGCGCCGAGGTCAGCATGGCGCAGTCATTGACGAGCAGGATCGTGTCCAAGTCGGTCCTCGCGGTTGCGTCCGCCCGACATCGGCGGCCCGAGCAGGCCGACACGACCGCCGCCGTGCTCAGGGAAAAGGCAGCTGGACATAGACGTCCGGCAGGTCCCATCGGAGGGTGATCGAGTACAGGACGGGTGGGAAACCATCGGCGTCGACCTCGACCAGCACATCTGCCTCGTCCTCGTAAAACTCCGGGTAGAGCATGGCGCGGCCGATGCCGTCCTCCCGGAAACCGACGTCCTGCCAGGACAACATGTACTCGTCGAGAAACACCAGGCCGTCGGCATCGGTCAGGAAGACATCCTGGTACGGGCTGTCGTAGTAGCTGTCCGACCACTCCTGGTAGGCCTCCAGCACGCGCACGCGGACGGCGGGCAGCGGCAGACCGCTCACCGCGTCCACCACCTCGACGAGGATCGAGACCGGCCGCGGCTCGAGCGGCGGGAGCGGCGGCGGGTCGCAATTGGAGTGGCCGCAGGCGGCGGACAGCAGCACGGCGAGGCTGGCGAACAGGCGGCGGAGAGGGGTCGGGGTCATGGACGTCTGGCGGCGGGCGACGGGCGACGCGATGCAAAGCGCGGGCCACGGTTGCCGCGTGCCGCGCTCGCCCTAACTTGCGCCCCGACGAACAGCGCGAGCCACAGACGGCGCTGGCCGACTACGAGCAGGGCCTCGCCCTCGGCGGCAGCCGGCCGCTGCCCGAGTTGTTCGCGGCGATGGGCGTGCGCTTCGACCTCGGCGGCGCCGTGCTGCAACCGCTGGTCGACGACGTGCTGCGCGAGATCGGCTAGGAGTCTGCGCGCCCCGGCCGCCGCAGTCGGTCGTTGTCGGCCATGCGCTCGGCGACCTTGGCCTCGAAGCCGCGCGCGCCGGGCTGGTAGAAGCGCGCGTCGCGCAGCTCCGAAGGCAGGCACTCCATCGCGGCGACGCCGTCCTTGCTGTCGTGCGCGTAGACGTAGCCCTGGCCGTGGCCGAGGTCGGCGGCGAGCTTCGTCGTGGCGTTGCGCAGGTGCGGCGGCACCGGGTGCTGCGCGCCGGCGCGCGCAGCCTCGCCGGCAGCGGCGATGGCTTGGTAGACGGCGTTGCTCTTCGGCGCGGCGGCGAGGTAGACGGCCGCCTCGGCGAGCGGCAGGCGCGCCTCGGGCAGGCCGAGGAACTGCGTCGCCTGCAGTGCTGCGACCGCGACCTGGAGCGCCATCGGGTCGGCGAGGCCAACGTCCTCGGCGGCGACGGCGACGAGGCGGCGCGCGGCATGCACCGGATCGGCGCCGGCCTCGATCGCGCGCGCCAGCCAGTACACCGCCGCCTGCACGTCGGAGTTGCGCAGGCTCTTGTGCAGCGCGGACAGCAGGTCGTAGTGCAGGTCGCCGTCCTTGTCGTGCGCGAGCGCGCGGTGCTGGAAGGCCTCGGCCACCATCGCCACGGTCATCGTCTCGCCGTCGACACAGCCGGCGGCGCACGCCTCCAGGCAACCGAGCGAACGACGGGCGTCGCCGCCGGCGAGCGCGACCAGCCGGTCGAGCGCCGCGTCGTCGAGGCGCAGTTCGCGCGCGCCGAGCCCGCGTTCGCGGTCGGCGAGCGCAGCGCGCACCAGCTGCTTCACGGCGCCGGGCGGCAAGGACTGCAGCGGCACGATGCGGCAGCGCGACAGCAGCGCGCCGTTGACCGCGAACGACGGGTTGTCGGTGGTCGCGCCGACGAGCACGAGGTCGCCGCGTTCGACGTGCGGCAGGAACGCATCCTGCTGCGCCTTGTTGAAGCGATGGATCTCGTCGATGAAGACCAGCGTGCCGCGGCCGTCGCGGCCGCGGTCCTCCTGCGCCTGCGCCACCGCCTCGCGCACCTGCGCGACACCGGCGTTGACCGCCGACATCGGCCGGAAGTGCAGCTTGGCGTGCTGCGCGATCAGCAACGCGAGCGTCGTCTTGCCGACGCCGGGCGGACCCCACAGCAGCAGCGAGCCCGCTTTGCCGGACTCGATCGCGGCGCGCAGCGCGCGGCCCTCGCCGACGACGCCGTCCTGGCCGAGGTACTCGGCGAGTGTGCGCGGCCGCATGCGCTCGGCCAACGGCGCCAACGGGGCGCGCGGAGCGGCGGCTGGCGTCGCTTCGCCGTGCGGGTCGCCGAACAGGCCCATCACGCCCCCCGCTGCCGCTGCGCCTCGTAGAGCAGCACGCCCGCGGCGACGGCGACGTTGAGACTCTCGACCGGCGCCTTCAGCGGGATGCGCACACGCGCGTCGGCGGCGGCGAGCAGTTCCTTCGGCACGCCAGCGGCCTCGGCGCCGACGACCAGCAGGACCGGCTTGCGCAGGTCGACGGCCGTGTGCGCGCGTTCGCCGCCGCCGTCGGCGACGATCAATTGCAGGCGATGCCGGCGCGCCAACGCGATCACCGCGGCGGCGTCGAGCCCGTGCAGCGTCGGCAGGCGGAAGATCGAGCCCATCGAGCCGCGCACCGCCTTGTCGCGGAACGGGTCGGCGCCGCCCTGCAACGTGATCACGCCGGTCGCGCCGGCGGCCTCGGCGGTGCGCACGACGCTGCCGAGGTTGCCCGGATCGCGCACGCCGGCGGCGCAGACGACCAGCGGCGCGCGGCCCTGCCGCAGCAGCGCCGCCTCGTCGGCGCGCGGACGCTCGATCAGCGCGGCGACGCCCTGCGGCGTGTCCAGCGCGCTGAGCGCCGCGAGCACTTCGTCGGAGCACTCGTAGCACTCCTGCGCGGCGGCGAGCAGGACCGCGCGCAGGTTGGCGTCGGCGCAGCGTGGCGACATCGCCGCCTGTAGCACGCGCGCCTTGGCCGCGACGGCCTCGCCGACGAGGCGCACGCCTTCCGCCAGCAGCACGCCGTCGAGCTCGCCAGCCGCCGCGGCGCGGAAGCGCGGCACCAGCGGGTTCTTCGTCGACGTGATCTGGCGCGGCGAGGCGGTCATCGGCGACAGGCTAGCGCAACGCACGGCAGATGCAGCGGTCAGTTCGCCAACGGACGCGAGCGTGGCGATACTCGCGACGATGAGCGACCTCCCGAGCGACGCCCCCATCGCGACCATGCGCGGCCTCCGCAAGTCCTACGGCCTCTTCGCCGCCGTCGCCGACCTCGACCTCGAAGTGCGCCGCGGCGAGATTCTCGCGTTCCTCGGCCCCAACGGCGCCGGCAAGACGACGACGATCCGCATGCTGATGGGCGTCCTCGCGCCGAGCGCCGGCGAGGCGCGCATCGCCGGCCGCGACTGCTTCGCCGACCGGCCGGAGGTGATGCGACACGTCGGCTACCTGCCCGACGAACCGATCTTCCACGACCACCTGCGCGGCCGCTAAGTGCTGGCCTTCTGCGCGACGTTGCACGGCCTGCCGCGCGCGGCGGCGCTGACCGAGCGGCTCGGGCTCACCGGCGACCTCGACGAGTTAGCGGTCAACTACTCGCTGGGCATGCGCAAGAAGCTCGCGCTCGTCGCCGCCATGCTGCACGAGCCGGAGCTTCTGATCCTCGACGGGCCGACCAACGGTCTCGATCCCCTGGTCACGCGCGCGCCGCTCGACCTCGATGACGCGGGTCGCGCACCCCGGCGCGGCGCCGGGGCGCACGCGGCAGGCACGGAGCGCTCTTGACGCAAGAATGAAGGAATCGTGAAGGCGCGGTGCAGGCCCCGCGCAGGCGATTAAGGTCCGAGACCAGCATTCCACTTCCGTGTCGTCTTGGCCAAGGTTCACGGCGTTCAGTCCTGGACTTGCCAATGCTCAGCCGAATTCTTCGCGACTCCTTCATGTTCGCCGCCGCGGGCACGCTCGCGGCGCAGACCCCGACGCCTCCCGCTGCCGACGCCGCGCCGGTGGCTCTCGCCGCGCCGGCTGCCGCCAGCAAGCCGAAGCCGCCAGCCGAGCCATTCCCGAACCTCGGCCTGTTGTTCCGCGACGACGACGCCAGCGTGCTCAACGAGTTCTGGGTGCTCGGCCGCTACCACGGCCAGTACCACTGGTCCAACGGCGGCGCCGAGGACGACGAGGGCTGGGACAATCGACGCTTCCGTCTCGGCACGCAGTTCCGGATGTTCAAGAACCTGACGGTGCACGCGCAGTCGGTCAGCGCCGACGATCCGGACGACTGGGACCCCCGCTACAACGGTTTCACGGAGCTCTGGGCCGGCTGGCGCTTCGACGACGCCTTCACGCTGACCGTCGGCCAGCAGAAGCACCGCTTCACCCACGATCGCAACGTCAGCAGCCGCTACATCAGCTACCTCGAACGCGGTCAGCTGACCAACATGTTCCGCGCCGACTACACCCCGGCCATCACCGGCTCGGGCCGCATCGGCGCCTGGAGCTACTACGCCGGCGTATTCACCAACAAGACGAGCGACCACATGGACGACTCGTTCACCGACCTCGACTCGGGCGAGTCGGTCTTGGCGACGGTGACGCGCGACCTCGGCGATGCCTTCGGCACCGACACGGCGTTCCTCAACGTCTCCGGCGTGCACAGCGAGGCGAACGACAACGCGACCAACCTCAACTGGTTCGAGGACGGCCTCGCGTCGGCGCTGATCCTGACCGAAGGCCCCGCATCGCTGGTCACGGAAGTGACCGCGGGCCTCGGCGATGCGACCGGCGATGCGAAGGGCGACTGCTACGGGCTCAATCTGCAGCCTACGCTGTTCCTGACCGACACGCTCCAGCTGGCGACCCGGTACCAGTTCGCCTGGAGCGCGGGCGACGACGGGCTGCGCGCGCAGCGCCGTTACGAGCGCGACGCGGGCATGTCGACCGGCGACCAGTACCAGGCCGCCTACCTCGGCCTCAACCACTACCTCGCCGGCCATCGCCTCAAGGTCATGTACGGCGCCGAATACTCGACGCTCGGTGGCCAGGAGTGCGTCACCTTCTCGGTGATGTTCCGCATGTTCTTCGGCCCGCACTCGCGCGGCCCGTTCCCGATGGGCGACACGCTGCACGGCGTCTGGGACTGACGTTCGCAGCGCCGCGGCGCGCTACCATGCGCGCCGCCATGCGCCCCGCCGCCGACCGCTATCCGCTGACCGAGGCGGAGATCGCCGCCTTCCACCGCGATGGCTGGATCACCCTGCCGGGCTTCCTGTCGGCCGCCGAGCTGGCGCCGATCGAGGAGCTGTACATGCGGCTGCTGCGCCGCGAGATCCCGGTCCGCGGCCGCGACTACTGCGACATGACCGGCGACTACCACAAGCCGGTCGAGGACTACGCGATCCTCAACGTCATGCTGCCGCGCGTGTACTGCCCGATCCTCGCCGGCAACGTGTACGAACGCCGCGCCGCCGACGTCGCGCGCCAGCTGTGGGGCGAGGACTTCGCCATCGACTACGACCAGCTGGTCGCGAAGCCCCCGCGCAAGGCCGACGCGGTGTTCCACTGGCACCAGGACCTCGGCTACTGGCCGATGACCGCGGACACGCGCACGGCGACCTTCTGGCTGGCGCTCGACGACGTCGCCGACGACAACGGCTGCGTGCGCTTCGTCGACGGCAGCCACTGCGAGCCGGAGCTGCGCGAGCACCTGCCGCTGCACGGCGACCGCGGCAGCAACCACACGCTGGTGGCGCAGGTCGACCCGGCGCGCGACCGGATCCGCAGCGCCATCCTGCCGCGCGGCTCGGTCAGCGTGCACCACGAGCGCACGGCGCACGGCTCCGGCGGCAACGGCAGCGACCGCTGGCGGCGCGGCTACGTGCTGGCCTACCGCTCGCCGGCGACGATCGCCGCCGAGCGCGCCATGGGCTTCACCCACTCGCACAACGACGACGCCAAGGTGCTGACGGCGATCGGCGAACAGACGCGGCGGCGGGAAGGGCGGGGCTGAAGCTCGCAGCGAGCGGACGCGCCGGCGACACGGCGCGACCATGACTCAGGGGCGCGACCGCCGCAGCCGAGCCGCTGCCCGGCGCGCGCGCGACGCCGCCGAGAGAACTCACCGACACGCCATCAGCGCGCGCGCGACGTACACCGGCGCGACCTTGCGGCGCCAGTAGACGTCGAGGTCGGTGTTGTCCATCGTGCGCGCCGGCTTCATCGCCTCGCTTCCGGCCGCGGCGACGAGTTCGTCGGTCAGCTTGTTGCCGACCAGCAGCTTCTCGCTCGCGGTCGCCGGGATCGCGTAGCTGCCGGCGCCGCCGAGGCGGATGTTGGCCTTGGTGACCGTGCCGGCCGCGTCGGTCCAGACGCAAGCGCCGACGCCGAGCACCGGGAAGTCGTAGGTGTCGCGGCGGCGCAGCTTGAGGTAGCTGGCCTTCCAGCCCTTGGGCGCCGGCAGGATCAGCCGCGTCAGCAGCTCCTCGGGCTTCTTGGTCAGGTACTGGATGCCGTCGTCGCGGTAGAGGTCGCCGGCCTTGATGGTGCGCACGCCGTCCAGGCCGACGAGTTCCACCTCGGCCTCCATGGCGCAGACCAGCGGCACCGTGTCGCTGCTCTGCACGGCCCAGCAGCGCGGCGAGCCGGGCGCGACCCAGCAGATCGCGCCGTCCTTCTTCATGCAGAAGTCGATCGACTCGCGCCACTCGTGCGTCTGGTCGTAGTACGTGCAGCGCGTGTCGAGCAGCAGGTTGCCGCCGATCGTGCCCATGTTGCGCAGCAGCGGCGTGCTGATCTCGCGCACGGCGTGCGCGAACGCCGGATGCGCCGCCTTGACCTTGGCGTCGTGCTCGAGCGCCGACAGCTTGACCATCGCGCCGATCGCGCAACGACCGTCGGGCAGCCAGTCGATCGAGTGCAGACCGGGCACGTCCTGCAGCGAGATGACCTGCGTCGGCGTCTGGTGCCGGCGCTTCATGTTGGGGTAGAGGTCCGTGCCGCCGGCGACGTACATCGCCGCCTTGCCGTGCTGGCAGGCGATCGCGACGGCTTCCGTCGCGGTCTTCGGCCGGTGGTAGGTGAACGTGGGGAGTCGCAGCATGTTCGTCCTCGCTCCTACTTGGCGGCCTTCTTCTCGCGCTTGGGCTCGTTCCACGCCGTGCCGTCGCCGCCCTGCCAGGGCGTCTTGATCTTCAGCGCGTCGCCGAAGTCGACGACGGGCACGCCGTCGGCGCCGTTGCTCGGGCCGTACCGGCCCTCCTTGCCGTCCTTCTTCGCCTGCAGCGCGGCGAAGACCTTCTCGAAGCTGCACGGGATCTCGTCCACGCGCACGCCGACGGCGTCGAAGATGGCGTTGGCGACCGCCGGCATCATCGGCAGCAGCGGCCCCTGGCCGACCTCCTTGGCGCCGAACGGACCGTTGCGATCCGGGTCCTCGATGACGTAGGTCGTGACCTTCGGCATCTCGAGCGCGCTCGGACTCTTGTACTCGAGCATCGACGGGATCTTGTGGACGAACACGCGCTTGCCCTTGTGGCTGCGATCGCGGTACGCCATCTCCTCCATCATCGCCTCGCCGAGGCCCATGTAGACGGAGCCCTCGATCTGGCCCATCGCGACCGCGGCGTTGAGCGCGCGGCCGATGTCGTGCGCCATCCACACGTGCGGCACCCGGTAGATGCCAGTCTCCGGGTCGACCTCGACCTCGACGACGGCGGCCGAGTAGCTGTAGCTCGGGCTCGGGCCGACGCCGCCGCCGCGGAACTTGGCGGCCGCCGGCGGCGGGGTGTAGCTGCCGACCGTGCCGATGGTGCCAAACCGCGCCTCAGAACAGACGATCGCTTCCTGGAAGGTCATGCCCTTCTTCGGGTCCTCGGCGTCGAAGACGCGCTCGTCGGCGAACACCAGCCGCCCGGCCGGCACGCCGAGCTTCTCGGCGACACCCTTGGCCAGGACGTCGCGCGCGCGCTCGGCGGCCTGCATCGCGGCGTTGCCGGTCATCACCGTCACGCGCGAGCTGTAGCTGCCGAGGTCGACCGGCGTCAGGTCGGTGTCCGCCGTCACGACCTTGATGCCGAGCGGGTCGATGCCGAGCACCTCGCCGATGATCCAGCCGAGGATGCTGTCGCTGCCCTGCCCGATGTCCGTGCTGCCGCAGAACGCGGTCACGAGGCCGCTGCGGTCGAGTTTCAGCTGCACGCCCGAGTGCGGCAGGCCGTTCCAGTAGATCGGCAGGCCAGCGCCCGAGAGGTAGCTGCTGCACGCGATACCGAGGCCGCGGATGCGCCCGTCCTTGGTCACTTCGCGCTTGCCGCGCCGCTCGTTCCAGCCGGAGCCGGCGACGACCTTCTCGATGCACGCGCCGAGGCCCATCGAGCCGATGCGCAGGAAGTTCGCCGTCAGCGAGTCGCGCGGCGCGAGGTTGTCGAGGCGGATCTTCGCCGGGTCGAGGCCGAGGTCGCAGGCGATCTTGTCGAGCTGCACCTCGAGGGCGAAGCGCGGCTGCGGCGTGCCGTGGCCGCGCTTGGGTCCGCACGGCGCCTTGCAGGTGAAGAACCGCGCGCCGCGGAAGTGGTAGTTCTCGACCGCGTAGGTCACCGTCTGCAGCGCGCCCGTGTAGAACGTGCTGGCCGTGCCGTAGCTGCCGTACGCGCCGCCGTCGAGGTAGCTGTGGAAGTCGAGCGCGGTGATGCGGCCGGTCTTGGTGACGCCGACCTTGCTGCGCATCAGCACGGGGTGGCGGCCGCGGTGGCACCAGAACACCTCCTCGCGCGTCAGCGCGATCTTCACCGGCCGGCCGGTGAGCATCGCCATCTTCGCCGCCGCGACCTCGTGGTTGAACGGGTCGCTCTTGCCGCCGAAGCCGCCGCCATTCGTGATCGCGACGACGCGGATGTGGTGCGCCGGCAGCGGGTGCAGCGTGCGCGCGAGCGCCCGGTGCAGGTAGTGCGGCGTCTGCGTGCTCGACCAGACAGTCAGCTTGCCGTCCTTGTCGAAGTGGGCCAACGTCGCGTGCTGCTCCATCGGCAGGTGCGTGTTGCCCTCGAAGAAGAACGTGTCCTCGCGCACGTGCTCGGCGCGCGCGAAGCCGTCCTGCAGGTCGCCGAACTCGAGATTCTCCAGCCGGTGGATGTTGCCGCGCACGCCGTAGTCGTGCAGCCGCGGCTCGTTCGTCTCGGCCGCCTCATGCACGCCGCCGATCGTCTGTAGCTCGCGGTACTGGACGTCGACCAGCCGGCAGGCCTCCCACGCGACCTCCTCCTCGGTCGCCGCAATCGCGACGACGGGATCGCCGACGAAGCGCACCTTGTCGGGGCACAGCGCGTGCTCGTCCTGGCTGACCGGCAGGATGCCAAAGGGGATCGGCAGGTCCTTGCCCGTCAGGATGCCCTTCACGCCGGGCAGCGCCGCCGCCTTGCTCGTGTCGATCGACACGATCTCGGCGTGCGCGACGGTGCTGCGCAGCAGCTTCATGTGCAGCATGCGCGGCAGCGTGAGGTCGTCGGCGAACTTGGTCAGCCCGGCAACCTTGCCGCGCGCGTCGACCTTGCGGATCGGCTTGCCGATGTGCTTGAGGTCTTCCTTCTTGACGTCGTGGCGCCAGGGCGCCGCCGGCTTGCCTTCGTCGACGCGGCCGACCGGTTGATCAAGAACCATAGATCGACTCCTTGCTCGGCTCGGCCTTCTCGCCACGCATGCGCGCCGCCGCCAGCTCGACGGCCTCGAAGATCTTCAGGTAGCCGGTGCAGCGGCAAAGGTTGCCTGCGAGCGCTTCCTTGATGTCGTCGCGCGAGGGCTTGGCGTTGTGCTTGAGCAGCGCGTCCGCGGCCATCAGCACGCCCGGCGTGCAGTAGCCGCACTGGGCCGCGCCGAGGTCGGCCATGCAGTGCTGCAGCGGCGTCAGCTCGCTGCCCTGGGCGAGGCCCTCGACCGTGCGCACGTCCTTGCCGACCGCGTCGACCGCGAGGCTGAGGCAACTCAGGATCGGCACGCCGTCGACCTGCACGGTGCAGGTGCCGCACTCGCCGAGCTCGCAGCCGTGCTTGGTGCCGGTCAGGTTCATCTCCTCACGGAGCACCTCCAGCAGGGTCTTGTGCGGCGCAAACGCCACTTCGTGCGGCTCGCCGTTCACATGGAACGTCGCCAGCGCCTTCTTGGACTCGCTCATGGGGGGCGCGGACATTAGCTGCGCCCGTCGACGCCTGCGAGCGCAACCCTGCTCGCTCCGGCAGGTTCGATGCGCCGGGCGGGATGGCGGCGAGGCCCGGCGACGCGCTGCCCGGTGCCGGGTGCGCGCCGCCATGGCAACCGCGCGCACAGGGCGCGACGCCGCAACGGGTTCGGGCCGCAGCCAAATCGTCCGATGCGCCCCCGGCGCACGCGCAACGACGCGCGCGCCGGCCCGCTTGCGCTCTTGGCGAATCAGAGGTTTCGACGCCATGCCCAGCCATCGCTCACCGTCCCGCTCCGCCATCGTGCTCGCCGCGCTGCTGACCGTCGCGAGCTTGCCGAGTTGCCTGACGCAAAAGGTGTGGGAGGGGCACGGCTGCGCCGCCAGCGAAGAGGAGATGTCGACGGCAACCCGCATCGCCCTGACCCCCGTCGCGCTGTCCGGCGACGCCCTGGTCGGCGCGGCGGTCGCCGTCGTGCTGATCGGGCCATACGCGTTTTGCGGCTGCCGCTGAACGAGCACCGCGGAAACGACGCCGCCCGCGTCGGTCACTCGACCGGCACGGGCGGCGTTCCACCAACGCCGGCGACGCGCGCCGGCGCGTCAGCCGGTCAGAAGCCGACCGAGATCGTGGTGCCGTTCGACGACGCGAGGTTGAGCGGCGTCGCCAGCGACAACGCGACCGCCTGCGCCGTCAACGACGCGCCGGCGAGCGCCGGGTTCGCCGGGATAGCGAACGGCAGCGTGCCGGTGCCGGCTGCGACCGGCGCGGTCAGCGAGCCGAGGTCGGCGCTCGTGTAGCTGAAGCAGCCCGGCATGCCGATCGCGGCCAGCGGGAAGCCCGGGTTGACGGCCGCGGTGCCGAAGAAGACGAACGCCAGCGGCAGCAGCGGCGCGACGTTCGACACCGTGAAGCCGAACGCGGCGTTGCCGACTGTCGGCAGGCCGTTGTTGGCGAGCGCGAGCGACGGGAGGTCGACGCCGTTGATCACAAAAGCCACCACGGTCGACAGGTCGATGCTGCCCGGATCGAGACCAGCGCCCGGACCCGAGTAGCCGACGATCCAGCCTTCGGCGCCCGGCCAGGTGCTGATCGACACCGTGTCCATCGACTGGAACACGAAGGCGACATCGCCCGTGGCGAGGTAGAACTGGAACTGGAAGGTGCTCGGCGTCGCGCCGGGCGCCTGGCCCTGGTAGCCGATGACGTTGTCCCACGTGATGTAGGCGACGCCGCCGATCTCCTCGAACTTGACGTTGCCGTTGGCGTTGCAGATGAAGTCGCGCCACACCGCCCACGTCGGGTTGGTCCAGCCGAGGAACTCGCCGGGCGTCGGCGTGTAGTCGCCTGCGGCGCCGTTGCTGGCCGTCGCGACGTGGCCGTTGGAACCGACCGTGAGCGTGGTCGTCGTGCCGCCCGGGAACGAGAACGGCGCCGACAGGGTCACCGTGCCCTCGGTGTCGTCACCGAGGCCCAGGTTGGTCGCGGCGGCCGACGGCGCGACGAACGGCGTGCCGGCGTTCGGCACCACGGCGTAGCCCGAGCCGTTGTTGAACATGCGGAACGACTGGTTCGACAGGTCGATCGACGGCGTGGTCAGGAAGCGCTCGTAGTACGACGACAAGGCGCCACCGCAGCCCTGGCCGAAGGTCGTCGCCGAGGCGCAGCTGCCCGACGGGCCGAGCAGCACGTACGACCAGCCGGGGCTGCTCGGGATCATGAGTAGGCGGTTGTTCGCCATGTCGAAGGTGTTGGCGACGACGAAGTTCTCAAACGTGTTGTTGTTGACGGATGCGCCCCCCGTCGAGAGGTCGCTACTGGCTGGCAGCACGCCGCCGGCGAACATGCCGACGATGCCGTTGTCGCTGACGCCTCCGAACGTCGAGTTGTTGGTCACGCCCGGGCCGTAGTCGAACTGCACCTGGCCGGTGATCGACAGCGTCATCGCGAGGTTGAACTCCAGCGCCGGGAAGCCGTAGCTGGCCGCCCGCCGCCACTCGATGCGGCACTCGGTCGCGGTGCTGTTGACGTAGCAACCGGCGCCCGGCGTGGGGCTGCCGCCGACGGTGTCGGACCACATCGCGGCGATCTTCGGGCCGCCGGCCGCGAAGTTGGCCAGCGACGGCGTGTAGACGAACGGCGTCGCGGCCGGCGGCGTCGGCACGCCACCGTTCGACAGGAAGACGATGCCGTGGTCGGACACGTGCACGTCGGTGTAGGTCGCGCCGTCGAACGGGAACGAGAAGCCGATCGGCTGCGCCGGGTAGATCGTGTCCATGGCGTTGCCGAGGAACGTGCCGGCGGCCGGGCCGCTGAAGCAAGTGGAACTCTGCGCCGCGGCCGTGGCGGCGAAAACTAGAGCCGGAAGCAAGAATGCGTTTCGCATGGAGAAAGCAACGAGTGAGGGAATTACGGAAGGAGTCGCCGGAAGCGATCGAGCGACCAAAGAGCACTCCGGCCGGGCAAGATAACTCGTTGGCGGCAAAGGATGCGGTCCTTCGTTGTCATGCGGTCGACCGCATGAACGACTCGCGAGGGCCATTGGCCGACGCCTCACGACAGGTCGTACTTCCACCCGGCCTCCATGCGCGCGCCGAACTCCGTATCGAAGCGGCCGTACTGGCGCACCACCCCCGAGCGCTCGCCGCGAACGTTGATTGTGCGCCCGTCGGCATCGGTCCCCTTGAAGCCGTGGCCAACGGTGCTGACGAGGTCCCCCTGCCGCCCCACATAGTGGCACTCGACATAATCTGTCCGGCTAATCTGCCTCTTCTCCCATGCGGCCCCTCCTCGCCGTTGCCACGACGCTCTGCGCACTCTGCGCCGCTGCATGGCACTGGCCGACCGCCGTCGACGCTGCGGCGCTGCGCGCGCCGATCCAGGAGCGCAAGGACGCCAACAAGGCGCGCGAGCGCGCGAACGGTCGCAGGCGCGCTCCCGATGCCGTGCCAGGCGGCCCGGACGAAGCCCGGCTGTGGCGGCTCGAACGCATGCAGGACGAGACCGGCGCGTTCCAACCGGACGCGCTTGCCGCCGCGAAGGCGGAGTGGCGGCTGAACGCCGCGTACCACGACAGCCTCGACAACGCCGGCATCGGACGCTTCGGCTGGGTCGAGCGCGGCCCGAGCAACCTCGGCGGGCGCACGCGCAGCCTCGTCGTCCACCCGACCAATCCCAACGAGATGTGGGCGGGCGCTGTCGGCGGCGGCGTGTGGAACTCGACCAATGCCGGCGTCAGCTGGGCGCCGGTCAACGACCACGTCGGCAACCTCGCGGTCTGCAGCCTCGCGCTCGCGCCGACCACGCCGCTGACCATCTACGCCGGCACCGGCGAAGGCTTCTTCAACGGCGACGCGATCGTCGGCGACGGCGTCTACAAGTCGAGCGACGGCGGCGCGACGTTCGCCCGGCTGCCGGCGACCGCGTCCTGGGACTACGTCAACCGCATCGCCGTCTCGCCGGCCAACCCGTCGCTGCTGCTCGCGGCGACGCGCAGCCCCGGCGGCATCCACCGCAGCGTCGACGGTGGCCTGATGTGGGCCAACGTCCGCATCGCGGACAACTGCCTGCAGGTCGCCTTCGACCCCAACGACGGCAGCAGGTGCGTCGCCGACGTGTACGAGGGCGGCGCCCACCGTGTCGTCTACTCAACCAACGGCGGCCTGACGTGGGCCAACACCGCGACGGGCCTCGTCAACCAGCCCGGCATCGACGGGCGCATCGAGCTCTGCTACGCGCGCAGCGTGCCGAACATGGTCTACGCCTCGTGCGGCACCAATGGCGGCATCATCTGGCGTAGCATCGACGGCGGCGTGAACTGGGCCCCGCGCACGACGTCGGCCGGCTCGGGCGCCGCGTGGTACTACAACACGCTCTGGGTCGACCCGACGGACGCCAACTTCCTGGTGACCGGCGCGTACCACCTCTACAAGTCGGCCGACGGCGGCGCGACGCTGACGCAACTCAGCAACGGCTACATCAACACGGCGCAGCCGCATCCCGACCAGCACCAGATCGTCGCCGATCCCGGCTTCAACGGCGTCACCAACCGCCGCGTCTACGTCACCAACGACGGCGGCGTCTACGTGACCGCCGACATTCGCGCGGCGAGCGTGACCACCGGCTGGACGCGCCGCGACCAGAGCTACCGCACGACGCAGTTCTACGGCGCCGCCGGCGACGGCCCGACCGGCAAGCTCACGGGCGGCACGCAGGACAACGGTCACCTCACGATCGCCGCCAACAGCAACGTCGCCACGCTGACGTTCGGCGGCGACGGCGGCTTCGCCGCGATGGACGCGCAGAACGCCAACTACATCTACGGCGAGTACGTCTACGCGCAGGTCCATCGCTCGACCAACGGCGGCAGTTCGGCCAGCTACATCGACGGCGGCATCACCGAGGCCGGCAGCGCCGCCAACTTCATCGCGCCGCTGCTGCTCGACCCGTCGGACCAGCGCCGGCTCTACGTCGGCGCGGCGAGCCTCTGGCTCACGAGCGACGCGCGCGCGGCGACCGTGGCGTGGTCCAACGTCAAGCCGGCCGTCGGCTCCTACATCGCGGCGATCGCGGTCGCCCCGAGCGACCCCAACGTCGTGTGGGTCGGCCACAACGACGGCCGTGTCTTCAAGACCAACAACGCGCTCGCCGCCGCGCCCACCTGGGTCGCCGTCGACGACAACGGCGCGGCCAACCCGCTGCCCAACCGCTACGTCTGCCGCATCCTGATCGACCGCACGAACCCGCAGGTCGCGTTCGTCGGCCTGGGCGGCTTCGCCGGCGACAACCTGCGCAAGACCAGCAACGGCGGCGCGTCGTTCGTCGACGTCACCGGCGCCGGCGCGACCGGCCTGCCGACGGCGCCCGTCTACGGCATCGCGCAGCACCCGCAGGATCCGGCGTACCTGTACGTCGGCACCGCCGTCGGCATCTACGCGTCCGACGACGGCGGCGCGACCTGGTCGACCAGCAACGACGGCCCCGCCGACGTCTCGGTCGACGAAGTGGTCTTCCTCAACAACTCGACGACGCTGCTCGCGGCGACGCATGGTCGCGGCCTGTGGACGATCGCGCTGCGCGAGCCCGTCGTGGCCCAACTGGGCCCGGGCTGCGCCGGCTCGTTCGGCACGCCGACGCTCACCGCGTCGTCGCCCGAGCTCGGCAAGCCGGTCGCCCTGCGCTGCGCCAACCTGCGCCCGGGGCAGCAGGGCCTCTTCGCGCTCGGCGTGTCGTCCACTTCCTACCTCGGCTCGCCGCTGCCGCTCGACCTGATCGTGTTCGGCATGCCCGGCTGCTTCGCGCGCACGAGCGCCGAGTCGCTCGTGATCGGCACGAACAGCAACGGCATGCTCGAGACGACGATCCCGATGCCGACCGCGTCGGCGACGCTGGGCTTCCAGTTCTTCGTCCAGGCCTTCAGCCAGGACCCGCTGGTCAACGCCTTCGGCGCGGCGGCCAGCAACGCGCTGGCGCTGACCGTCGGCAACTGATCGCCGCCACGCACGCGGCATTCGCGTCGCCGCCTGCGCGGCGTACTGTCGGTAACCGATGCGGCTCACCATCCTCGGCTCCGGCACGGCGATCCCGGTCCCCGACCGCTTCCCCGCCGCGTACGCGCTCGAGCTGCCCGACGGCCTCGCGCTCGTGGACTGCGGCCCCGGCGCGCTGCGGCGGCTCGCGCAGGCGGGCTTCGGCGTCGAGCGGCTCGGCGCCGTGCTGCTGACGCACTACCACACCGACCACTGCGCCGACCTCGCGGCGCTGCTGTTCGCGCTGCGTTCGCCGACGTACGCGGGCCGGCCGCCGCTGCAGGTCCTCGGCGCGCCGGGCCTGCTGCGGCTCGTCGACAAGCTGACCGAGGCGTGGCCGTGGCTGCAGCCGCGCGGCTATGAGCTGGCGCTGCGCGAGGTCCTACCGGGCCGCGTCGACCTGCTCGGCGCGCAGGTCGACGCCGTGCCGATCCGCCACACCGCGCAGAGCCTCGGCTATCGCTTCGCGGCGGACGGCGGCGCCATCGCGTTCTCCGGTGACGCCGACGAGTGCGACGAGCTGGTCGACCTCGCCCGCGACACGGACGTCTTCGTCTGCGAGGCCGCGACGCCCGACGGCCAGAAACTGGAAGGCCACCTGACGCCGTCGCTCGCCGCCGGCTACGCCGCCCGCGCCGGCTGCAAGCGACTGGTCCTCACCCACTTCTATCCGCCGTGCGAAGGCGTCGACCTGCGCGCCCAAGCGGCGACGGCGTTCGATGGCGACATCGTGCTGGCAAGCGACCTGCTGCGGCTGCCCACCGGCGCGGCGCTGGCCTGAGCCGGCGGTTCCAGACGGCCGCGGCGGACCGCCGATGCGACTGGCCAAACGTCGCATGCGCGCCATCTGCCTCGTAGCCTGCCACGCGCTCACCGCACCGACCGTGAACACGCTCGCCATCGACATCGGCGGATCCGGCCTCAAGGCCACGGTCCTCGACGCGCAGGGCGCGCCGCTCTGCGAGCGCGTGCGCGTCGACACGCCAGTCGGCGCGCCGCCGACCGACGTGGTGACAACGCTCGCCACGCTGGTCCGCGACCTGCCCGCGTTCGATCGGATCGCCGTCGGCTTCCCCGGCATGGTGCGCGACGGCGTCGTGCGCACCGCGCCCAACCTCGGCCACGACGGCTGGGCCGGCTTCGATCTCGCCGCGGCGATGGCCGCAGCGCTCGGCAAGCCGGCCCGCGTCGGCAACGACGCCGACGTGCAAGGCCTCGCCGCCATCCGCGGCGTCGGCGTCGAGATGGTGATCACGCTCGGCACCGGCTTCGGCACGGCGCTGTACGAGAATGGTCGCCTGTGCCCGCACCTGGAGATCTCGCAGCAGCCGTTCCGCAAGGGCGAGACGTACGACCAGCAGCTCGGCAACGCCGCGCGCAAGGCGGTCGGCAACGACAAGTGGAACAAGCGCGTCCACAAGGCGATCGCCAACCTGCGCACGCTGACGCACTTCGACCATCTCTACGTCGGCGGCGGCAACGCGCGCAAGCTCGCCGGCGAGCTGCCTGTCGACGTCACCATCATCGACAACGCCGCGGGCCTCGCCGGCGGCGCCTGCCTCTGGCGCCAGGCGCACTGACCGCGCCACGGCGGCCATCGCTGCGATGACCGCTCCCGTCCGCCGCTTCGTCGCCGTCGGCGCCAGCCTCGCGCGCATGGCGCTCGCGCTGCTCGACGCCGAACGCGCGCGCGCCGGCGGCCCGGTGCACGCCGATCTCGCGCTCGGTCGCGGCCGTTCGTTCGGCATGCCGAGCCGACTGCTCGGGCGCGGCATCGACGGCATCCTGGCGAGCCGGTTGTGGTCGCAAGCCGCCGCGGCCCCGCGCGAAGCGACCACGGCGCTGCTGATGAACGTCGGCAACGACCTGCTCTACGGCGCCGCGCCGCCGCAGATCCTGGCGTGTGCCGACGCGACGCTCGCGCGACTGTGCGAACGCGCCGAGCGCGTCGTCGTCGTCGGCCTGCCGATCGCCGCCGTGCGGCTGCTGCCGCCCTGGCGCTTCCACGTCGTCCACCGCGTGCTCGTGCCGTCGAGCCGCTTGTCGTACGACGCCGCTCGACACGCACGCGCACCGCTTGGGCTTGCTGTTCGCAGCGCCCGACGAGCGCCGCTGGTTCGGCCGCACGACGCGCACGCCGCAGCCGGCGCGCCGCTACGCCGACGGCAGCGCGCTGGCGCTCTGGTGAGCTGACAGCACGCGCGCGGACCACCGCGGCGAACTGGCGTTGGCGGAGTTCACGCCGGCCGATGCGCGCGGCGACGATGGCCGCGGAACCGCAGCCAGCGCCCGCCCCACGCGTTGCGGCTCAGCGCAGCGCGTAGGCGCGGAAGCCGCGCGCGGGCACGCGCACCGGCGCGAGCAGCCGGCCGTCGGGCTGGACCTGGACCAGCAGCGCCGGCGCGTCGCCGCTGCCCGGCGTGACGTCGCGCAGCGCGATCGCCCGGCCGGGCGCGATCCCGGCGAACCGCACATCGAACGCGAGCGAGCGCACGGCCTCGACGTCGAGCGGGTTGTGCACGGCGAGCAGCGCCTTCGTCGCGCCGCGTGGATCGACGTGCAGCAGCCAGTCGACGTCGCGGCCGTCGGGCCGGCGACCGTGCAGCACGTCGGCTTCGAGGATCGATCGGTGCGCGCGGAACCAACCCGTCCACTCCTGCACCAGCGCGCGCGTCGCGTCGGTGTCGTAGAGCCGCGGGCCGCGCCAGCACGCCTGCACGCCAGCGCCCAGCAGGTTGGCGAAGCGCGCGCCGTAGTGGTCGCGGTGCGCGTCGAGCGGCTCGATGGTCGCCGCCGCGCCGCCGCCGTGGTACTCGCTCAGCGGCACGAACATCCAGCCCATCGTCACCGCCTTGTTCCACGTGCCGTCGAAGACGTTCTGCCGCTCGATCAACAGCTGGTCCTCGCGCGGCAACGACCAGTTGGTCTCGCGGTAGCCCATGCCGGTCTTGTTGGCGCCGCTGAGGAACCACCAGTCCGGCACGTTGAGGTAGACGCCGCGGCCGCGCAGCTCGCGGTACAGCGCGCGCACTTCCTCCCACTGCCGCCACTGCGAGTCGGCGAGGCCGGCGTGCCCCGGATGCGCCGCCGACGCGCAGACGTCGCCGGGGTAGCTGCCGTCGTGTTCGAGCGCGTCGAGGCCGGTCGCGGCGTAGACCTTGCGCAGCTTGGCGAAGTAGCGCTGGCCCCACGCGCTGCACAGGCACGGCGAGTTGCCGAACGTCGCGAAGCCGCCCGGCTTGCCGGTCGCCGGGTTGACCACGTCGTCGTCCGCGCCGATCGAACGGCTGGCGAGCAGCGAGTAGCCGCCGAGCGCCACGCCCTTGCCGTGCGCGTAGTCGACGAGCGCCTTGATGCGCGCGATGTTGGCGTCGCTGTCGTCCTCGGCGTCGAAGCCGCTGCCGAAGGTCATGATCACCAGCTCGAAGCCGACCGCCGCCGCCTGATCGACGGCCGCGCGCACCGACGCGTCGTCGGCGTGGCGGACGTGGAAGATCAGCGGGTTCTCCTCGACCCACGGCGCGACCGTCCGGTACATGCGCCGCCGCGCCATGCCGCGCCGCTCGCGGTCGCTCGACGACTCGACCAGCTCGAAGACCCGGAACGACTGCCAGCTCGCGCCCGGCGCGACGACCACGCCGGGCCCGATCGGCGGCGCGCAGCGCAGCAGGCACGGCGTGCGCCGTTCGTAGTGCACCTGCGTGCCGTACTCGGGATCCGCCTCGAAGCGCACGCACGGGTTGTCGGCGACGGCCTGCATCGCGCCG
Source organism: Planctomycetota bacterium (assembly GCA_016872675.1). GTDB lineage: Bacteria > Planctomycetota > UBA1135 > UBA1135 > UBA2386 > UBA2386. The sequence continues at coordinate 36,140 of VGZG01000031.1, forward strand.
CCGAAGGCCATGTCGGTCTCGACGTGCAGCGCGCGCAGGTCGCGCAGGCCGACGTCGGGATCGCCGCCGACCGCCGAGCCGGTCTCGACGAGCGCGAGCAGCTCGGCGGCGAAGGCGTCGATGCGCACCGGCCGGTCGCCGGCGTTGCGCAGTTCCAATCGCTTCATCAGCAGCGGCACGCCGTCGTACAGCTCGTAGACGACGGTCGCGGTCACCGCCGGCCCGCCCACCGGCGGCGTGAACTCGAGCGCGTAGCCGACGCCGGCCGGCGGCCAGCTGCGCGCGTTGGCCAACCACTCGCGCCGCGGCCGCCACGGCAACGGTGCTGCGACCGCGCGCGGGCCGTGGCCGACGCACCGCCACGCCGCCGCATCGGGCTGCAGCGCCGCCTCCGCCGCGGCGGTGAGGAAGTTGCGCACCGCCTGCCCGGTGAAGCCGCCGAGCCGGTGCTCGACGCCATCGAGCGTCAGCGTCGCCTCGGGCTTGGTCGCGCGCAGCAGCGAGCTGCCGGCGACGAGGTCGTCGAAGGCCACCGTGCCAGCGCCATCGTCGACGACGCGCAGCCGGCGCGCGATGAGGCCGTTGGTGAGTGTCACCGCGCCGCCGTCGGCAGCGCGTTCGACGCGGGCGGCGAAGGGCGCCGGATCGACCAGCCAGTCGGGCTGTTGCGCGGCAGCGACGACGGCGAGGCACGACGCCGCGAGCGCGGCGGCGCGGAGACGGAGGCGAGGCATGCGCGCACCGTAGCGGCGCGGAGCCGCCGCGCCGGCCGTTACAGGATCGTGAACGACGTCGTCGGCGACGTCTCCTCGGCGATCTCGGCGAGCGTCAGGTCGATCGTCACCATCGCCGCGTGCACCGGCAGGCCGGTCAGCCACGGCAGGTTGGGAATCGCCAGCACGGCGTTGGCGCGGCCGTTGGCGCCGAGCACGCCGGCGAAGCCGGGCAGCGACAGGCTGAGGTCGGTGACGCCGTCGTAGCCGAGGTCGAGCACCTTCTTGGGGCCGACCTGCGTCGTCGCCGGCGACGGCGTGATCGACAGCACCGCGAGGTAGCTGGCGCCCGGGTGGTAGACGTCGACGAACTCGTAGTTCGCCGTGCCGCCGGGGATCTTGCTGCCGGTCACCACGACTTCGTTGGTCGCGGCGTCGCGGCGCGTGCACCACGCCAGCGCCAGCGGCTCGCTCGCGCCGAGGAAGCGCTGGTTCTGCAGGCGGATCGTGTACGTGCCCGTCTGCGGCGGCACGAACTGCACGAGCTCGAACGGGTTGGCCGCGCTCGCCGACGTCGCCACCAGCGTGCCGCCGAACCACACCGTCAGGTCGAGATCCATCTGCAGCACGTCGGTCGCGTACGCCGAGTCGGCCTGCGAGAACCAGACCGCGCACAGCCGCGTCTCGTCGCCGCGGACGAGCGGCACGCTGACGCTGTACTGGCCGCCGGCGAAGCTGCCCGGCGTCAGCACGACGCGCTGGAACTGCCCCTTCGCCGCCGCCGCCTGCGACGCTGCCGCGTCGACGTGGCCGGCGCCGTCGCGATCGCTCATCGCCGCAGCGCCCTCGACGTTGTGGAACGCGCCGGCCATCAGCAGCGCGCGCACCGTCTCCGGTTGCGCCTGCAGCACGGGGACCGTCTGCGCCAACAGCGCGGCGATGCCGCACGTGACCGGCGAGGCGTACGACGTGCCCGAGCCCTGCGCGCCGATCCACGGCGACGCCGTCGTCGTGGTGGTGATCGTGGTGCCGCAGGCGGTGACCTCCGGCTTGTCGTGGCCCTCGATCGGGTTGACCCAGCTCGACGACGACGACATCGCGTCGCCGCCCCAGTCGAGGGTGTTGTTGTCGGTGGCGTTGCCCGACGCCGTCATGTTGAAGCCGCAGCCGGGCGTGGTGATCAGCCCGTCCGTGCCGCCCTGGTTGCCCGACGACTTGAACAGCATCACCGCGAACGTGCGGATGACGTAGTCGAAGTAGCGGTCGAGGAACTGGATCTGGCCCTTCTGGCCGTTCCACCACGAGCAGTTGCCGAAGCTGATGCCTTGCTGCATGCCCCACGCCCACGCCTGCGGCGCGCTGGTGTCGCCAGCGGCGCCGTAGCTGTAGAGCTGCGCGAGGCCCGGCGCGGCGCCGGTGTGCGGCGATTGACGCGAGGCGACGATGCCCGCGACGGCGGTGGCGTGCGCGGCGGCGGTGCCGGTGTTGCCGGCGACGATCGGCGGCAGGAACGGGTTGGTCGTCGCGACCGGCGCGGTGTCGTTGATCAGCACCTTCACGCCAGCGCCGTCGACGCCGCGGCGGTGCACGGCGTCGGTGCGGGCCGTGCGGCTCGCCCACTCGTTGAACGCCGCCAGCGACGCGAGCGACGCAGCGCCGCCTTCGTCGAGCGACACCGGCGACGACCAGTACGCGAGGTCGACGTCGGCGCGGCCGGCGAGCTGGCGCGCGAGCGCCTCGCCGCAGCGCACGAACACGACCGGCGTCAGCGTGTCGCGGTAGGTCACCTCGCCGCCGAGCGCACTGGCCGTGGCGGCGAACGC
>VGZG01000032.1 GCA_016872675.1 Planctomycetota bacterium
TCGTCATCAACGGCGACAACCCGGCATCCACGACAGCGGACACCGACTTTGGCGTTTCATCGCCGGGCGGCGGCGGCTCCGGCGGCTCGATCCTGCTGCAGTCGGGCCGCAATCTGACCGTGCAGGGTCTGCTCAACGCCAGCGGCAGCGCGGGCAGCCGCGTCTCCAACGTCAGCGTCTTCTCATCGGCGCCAACACAGCTCAACGTCATTGCCCAAGCCGGGACCGGCGCTGACGGCTTCTACCGGCTGGAGGCGCCGACGCCGCCGACCTTCAGCGGCCCGATCACGACGGTCCCGACCTACAACCCGGCGATCAACAGCGGCCCGCTGACCGACCGCGACAGCCGCTCGGGCGATGTGTCGAAGTGGATCGGCACCGGCTTGATCTTCCCGCCGACGTGGCAGTTTTACGAACTCGACGTCGATCCGGATGGCAGCGGCCCGTTGCCCATCACGACCTACACGGACACCGGCGCGGCCGGCACGGCGAAGGCGAACGACCCCGCCGGTCCGGTCACCATCCAGTTCCAGGGCGCGCGCCTTGGTCAGGACGGCGTGACGCCGATCGAGGGCACGCTGAAGGCGTGGCGCGACGGCGTCGGCACCGGCGCTGGCCCCGGCATCCAGCAGGACTCGGTCACCGGCTTCCGCTTCCAGTTGCTCTACAACGGCGCTGCCTTCCCGAACGTCGTCGTCAGGGCGCTGCGCGTCCGCGCGATTTCGTGACCGAAGCGCCGACGGGCGGCGGCTGCGTTGCCGCCCGTCACGTGGCGATCGCCCCGGACCGTTGGCTCGCCTGCCGCGAGCTCGTCTGGGATCGCGGCGGGCGCATCGTCGCGCTGCGCCGCGCCACTGGTCGCGTGGCCGACGTCGCCGTGCTGCCCGGGCTGGTTGACGCCCACGCGCACCTGCAGATCGAGCCGCTGTCGCGCGCCGAGCGCGCCTTCGTGCCGTGGGTCGGCGCGGTCATGACGGCGCGCGCGGCGATTTCGCCGGCGCGCGAACGCGCGGCGCTGCGCGCCGGCCTCGCGCAACTGCTCGCCGGCGGCGCTACGGCGGTGGGCGACATCGACGCCACGGGCGCGGCGACGGCCGCGCTGGCAGCCGCGGCGGTGCGGTCACGCGCGTACCGCGAGCTGACCGGCTTCCATCTCGACGCCCCGGCGGCGCGCGCGCTCGTGCGCGAACGACTGGTGCGCGCGCGCGGCGCGCTGGCGCCCGGCCTGTCGCCGCACGCGCCGTACTCGGTCTCGCCGGCGTTGTTCCGCGCCGCGGCGGCGCGGGCGCGCTGGCTCGCGATACACTGCGCCGAGCTGCCAGAGGAGCAGGAGTTCCTGCGGCGGGGGACTGGCCCGTTCCGCGCGCTGCTCGAGCGCCTGGGCCGCTTGCCGGCCGGCTTCCGCGCGCCGGGCGTCGGCGCGGTGCGTTGGCTCGAGCGACTCGGCGTGCTGCGGCCAGGCACGCAGCTGGTGCACTGCCAGGAACTCGAGCGCGGCGATGCGGCGCGCGTCGCCGCGGCGGGCGCTTCGATCGCCGTCTGTCCGGGCGCCATCGCGTGGTTCCGACGGGAAGCGCCCGACGTCGTCGGTTGGCGGGCGCGCGGCATTCCGGTCGCGCTCGGCACCGACTCGCGCGCCGGCAACGCCGACGGACTGTCGATGCGCGCCGCGCTGGCGAAAGCCGCTGCGCTGTGGCCTTCGCTCGCGCCCGCCGAGTTGTTGGCGATGGCGACGACCGACGCGGCGGCAAGCATTGGTCTGCCGGGCGCGGGTCGCCTTGCCGTCGGCGGCCGCGCCGACTTCATCGTCGTCGACGCGGCCGTCGACGCGGCGGCGACGCTGCGCGGCTTCGTGCAAGGGGAACTGCCGTTGCGGACGGTGGTGTGCGCCGGACGGACGCGCCGCTTCGCCCCCGGTCGTTGAGCCTCGTCGTCGCTGGCAATAGAGTCGGCGCAGCTTGGCCACGTTTCCCGACTTCCTCCGCCAGAAGCAGCGCTTCCTGCTCACCGGACACGAGAATCCGGACGGCGACTGCCTCGGCGCCCAGACGGCGCTGTATCACCTGCTGACGGCACTCGGCCAGCAGGTCGTGATCGTCAACCCCGACCCGATCGGTCGGTCGTTCGACTTCCTCACCCGGCACACGCCGTTTGGTCACGCCCGCGCCGAGGACCCGTTGCCGGAGTTCGATACGGTGGTGCTGCTCGACTGCAACCAGATGTCGCGGGTCGGGCAGCTCGGCCAGCGGCTGCTGCAGAAGCGGCCGACGGTGGCGGTCGTCGACCATCACATCGGCGGCGACGCCGGCGACGGCATGGTGCACTACGTCGACGTCAAGGCGGCGGCGACCGGCGCGCTGGTGCGCCGGCTGTACCGCGAACTCGGCGTGCCGCTCGGCGCCGCCGCGGCCGAGGGCGTGTTCCTGTCGCTCGTCGCCGACACCGGCTGGTTCCGCTACAGCAACGCCGACGCCGAGGTCTTCGCCATGGCCGGCGAACTGATCGCGTCCGGCGTCGACGGCAGCCGCATCTACGACGCGCTCTACCGCCGCAACCACCCCGACTCCGCCGGCGTGCTGGCCGACGCGCTCGCGCGCCATCAGCTCAAGCTCGGCGGCCGACTGGCGATGGCCGCGCTCGACAAGACGCTGATGGAGCGCGCCACGCGCGCCGACTTCGACACCGACGCGGTGCTCGACCCGCTGCGCTCCATCGAGGGCGTCGAGGTGGTGGCGCTGCTCAAGGAGCGCTACGACGGCGCCGTGAAGTGCTCGCTGCGCGCCCGCGGCGACGTCGACGTGCAGGCGATCGTCGCCCAGTTCGGCGGCGGCGGGCACAAGAAGGCCGCTGGCGCGACGATGAAGATGCCGCTGGCCGCCGCCGAGGCGGCGATCGAAGGCGCCGTCCAGCAGGCCCTTCTGGCGCAGGCGGCGCGGCTGACGTGACCCCGTTCGCGATCGTCTCCGACCTGCACGCCAACCTCGAAGCCGTCGAGGCGGTGTTCGCCCGCATCGACCAGCTGGGCGTTCGCGAGACGGTCTGCCTCGGCGACGTCGTCGGCTACGGGCCCGATCCGCTGCCGGTCGCGCGCCTCGTGATGGCGCGCTGCAAGTGGACGCTGCGCGGCAACCACGACTGGGGGCTGTTCCACGCCAACGAACTCGACGACTTCAGCCGGCAGGCGCGCGAGGCGCTGCGCTACTCGCGGGCAAAGCTCAAGCCGTCGCTGTTCCACCCCGGCCGGCGCAAGGTCTGGGAATGGCTGCGCGGCTTGCCTGAGCGGCAGGAAGACTCCGGCTGCATGTTCTTCCACGGCTCGCCGCGCGATCCCGTGATGGAGTACGTGATGAAGAGCGACGGCTACCAGGCGCCGGAGAAGATGCGCCAGCTGTTCGCGCTCGTCGATCGTCCGTGCTTCATCGGCCACACGCACTGGCCGGGCATGCATTACCCCGACTACCACTTCGTGCAGGCGACCGACGAGCACCCGCGCTTCCCGCTGGCAGGTCCGTGCATCGTCAACGTCGGCAGCGTCGGCCAGCCGCGCGACCTCGACCCCCGCGCGTCGTTCGCCGTCGTCGCCGATGGCGCCGTGACGATCCACCGCGTCGCCTACGACTTCCGCCGCACGCAGGCCAAGATCCTGGCGAGCGGCCTCGACCCGTTGCTCGCCGAACGGCTGGCGAGGGGGCGCTGATGGCCGCCGCCGTCGTCGTGCTCTGCACCGCGCCGGCGAGCACCGACCGGGCCGGGCGGCTCGGCGCGCACGAACTCGCCCGCGCCGTCGTCGACGAACGGCTGTGCGCGTGCGTCAACGTGCTGCCCGGCGTGCGTTCGTACTTCCGCTGGCAGGGCCGCGTCGACGCCGCCGACGAGTTGCTGCTGGTCGCCAAGACCACCGCCGCCGCCGCGCCGGCGCTGCGCGCGCGGCTCGTCGCCCTGCATCCGTACGACGTGCCCGAGGCACTCGAACTCGCCGTCGCCGACGGCCTGCCGGCGTATCTGCGTTGGCTCGGCGACGCGGTCGCCCCGGCGGAGGCGCCGTGAGCGACGCCGCCCCGGCCGGCGGCGCGCCTGCGCGCGAGGTGTTTCCGGCGCGCATTGTCGCGGCGCTAGTGATCGGCCTGCTCTGCTGGTGGGCGGGGCGCTTACTGCCGTTCCGGCCAGAGGCCGACGTCGGCGTCGCCTGTCGCGCGCTGTTCGTCACCGGCTTCACGACGTCGTGCTGGCTGCTGATGGCGATGCCGATCGCGGCGGCGGCGTTGATCCCGCTGGCGCTCTACCCGCTGTTCGGCGTTGCGTCGACCACCGACACCACGCGCGGCTATGGCGACCCGATCCTCTGGCTGTTCGGCGGCGGCTTCGTGCTGGCGCAGGCGGTCGAACGCTGCGGCCTGCACCGGCGGCTCGCGCTCGGCGTGATCTTGCGGCTTGGCGCGCAGCCGCGGCGGCTGGTGCTCGGCTTCTTCCTGGCTGCCACCGTCATTTCGACGTGGATCAACAACACGTCTGTGGCCTTGTTGCTGCTGCCGATCGGCACGGTGCTCGTGCAGCGCATGGCGGCGCTCGGCGAGCTGCCGCCGCGGGCGTTGTCCAACTTCGGCGCCGGCATCATGTGCGCGATCGCCTATGGCGCGTCGATAGGCGGCGTCGGCTCGCCGATCGGCACCGCGCCCAACGCGATCTTCTACGGCGCCTACGAGCCGCTGGTCGCCGCCGGCGCGCGGCAGGTGTCGTTCCTCGGCTGGGTGCTGGCCTTCCTGCCGTTCGCGCTGCTGCTGGCGGTTGCCGCGAGCTTCTGCCTGACGCGCTTCGCGCTGCCGCTGCCGGCGGCGCCGTTGCGCGGCCAGGACGGCCTGCTGCGCGAAGCGCGCGAACTCGGCCGGTGGTCGACCGCCGAGAAGCGCACCGCCGCGCTGTTCGGGCTCGCGGTGCTGCTGTGGATCACGCGCGGCGACGTGCAACTCGGCGCCGGCGAGACAATCCGCGGCTGGGCGTCGTGCCTCGTGCCGGCGGGCGAGCGCGACAGCTTCGTCGCCGACGGCAGCGTCGCCGTGCTGGTGGCGATCCTTGCCTTCCTAGTGCCGGCGGGCACGCCGGACGGCCGCCGGCTCACCGACTGGGAGACGGCGCGCCGGATGCCGTTCGACCTGCTGCTGCTGCTCGGCGCGGGCGTCGCGATGGCGAATGCCTTCGGGCCGACCGGCCTGTCGGCGGCGTTCGGCGAGGCGCTGCGGCCGCTGGTCGGCAGCGTGCATCCGGCCTTGCTGTTGCTCGTGCTGGTGCTGGCGATCACGCTGCTGTCCGAGATCGCCAGCAACGTCGCCGTCGCCTCACTGCTGATGCCGATCCTGCGCGACGGCGCCAAGGCCGCCGGCCTCGATCCCCTGGTGCTGATGCTGCCGGCGGTGATCGCGGCGTCGTGCGGTTTCATGCTGCCGATCGCGACGCCGCCGAACACCATCGTGTTCAGTTCGCGCATGATCACCTTCGGCCAGATGGCCCGCGCCGGCATCGTCGTCGACGTGCTAGCGGCGTTGCTGCTGCTGCCGGTGCTGTGGTTCTGGGCCCTGCCGCTGCTCGGCGTCGATCCGGCCCAGCTCGCGGGTCCGGGAGGCCCCCGATGAGCGGCGACGCGCGTCTGTTGCGGCGGCTGTGGCTCGTCGTGTTCCTGCTGTTCGCGACGGTCGCGCACGGCAACTTCGAGACCGAGGACGCCGGCTTCACCATGCAGGCGGCGCGCAGCCTGTGGCGGCGCGGCGACAGCGGCCTGCTGCGCGCCGACCAGGGCGGCGACTCGCTCGGCGAGGCGCTCGGCGCCGCGTACATCCAGCAGCAGCGCACCTGCGGCAAGCTCGGCAGCAACGGCGTCGCCTACACGTGGTTCCCGATCGGGCACGTCTACCTGCTCGTTCCCTTCGTCGCCGTCGGCGAAGCGCTCGCCGGGCCGTCGGCGCGCGCCGACGCCGCCTTCCGCGCGGCGGCGGCGCCTGGCCTGTTCGGTGACGCGCTGGCGCAGTCGCCGTCGTACGTGCGTGGCTCGCCGGTCCTGACGCAGGGCCTGATCAGCCTCGTCGTGCCGCCGGCCTGCGCCGCCTGCGTGGCCGTGCTGCTGTTCCTGCTGGCGCGGGCGCTCGGCAGCGCGCCGCGTGGGGCCATCGGCACGGCGCTGGCGATCCTCTGCTGCACGCAGGCGTTCGCCTGCGGCCGCGAGCAGTTGTCGGACGGTCCAGGCCTCGCGCTGTTGCTGGCGACGCTGCTCACCGTCGTCGTCGTCTGCCAGGGCCGCGGCACGGCGCGCACGGCGCTGCTGGGCGGCCTGTGCGGCGGCGCTGCCGTGCTGTTGCGCTACCAGAACGCCGCGCTGCTGGTCGCGATCGGCCTCGCGCTGCTGGTCGCGTGCGCGCGGCAGCGGCGGTGGCCACTCGTGCTGGCGTTCGCGCTCGGCGCGTTGCCGGCCGCAGGCTTGCTGCTCGGCGTCGACCTCGCGCGCTTCGGTGATCCGTTCGACACCGGCTACCCGAAGACCGAGGACTGGCTCGACCAGCCGATCTGGCTCGGCGCGCTGAAGATCCTGTTCGGCGCCGGTCGCGGCGCGATGTGGTTCTCACCGCTGCTGTGGTTGGCGCTGCCAGCGGCGTTGCGCGCGGCGACGACGCCGAAACTGCGGTGGCTGGCATGGGCGCTGTTCCTGTTTCCGCTGCTGTTCTTCGCCCAGGCGCGCGGCTGGCAGGGCGGTCAGTGCTGGGCGGCCCGCTACCAGACGCACGGTCTCGTCGCGCTGCTGGCGATCGTGCTGCCGCAGGCTGAGCCGTGGCGGCGCTGGCCGAAGGCGTGGTGGACGGCCGTGGCGTGCGGCGCGCTGGTCAGCTTGACCAGCGTGGTCGCGCCGGTGCGCGGCGTGCTGCAACTCGGCGCTCAGGCCGTCGCCGCGGTCGGCGCGCCGGGTGACCCGGCCGACCTCACTGGCTGGCAGCCGCGCTACACGCCGCTGCTCGCCAACTGGCGCTACGCCGTCGCTGCTGCGACCGGCGTGTTCGAAATCGACAGGGCCGCGCCGGTGGCCCGTAGCTTCGCACCGTATGCGGTCCAGACGGTGTTCGGAGTGGATCCGCAGGACGACGCGCAGAAGTTGCCGCCGATGCGGTGGGAGGACCGCGGCTTCCGGCACCTATGGTGGCGGTTCTGGGCCGATCTCGCTGGCGTGGCGTCCTGGCTACTGCTGGCGCCAATCGTCGTCGCCTTGGCATGGGCGGCGGCGCGGCTCCGTTCCGGCCTGGGACCGGCGGCGTCGGATTCTCCGACGCCCCGGTAAAGCCGATCCCATCGGCGGTTCGATACGCCGTAGCGGAGGATCGCACGGGATGACCCTGCTCGGCCTGCTGTTGATTGCCTGCTGCCAGGACCCTGCGCCGAGCGCGCCGGTCCCGACGCCGCTCGACGTGGTCGAACTCAAGAACGGCGACGTCCTGCACGGTCGCGTGCTGGTCGCGATCGACGGTTTCGTCGAGATCGAGATCGAGGCCGGCGCGCGCGTCGGCTTCCCGTCGGCGCAGGTCGCTGCCATTCGCCGCGGCGCCGCCGTGGCGCCGTCGGTGCAGACCATCGTCGCGCCCCGCCGCGAGTGGTTCGTCGTGCACGACGCCGCTGGCGTCGCCGTCGGCTGGCTCGCCAGCGCGGTCGTGCATCGGCCGGACGGAGGCTTCGCCGTGCAGGAAGAGTACGAGTTTCACGCCGGCGAACGCCGCTTCCAGGTCACGTCGCTGGCGACCGCCGACAGCGGCGGCGCGCCGGTCAGCGCCTATTTCCGTGAGCGCGTCACCGAGCCGACGCTCGGCGCCGTGCCACTCGCCGGCGGCGACTTCGCCGGTCAACAAGTGCGCGTCGTCGACGAACGTATCGTCGAAGCCGAGTGCCGCGGCGACGCCTTGGTCGTGACGCGCCTCGATCGCCATGGCCGCCGCGAACGCACGCTGCCGTGGTCGACGGCGAACAGTTTCCCGTTGCTGGCGCGCACGCTGGCGCGTGCTCGCCGCGGCAGCGTCGCGCGGGCCGAGTTGTTCGATCCGGCCACCGAGGAACTGGTCCGCCGCAGCTACGACGGCCGCCGCCAGCGCTCGATCGCGCAGGACGGCAAGATCGTGCAGATCACCGAACTCACCGAGACGGGCGGCGGCCCGCGCAACCACGAATGGGTCGACGCCAACGCCCGCACACTGCGGCGCGAACTCGCGGGCCCAGCGCTCGTTGCCGTGCCTGCCAACGCCGCGTCGGCGGTCGCTGTCTGCGGCGCCGTTGCGCCCGCGCTCGTCAGCGACGCCGGCAACGCCTTCGGCCTGTGGCTGCCCAATCCGGCGTGGACGCCGGTCGCCGACCTGCCAGCCGGCAACCTTGCGCTGCAGTGCGAGGCGCATGGCGCGTCGGTCACGCTGACCCAGATCGATCACCTCGAGCCGGACGCTTCGCTGGAGAGCGCCGTCGACGCCGTGGCCAACGCCTTCCGCCTCGTGCATCCGGGCGCGCGCATCGTCGAGCGCCGGCACGGGCGACTGCGCGACTGCGCCAGCGCTCAGTTGGCGGTGATCTGGAAGCAGGGCAAGGAGCCGATGCGCGCGACGCTCGACGTCACCGCGCTCGGCGACGCGCACGTCGTGTTCAACTGCGCGGCTCCAGAGCGCGCGTGGGAGGAGCTCGCCGCCGACTTCGACTTCCTGCGCGCCGGCGTCGAGTTCGCGCCGCAGGCGCTGCAGCCGCGGCTGCAGGGGCCGCTGGCCAAGAAGGGCGCCGGCAAGGCCGCGCCCGCCAAGGACGCCGCGCCGGCCGCGGCCGAGCGGCCGCTGCCGCTGCCGGCGACGCCGGCCGGCGAGAGCGCGCCGCGCGCCAAGACCGTTCGTATCCCGACCGGCGGCTGATCTGGATGCCGAACCGCGCGCGGCTCACGCCAGTGCGCCCGCCGGCGCGAAGCCGCGCAGGTTCGCCGCTTCCAGCACGTCGACGTCGTCGACCTGGTCGCGGTCGTCGAGGTCGGCGAGCGTGCGCGCGAGCCGCAGCAGCCGCACGCGCCCGCGCGCCGACTGTTGGCAGCGCCGCATCACCTCGTCGACGCCGGCGAGCGCCGCCTCGGTGCAGGCGCACGCGCGCAGCAGCATGCGGTCGACGAGCCGGCCATTGGGCGTGAAGACGCCGTCGAAGGTCTGGCGGCGCAGCTGCCGCGCGTGCGCCGCGAGCACGCGCTCGCGCAGCGCCGCCGTGCCGGCGGCGGGATCCTCGGGCGCGCGCAGCTCGGCCGCGGTCAGCGCTGGCACCTCGACCTGCAGGTCGAGGCGGTCGAGCAACGGGCCCGACAACCGCTGCCGGTAGCGCGCCACCGCGCCGGGCGTGCACGCGCACGGCCGCTGGCGGTGGCCGCGGAAGCCGCAGGGGCACGGGTTCATCGCCGCGACCAGCAGGAACTGCGCCGGCATCGTCACCGTCTGGCGGGCGCGGCCGACGGTGATCGTCGCGTCTTCGAGCGGTTGCCTCAGCGCCTCGAGCACGTCGCGGCGGAACTCCGGCAGCTCGTCGAGGAACAGCACGCCGTGGTGGGCGAGCGTGACCTCGCCGGGGCGCACGTCGGCGCCGCCGCCCAGCACGCTCGCCGCCGAGCTGGTGTGGTGCGGCGCGCGCAGCGGCCGCCGTTCGCCAGGCAGCGACAGGCCGGCGGCGGCGTGCGCCTGTAGCACGGCGAGGCGCTCGCGCGGGCCGAGCGGTGGCAGGATACCGGGCAGCCGGCGCAGCAGCGCGCTCTTGCCCGACCCCGGTGGCCCGACGAACAGCAGGTTGTGGCCGCCGGCGGCGGCGACGGCGAGCGCGCGCTTGGGCGTCTGGTGACCGCGCAGATCGGCGAGGTCGGCGACCGCGTCGGGCGGCGCGGGCGGCCGCGGTGGTGGTGGTTGCAGTTCGCGCCGGCCCGCCAGCCAGAACACCGCGTCGGCGAGTGTCGCGGCGCCGTACAGCGGCAGGCCGTCGACGGCAGCGCACAACGACGCGTCGGCCGGCGAGCACAACATCGCCTGCGCGCCGTTCTGCGCGGCGGCGAGCGCCACGCTGACGGCGCCGCGCGCCGGCAGGATCTCGCCGCGGAGGCTCACTTCGCCGAAGGCGAAAAGGCCGCGGCTGCGTTCGGGCGGGAACAGGCCGGCGGCGCCGGCGAGCGCCAGCGCCAGCGGCAGGTCGAAGCCCGAGCCGTGCTTGCGCAGCTCGGCGGGCGCGAAGTTGACCGTCGTGACGCCGCGCGGCGGCGGCAGGTCGAGCGCGAAGAACGCCTGCAGCACGCGGTGGTAGGCCTCGCGCACGCAGGCGTCGACGAGGCCGAGCAGCCGCGGCGTGCCGTCGCCGGCGTGGCGCGCCGTCGCTTCTACCTGCACGGGCACGGCGTCGACGCCTTGCACCAGCCCGCAGCCGACCGTGATGGTGGGGACCTGCACGTCCACAATGGGGCTTGTGGCGGCGAGGCGGTCGCACGATCTCCGGGATTCGCGGTTCGACCGTTGTCTCACGTCCGCGCCGCCGGCGCGGCGCCGTCAGCGATCGGCGTTCACCACGTCGCCGCCGCCGCCACGCCGGCGCGCTCGACGATGCCGCGAGCGAGCGCCCGCGCGTCGGCGAGCAGCAGGTCGGGGATGCGCGTCGGCGAGCCGCCGGCGACGAACACCGTCAGGCTGGCGAGGCCGAGCGCCTGTTCGACCGGGCCCTGGCGCACGATCACGGCCTGCACCTTGCCGAGCGGCAGCCACGCCGTCGTGCGGCCGAGCACGCCGTGGCGCAGGGCCAGGAAGTCGGCGCCCAGTGCGAAGCCGAGGTTGCGCCAGACCAGCGCGCCGAGCAGCGCCCACAGCGGCAGCAGCGCGAGCGCGCCCAGCGCCGCAGCGCCATTGGCCGGCCACAGCGAAGCGCTCGCCGCCGCCGCCAGGATGGCGCCCTGCGCGGTCATGCGCAGCACCAGCCGCTGGCTGCCGCGCTGCCAGGTGAAGGGTTCGTGCTCGAGCCCCGCCAGCAGCGCCGGCAGCAGCGCGTGCGCGGCGGCGTCCCGCGCCAGTGGCACGACGACGTCCCAGCCGCCGACGGTGTCCTCGCCCTCGGTGCGGCTGCCGCCGGCGGAGTCGGCCTTGACCACGCCGCAGCCGAGCAGACGACGCAGCCACGTCTGTTCGTAGGTCACGCGCTGCACGCGCGCTCGCGGCAGCGTCTTCTGGCGCGTGGTCAGCAGGCCGTAGCGGCGCTGCAGCACGTCGCCGCGCAGCGTCAGCGCGAAGCCGTGGAAGGTGACGAGGTTGCCGAGCACCGCCGTGCCGACGCCGAACGCCATGACGATGAACAGCACGCCGACGAGGATCATGGCGACGACGTGCGGCGGGAAGCGGCGCAGCCATTCCTGCGCGTCGCGCGCGACGCCGGCAACGCGCACCGCAAGGCCGAAGGTGTCGGCGAACTGCAGCGCGGCGTAGCCGGTGACCACGATCGCCGACAGCCGCAGGTCGGACAGGCCGCGCAGCGTCAGTTCGCCGGCCGTGCTGCGATGCACCAGCCACTCCGGTTGCGGCGTCGGCGGCGCGGGCGGGCTTGCCGGCATGGCGGCGTCGACCGTGCCGTCGGCCGCGGCCGCAGTCGGCGCCGCGGCGCGCCCGCACGCCGCCGCACGCGCCGCCAGCAGGGTCTCGCGCAAGTGTTCGGCGTCGCGCCGCGCCAGCGCATCGAGCCGTGCTTCGACGCCTTGGCCGGACGCGGTCTCGACCAGCACCACGGACAGCCCGAGCGCGCGGCGCAGCAGCGACGACTCGAAGCCGAGGTCCTGGATGCGATCGAGGGGGATGCGGCGTTCCTGCCGTTCGAGCAGGCCTTCGCGCACGCGCAACTCGTCGCTGGTCAGCGTGAACTCGAGCGTGATGTAGCGCGCGAGCGCGTAGCCGAGCCGCAGCACGAACGCGACGATGCCGAAGCCGACGAACCACCAAGATTGCAGCAGCAGACCGGCGGCGACGGGGACCGCCGCCTGGCGCAGCGCGTCGAGCAGCCGCAGCAGCAGGATGCCGGGATGCAGGTGCCCGCGCATGAGCACGGGCGCAGCGGCAATGGGCGGCGCGGCGGGCGCCGGCGGCGCGTCAGATGCGTCCATCGCCGCGGGCTTGCAGGATGCGGTCGCGCATCGCCTGGGCGACGTCGGTGCGTAGGCCGGGCACGCGGAAGGCCGAGCCTTCGTTGCCGGCGGTGAACACGACGAGCGTGGCGAGGCCGAACAGCCGTTCGATCGGGCCGCGCACGAGGTCGACGTGCTGCATGCGCTTGACCGGGACGGCGCGCTCTTCGACGAACAGGATGCCGTAGCGCAGCAGCAGCAGGTCGCCGAGGTAGGCGTAGCGCCAGCGCGCGAACGACAGCGGCGGCACGACGAAGGCCAGCAGGAGCAGGCCGGCGATGCCGCCGAGCAACACGTGCTCCCAGGCCGACGACCACTTGTCCCAGTGCTCGTCCAAGAACGGTCGCGCCACGAACCACGCCAGCGCGCCGAGCACGCCGGAGGTCAGCAGGTCGCCGAGGATCCAGTAGCCGACGACGCGGCGCTCGAGTCGTTCGGTCGCCGTGGCGGGGGCCGATGCCATGGCGACAGCGTCGCCGCTCGCGTCGGTCGGCGCAACCGTCGCGTGGCGGCCGGTGGCGCCGCCGCGATAGGCTCTGCGCATGACGCTTCACTATCCGACCGTGGAAGCAACCTGCTTCGGCCTCGCCCTCTTCGCCGTGGTCGCTGGCGCGTCCGCCCAGGAGCCCGCATGGGCCGGCGCTGCGGTCGCCGCGATCGAGGCGCAGTTGCAGCGCGACGGCATCCCCGGCCTGTCGTGCGCGGTCGCCGTCGGCGACGCGCTGGCGCTGCGCCGCGGCTTCGGCCTCGCCGACGTCGAGAACGACGTGCCGGCGACGCCGCGGACGGTCTACCGCCTCGCCTCGATCAGCAAGCCGATCACCGCCGTGCTGGCGCTGCAGCTGGCGCGCGACGGCAAGCTCGACCTCGACGCCGACGTCGCGACGCTGACCGATGCATGGCCGGAGAAGGCGTGGCCGGTGACGACGCGCCAACTGCTCGGCCACCTCGGCGGCGTGCGCCACTATCGCGGCGAAGCCGAGAGCGTCGAGCCGTTTGCCACGCAGCGCGATGGCCTCGCGCGCTTCGCGGCCGATCCGCTCGTGCACGCGCCGGGCAGCAAGTACCTGTACAGCACGTACGGCTTCAACCTCGTCGGCGCCGTGCTCGAAGCGCGCGCCGACGAGCCGTTCGCGGCGCTGGTGCGCGCTCGCATCGCCGAGCCGTGCGGCGCCATGACGCTGCAGGCCGACGACAGCCGGCGGCTGATTCGCGGCCGCGCTCAGGGCTACGCGCGCGTCGGCGGCGTGCTGCAGAACAGCGCGCCGATGGACAGCAGCTACAAGCTCGCCGGCGGCGGCCTGTGCAGCTCGGCCGAGGACCTCGCGCGCTTCGGCCAGGCGCTGCTAGCCGGCAAGCTGCTGCCGGCGGAGGCATTGGCGACGATGTGGACGGAACAGCGGACGACCGCCGGCAAGGGCACCGGCTACGGGCTCGGCTTCAGGCTCGCAACGACGGCTGGCGCGCAGGTGGTCGCGCACAGTGGCAGCCAGGCCCGCGTCAGCACGATGCTCGTGCTGCGCCCTGATGCCAAGGTCGCCGTCGCCGTGCTGTGCAACCTCGAAGGCTGCAAGCTCGGCCCGCTCGCCGAGCGCATCGCTGCGCTGGCGGCGGGGGAGGCTGACAAGTGACGCTGCGCCTCTGGTCGGTGCTCGGCAACGCGCAGAAGCTCGACGGCGGCGCGATGTTCGGCAACGCGCCGAAGGCGATGTGGAGCCAGTGGGCGCCGAGCGACGCGCACAACCGCATCGACCTCGCCTGCCGCTGTCTCGTCGTGCGCGACCGCGACCGCGTGATTCTGTGCGAGGCCGGCATCGGCGCGTTCTTTCCGCCGGAGCTGCGCGTGCGCTACGGCGTGCAGGAGGACCGGCACGTGCTGCTCGAACAACTGGCGGCGATCGGCGTGGCGCCGGCCGACGTCGACGTCGTCGTGCTCTCGCACCTGCACTTCGACCACGCCGGCGGCGTGCTGGCGGCGCACGCGCCGGGCCAGCCGCTGGCGCTGGCGTTCCCCAACGCGCGCTACGTCGTCGGCCGGCAGGCCTTCGAGCGGGCGCAGCGGCCGCACGCGCGCGACCGCGCCAGCTTCGTGCCGGAGCTGCCGGGCCTGCTGGCCGCGACCGGTCGGCTCGAGCTCGTCGACGGCGAGGCCAGCGCCGTGCTCGGCCCGCAGTTCCGGTTGCGCGCCAGCGACGGCCACACGCCCGGCATGCGCCTCGTCGAGGTGCAGGGCAGCCGTGGTCCGTTGCTGTTCTGCGCCGACCTGATCCCCGGCCTGCCGTGGGTGCGGCGCGCGATCACGATGGGCTACGACCGCTTCCCCGAGCTGCTGATCGACGAGAAGACGGCGCTGCTCGCCGACCTGCAGGCGCGCGACGGCCGGCTGTTCTTCACGCACGACCCGCAGGTCGCCGCGTGCCGGCTCGGCCGCGACGACAAGGGCAACGTCGTCGGCCGCGAGCCGGTTGCCGCGCTCGCGGGCGCAGTGGCCTGACCGCCGCGCGGCTGGCATGCTCGGCGCTTTGCGCCGCAGCTCGGGAGCGCTGCTCTGTCTGTTGGCCGCCTGCGCGTCGGCGCCGTTTGCGCGCGATGCCGGCTTCTACGTCGACGACCTTGCGACCTTGGCCGTGGCGGTCGTCAGCCGTCGCTCCGAGGGCGAGCGCACCGAGGCAGCGCTGGCCGCGGCGCCGCCGAGGCGCTCGCGGGCCAACGGCAGGTCGCGATGGGGTTGCCCTTGCCGGGGATCTTGCTCGCGAGGTGCCGGAGGCCGGGCAGCGGCGCATTTCCGGCGCGGCAGGATGCGGTTGCGGTCGGCCCGACGGCCGGCAGGATGGCATCCCTGCCTGCGCGCGCCATGATTCCCGGTTTCTGGATCCAACCGATGCGCTCCAACCTGCTGTTGTTCGTCCCCGTCCTGCTGTTCGCCGCGTGCGGCAGCGACCACCCCCTCGCCGGCAACTGGGCCCAGCAGCTCGACGGCGGCAAGAAGGGCATGAGCCTGGGGTTCAAGACGGGCGGCGAGACGGTCCTGGTCCACACCGCGCCCCGCGAGGACGGCAGCCACGACCACCTGAGGGGCACCTATACCTTCGACCCGGCGAGCAAGGCCGTGACGGTGACGTGCAAGCTGCTCGGCGACGGCAAGGCCGACACCTGGACCGGTGTGCTGAACGGCAAGGCGCTCGAACTGTCTTCGGCGGACGGCAAGCTGGCCTTCGCCCAAGGCGGTTCGGCGCACTGAGTCCGGGCGCGCCGGCGGCCATCAGCCTCTTTTCTGTCGCCGGCGTCGGCCTATCCTGCACTTGCCCAGTCCACTGGACTCGCCGCGATTCACCATGGCCACTTCGCCGTACTCCGACATCACCACCGACGGCCTCCGCATCCAGGCGGCGGCCGAGCCGCTGCCGCAGGAACAACTGCCGCCCGAACTCGCGGGTGACGGCCGGCAGGCGCGGGCCCAGCACGTGTTCCGCTACAAGATCACGATGACCAACGTCGGCGAGCGGTCGGCGCGGCTCCTGTCGCGCCACTGGATCATCGTCGACGCCAACGGCAAGCGCGAAGACGTGCGCGGCAAGGGCGTGGTCGGCGAGTACCCACAGCTCGCGCCGGGCGAGTCGTACAGCTACCTCAGCTTCTGCCCGCTGCCGACGACGTGGGGCACGATGGAGGGCAGCTACCAGTTCGAGCGCGATGATGGCTCCCGCTTTGCGGTCGCGATCGGCCGCTTCTTCCTCGTGCCGAGCGCGCCGCCGCTGCCGCTCGAGTCGACGTCGAACTGAGCGCGCGGCCGCGGACAACAGGGCGCTGATTCCGAGTCGCCGAAGGACATCGAGCGGGCCGCGTGCCCTGCGAACTCATGAACGACGGATCTGACACGGATCGTTCGGACTTGCGGGGTCATGCGATCGAGTTCCGCGTCGCGAGCGACGGCTCGTTGTGGCTCGCGGACTTCGACGAGCCGACGACGCGCGCCGAGGTGTACGAGGTGGCGAGGGACGAGTAGGGTTGCGAGGGCACGCGGGAATGCGCGCTCGCGACGTGTCCGCCACTCGCCGCGTTCCTGTGCTCGCACGGCGAGTAGCTGCGGGCAGGCCTCGAGGCGCGCCTGGAGGCGGTGCGAGGCGCCGGTCCCGATGGCGAGGCGGAAGCGGCGCGCTTGCGTCGTCGTCTCGTCGACATGCCGGAGGACTTCGAGTCGGGACTCGTGGCGTGGCTGGATGACATGGACGACGCGGACTTCGAACGCGACGTCGCCCCGGCCGTCGAGGCGTGGTTCGCGGAGCCGCCGAACTGGGCGATGGAGGACGACTACATCCCTGCCAGCGCCAACGCGCAGGGCGCGGCGATGCAGCACTTTGAGGACAACTTCTCGCCGGACGAACTCGCTGAACTCGGCGTCGAACTCGTCGAGGGGGACCATCCCTTCAGCAGCTACTGCGCGGCCGTGCTGCGGCGCAGTGTCGACGAGGCCAACGAGGTGGCATGTTGCAGTGGCCATGGCGTGCGGTTCCTCGCGGCCGGCGCGTGACGGCCGGACGATCGTCGGTCGCGGCAGGGGCTGGGCGCTGCGCCGGGATCGCCAGCACGTTCGTCGCATAGGACTGTCGGGGTCCGGTTGCCAGCCGTCGTCGCGGCGCGCATTCCTTGCCCGCCTTCGCGGTCGCAGCTAGGTTCGCGCCGTGCCCACGATCCGACTCGGCGAACCGAACCTTCCGCTCGCGACCCTCGTGCAGTTGAGTCGCCCAGGCGCCAAGGCCGCGCTGGCGCCCGCTGCGCTGCAGCGCGTGCGCGCGAGCCGCAAGGTGGTCGAGGACGCGGTCGCGACCGGTCGCACGATGTACGGCGTCAACACCGGCTTCGGCAAGCTCGCCGGCGTGCGCATCGCCGACGACCAGCTGGCGACGCTGCAGACCAACCTGTTGCTCAGCCACGCGACCGGCGTCGGCGAGCCGCTGCCGCTCGCGACCAGCCGGCTGGCGTTCGCGCTGCGCATCCACAACCTCGCGCTCGGCTTCTCCGGCGTGCGGCTCGAGCTGCTGCAGCAGGCGCTGGCGCTGTTCAACGCCGGCTTCGCGCCGGTGATCCCGTCCCAAGGTTCGGTCGGCGCCAGCGGCGATCTCGCGCCGCTGAGCCACATGGCGCTGCCGCTGATCGGCCGCGGCGAGATGTTCGCCGCCGACGGCAAGCGCGTGACGGGCGCGCAGGCGCTCGCGGCGGTGCGTCGCCAGCCGCTGCTGCTGCGCGCGAAGGAAGGCCTCGCGCTGATCAACGGCACGCAGATCATGACCGCGATCGGGTGCCTGGCGGTCGCCGAGGCGATCCGGCTCGCCAAGGCCGCCGACGTCTGCTGCGCGCTGACGGTCGAGGCGCTGCGCGGCAGCGCGACGCCGTTCCAGGAGCGCATCCACGCCATCCGCCCGCAGTCGGGCCAACTGGCGACCGCCGCCAACCTGCGCGCGCTGCTGCAAGGCAGCGCCATCCTGCCGAGCCACGTCGACTGCAAGAAGGTGCAGGACGCATACTCGCTGCGCTGCGCGCCGCAGGTGCACGGCGCTGCCAAGGACGGCGTGCGCTACGCGCTCGACGTCGTCGTCACCGAGGCCAACTCGGTCACCGACAACCCGCTGGTGTTTCCCGGCGGTGACGTGCTCAGCGGCGGCAACTTCCACGGCCAGCCGGTCAGCCAGGCGATGGACTTCCTCGCCATCGCGGTCAGCACGCTCGCGAACATCAGCGAGCGGCGCATCGAGCAGATGGTCAACCCGGACATCTCCGGCCTGCCGCCGTTCCTCGCGCGCGCCGCCGGCGTCGAGAGCGGTTTCATGATCCCACAGGTCGTCGCCGCGTCGCTGTGCAGCGAGAACAAGACGCTCGCGCATCCTTCCAGCGTCGACACCATCCCGACGTCGGCGAACCGCGAGGACCACGTGTCGATGGGCGTCACCGCCGCGCGCCACGCGCAGCAGGTCGTCGCCAACACCGCGAAGGTGCTGGGCATCGAACTGTTGTGCGCAGCGCAGGCGCTCGACCTCGGCGAGCCGCTGCGCCCCGGCAAGGGCGCGCACGCCGCGTACAAGGCGCTGCGCCGGACGGTGAAGGGCCTTGACCGCGACCGCTACCTCGCACCCGACCTCGCCGCCGCCGAGCGCCTGCTGCGCGACGGCACGGTCGTCGGCGCGGCGGAGAAGGCGGTCGGCGCGCTGGCGGTGTGAGGCGAGCGCGCCGGCGAATCGGGCGCCGGTGACGACGACGGTGCGGCGCGGCGGCGGACACCTCGTCACGTCGCCGCGCGCAGTCGCCGGATGCGGGGCAGTCCCCTTCGTCCGCCCACCTTGCGCCTGCCCGCGTCCGTCGCCACGATCGCGCGCATGACGCCGTATCGCGCCCCGCGGGGCAAGCAGCTGACCTGTGCCGATTGGACGATCGAAGCCGCGTACCGGATGGTGCAGAACAACCTCGACCGCGACGTCGCCGAGGACCCCGAGCGGCTGATCGTCTACGGCGGCCTCGGCAAGGCGGCGCGCAACCCTGAGGCGCTGCAGAAGATCCTGGCGACGCTGCGTCGCCTGCGCCCCGACCAGACCATGCTGGTGCAGTCGGGCAAGTGCGCCGGCGTGTTCGACACGCATCCGGACGCGCCGCGCGTGCTGCTCGCCAACAGCAACCTCGTCGGCAACTGGGCCAACTGGGACGAGTTCCGCCGCCTCGACAAGCTCGGCCTGATCATGTACGGCCAGATGACGGCCGGTTCGTGGATCTACATCGGCACGCAGGGGATCGTGCAGGGCACGTACGAGACCTTCGTCGCCGCCGGCAAGCGCCACTTCGGCGGCGACCTCAAGGGCCGCCTCGTCGTCACCGCCGGCCTCGGCGGCATGGGCGGCGCGCAGCCGCTGGCCGTGACCATGGCGGGCGGCGTGTGCCTGGCCTGTGACGTGGAAGGCTGGCGCATCGACAAGCGGCTGGAGACCAAGTACCTCGACGAGCGCATCGACGACCCCAAGCTGGCGCTGCAGGCAGCGCTGGCGCGCAAGGTGGCCGGGCAGCCGTGGTCGATCGGCGTCAAGTGCAACGCCACCGAGCTGCTGACAGTCATCCGCGACAGCGGCGTGGTCCCGGACCTGCTCACCGACCAGACCTCGGCGCACGACATGTTGGTCGGCTACGTGCCCGACGGCATGACGGTGGAGAAGGCGCGCGAACTGCGCGAGCGGGATCCCAAGGGGTACCTCGAGCAGGCCTACCGCACCGTCTGCAAGCACGTCGGCCTGATGCTCGACCTGCAGGAGCGCGGCGCGATCACGTTCGACTACGGCAACAACATCCGCACCGAGGCGCGCGACCACGGCATCGCCGAGGCGTTCCGCATCAAGGGCTTCATCCCCGAGTACATCCGGCCGCTGTTCTGTGAGGGCCGCGGGCCGTTCCGCTGGGTCGCGCTCAGCGGCAACCCGGCCGACATCGCGCGCACCGACGAGCTCGCGCTCGCGATGTTCGGCGACAACCCGGCGATCCGCACGTGGATCGAGAAGGCGCGCCAGAAGATCGCCTTCCAGGGCCTGCCGGCGCGCATCCTGTGGCTCGGCTACGGCGAGCGCGCGCGCTTCGGCCTCGCCGTCAACGAACTGGTCCGCAAGGGCGAACTGGAAGCGCCGGTGGTGTTCGGCCGCGACCACCTCGACTGCGGCTCGGTGGCCTCGCCGTACCGCGAGACCGAGGCCATGCTCGACGGCAGCGACGCGATCGCCGACTGGCCGCTGCTCAACGCCATGCTCAACGTCGCGTCGGGTGCGACGTGGGTGTCGCTGCACCACGGCGGCGGTGTCGGCATGGGCAAGTCGATCCACAGCGGCCAGGTCACCGTCGCCGACGGCACCGACGCGGCCGCGCGCCGCATCCGCCGCGTGCTGACCTGCGATCCGGGCACCGGCGTGATGCGCCACGCTGACGCCGGCTACCCGGCGGCGCAGACGTTCGCCAAGCAGGCGGGCGTGGACCTCGGCGGCTGAGGCTGCTCGTAGTTGCCATGGACTAGCGCCGGACTTCGGCCGTCGCCCGCGGCAACTGGCGCCGCGGCCCGACGCCGTGCGGGCGCGGGTGCGCGGTCTCGACCTGACGCTGCATGCGGCCGCCGGCGTGCTGCGCGAGGTCGCCTACCGCGACTCGGCGGGGGGCCGGGTCGCCATCGAGCTGTTGGCGCCACCCCCCGATCCCGTGGGTCCGCCGTCGCCGGCGCTGCAGCTCGACGAGGACACCGCCGGCGTCGAGCGCCGGCCCAAGCCCGTGGGCAAGTGCGCGGCGCCGCCGCCTTCGCGGTTGCAGGAACTTGTCGTTTCGACGGTTGCAGTCTGCGCCGAGCTGCCTAGGATCTCCGCCGTCGTCGGGCGGTCATCCCGGCGTCGTCGGGCGGTTGTGCGCGATCCTCGTCACGGCGCGCGCTTCGCCCCTTGCGCTGCAACTCGATGCCTCGGGTTGCGGGAGGGTGTTATGAAGCAGAACGAGCGTTGGTTGGTCTATGCCGTCTCGGGGTTCCTCAGCCTGATCCTCGTCGTTGCGGTCGTCTTCCGGCCGAAATCGGGCGCGGGCAACGCCGCTATGACGCCGGGTCTCGCGCAGATCCTCAATCAGGAAGTCGCCGTCAGGGACGCCGACGCGCCGAAGCCGGCGGCCGACGACAAGACGGCGGCCGACGCTTCGCTGCCCGGCGTGCCATCGCCGAGCGACGTCGCGCCGCAGCCGCTGTCGGCGCCAGCGCCGAAGCCGATGGTCGCCGCCGACCTCGTTGCGCAGCAACTCGGCATGTCGCACCGCGACCGCAACGTGCGCTTCGTGCGCGCCAAGCCCAATGACTCGGTCGAGGGCCTCGTGCGCCGCTGGTGCGGCGCGCGCGACCCGTACCTCGCCGAGACGAAGAGCCTCAACGAAGAACTCGTCGTGCTCCGCGTCGGCCAGGAGATCGCGGTGCCTTGGGTCGACGACGAGGTGCTCGTCGCGGCGATCGAGGCGAGCAAGCCGAAGGCGCTGACCGCCGAACTGCCGGCGACGCCGGGCGCGGCGCCGGCCAACGGCCAGGCGGCCCCGAGCTTCGCCACGCCGGCGCCGGCGGCCATCACTAGCGAGAACAACATCACTAACGAGAACAAGGCGCCCAGCGCTGGCAGCAGCAGTGGCGTCGCCATCGCCGTCGCCGCTGGCACGAGCTACACGGTCAAGGCCGGTGACTCGCTGTGGCGGATCGCCGAGCGCACCTACGGCCGCAAGAACGCCAACAAGATGGTCGCCGCGATCAAGCAGGCCAACCCGGGCCTCGGCGACGGCGTGCGCGAGGGCCAGAAGCTCGTGCTGCCGCAGGAACCAAAGGCCAACTGAGCGCCGCGCGGATCGATGGACGAGCGGCCGCCGCGGATGCCGTGCGCGGCCGCGATCATTTCAGGCCGTAGCGCTCGAGCTTCTTGTAGAGATTGCTGCGCATCAGGTCGATGCGCTCGGCGGTGCGCTTGATGTTGCCGCCAAACTCGAGCAACTTGCGGCGCAGGAATTCCTTCTCGGTCGCGGCGCGGAAGTCCTCGAGGCGCTCGAAGGCGAACCAGTCCGTGCCGCCGGCGTCGCGCGCGGGCGCCGGCGTTAGCGCCGTCTGCAGGTCGGCGCAGCCGATCTCCTCGCCATCGGCGAGCGCCGCGGCGGCTTCGACGACGTTGCGCAGTTGGCGGACGTTGCCCGGCCATGGCTGCGCCTGCAGCCAGCCGATCGCGTCGGCGTGCAGGCGCCGCGGCGGCAGCCCGTGGCGGGCGCGCGCGCCGGCGAGGAAGTGCAGCGCCAGCGGGCCAATGTCGTCGCGGCGGTCGCGCAGCGCCGGCAGATGCACGCGCACGCCGTGCAGCCGGTAGTAGAGGTCTTCGCGGAACGCCTCCGCCGCGACCAACGCAGCGAGGTCCTGGTTGGTCGCCGCGACGATGCGGACGTCGACGGCGATCTCCTTGGCGCCGCCCAGTCGCTGCACACGTCGCTCCTGCAACACGCGCAGCAGCTTGGCCTGCATCGGCAGCGGCATGTCGCCGACCTCGTCGAGGAACAGCGTGCCGCCGTGCGCCTGCTCGAAGGCGCCGGCGTGCGCGGCGAGCGCGCCGGTGAAGGCGCCGCGTTCGTGGCCGAAGAGCTCGCTCTCGACGAGATCGTCGGGGATCGCGGCGCAGTTGCGCGCCACGAACGGACCGTCGCATCGCCGGCTCTGCAGGTGCAGCTGCCGCACCGCCAATTCCTTGCCGACGCCGTTTTCGCCGGTGACCAGCGCGATGACGTCGGTGGGGGCGATCTTGGCGATCGTCGCGCGCGCCTGTTGCATCGCGGCGCTGTCGCCGAGCAGCGCATGGTCGCGGGCCAACGCCTGCCGCAGGGCGGCGTTCTCACGGGCGAGGCGGCTGGCGGCGAGCGCGTTCTGCAGCGACAGCGCCAGCCGGTCCTTGCCGAAGGGCTTCTGCAGGAAGTCGTAGGCGCCGCGGCGGACGGCCAGCACCGCGGTCTCGAGGTCGCCGTGGCCGCTGATCATCACCACCGGCAGTTCCGGGCGGGCCTCCTTGGCCTTGGCGAGCACCTCCAGGCCGTCCATGCCGGGCAACTTGACGTCCAGCACCAGCAGGTCGACGGCGGGGTCGAGCGCCATCTGCAGGCCGGACGGCCCGTCGGGGGCCTCGCGGGCCAGATAGCCGTCGAAGGTCAGCTGGAAGACGAGTTCCTCGCGGACGGCGCGGTGGTCGTCGACGATCAGGATGACGGCGGGGGCGGTCGGCATGGCGGCGGGGCGGCGGTTTTAGGCGGCGCGGGGGCCGTCGGACGGGTCGGCTGTGCGGCTCGTCCGGCGGGGCGAATGCTTGACCCCCAGGCGTCCGAACATAGCATTCGCCAGCCCTTTCCGGCCTCGCCCGGACGGAGGGCGGCGGTGCACACCCGTCCAGTGCACGCCGCGCTCGCTGCTTCGCGCTGCCCTCCCTCAGACCCCATCTGCACCCGACCCCCCAAGGAGTCCCGTTTCATGGCTCGCTCCCTCTCCCAATCCCTGCTCGCGGTGGCCGTCGCCGCGGTCATCGGTGGCGCCGCGCTGGCGCAGGATACGCCGCTGCAGGAGGCCGCCACGCTGCTCCGCCTGAACCAGAAGGAGGAGGCGACCGCGAAGCTGCGCGAGATCCTTGCTGGCGATCCGTCGAACGCGGACGCGATGCAGATGTACCGCTCGATCTCGCAGGACGAGTGGTACCTGCTGATGACGCAGAAGGACGCCGACGGCAACCCAGGCGAGATCCAGAAGATCGCCATCGCGATCCTCGACCGCGCCAAGGCCGAGAAGAAGGTCCGTTCGCGCGACGGCGCTGCGATTGACGGCCTCGTCGCCACGGCCACGGCCAAGGACAGCGACTACGGCGCCCGCCAGTCGGCGGTCAACTCGCTGGTCGCGGAGCACGGTGAGTTCGCCGTGCCGGCGCTGGTCGCCAAGCTCGGCAACAACGACGACGCCGATGGCCAGATCCAAGCCGTCGCCGCGCTGTCGCAATTGCGCTCGCACGCCGTCTTGCCGCTGCTCGCCGCGCTCGGCAGCAGCAACCTCGAGGTCGTGCAGAACGCCGCCGCGGCGCTCAAGATGATTGGCGACGACCGCGCGACGCCGGCGATGCTGCATCTCAAGAACGACGAGCGCGCCAGCGTCCGTGACATCGCCACCAAGTTCGTCGCCCAAAAGGGCGGCGGCGGCTCGGCCGTCGACGGCTACCTGGCGCAGGCTGGCCAATATCTCAAGGGCAACGTCGCCGCTGGCGCCTGGAGCGACGTCGTCTGGTCGCTCGCCGACGACAAACTCGTCGCCGCCGACGTGCCGGCCCTGCTGTACCCGGCCGAACTGGCCAAGGGCTGCGCCATGGCCGCCCTGCGCATCGCCCCGTCGAACGCCGAGGCGCGCAGCGCGTTCGCCCAGGCCTGTCTTGCGCAGGCCAATCTCATCGACCAGGGCGTCGCCGGCGGCGACGAGACGATGAAGGCCCTCGAGGCCACGTCGGCCGACCTGAAGGCGGTCGCCTTGGCGTCGGGCCTCGACGCCGTCCGCGTGGCCCTCGAGGTCGGCATGACGACCGGTCTCGCGCCGGTCGCCATGGGTGCGATTGGCGCCCTCGCGACGGCCGAGAGCGCCGTGACGGTGGGGCGCTCGACGCTGGCCAACGCCCTGGGCAGCGGCGACAAGCGTGTCCGCTACGCCGCGGCCGAGGCCTTGGTCAAGGTGACGAACGGCGTCAACGTGCCGTCGTCGGGCGCGGTGGTCGATGTGCTCGCGGCTGCAGTCGTCGAGCAGGCGGTCCACACGGTCCACGTCATCGCGCCGCTCAGCGACGCCAACGCCGCGGTGGCCGAACTGTCGGCCAAGCGCGGCTTCGCGGTCAGCCACAGCGGCGACGCCCTTACGGGCATGGCTGCGTTGCTGACCAACCCGAACGTCGACTTCCTGGTCGTCAGCGACATCCTGCCGGATCGTCTGCCGCAGGACGTGATCGGCAACGTCAAGAAGGACCCGCGCATGGCGAACACCAAGATCGCCATCCTGTGCAAGGACGAGGATGCCGCCAGGGCCAAGCTCGGTGACGGCTACAGTTACATCAAGGCACCGCTGACCGGCGAGGCGCTCGGCGCGGCCGCCGCCGCTGCCCTGGAGGGTTCCAACGATCCGGCCAAGGCGCGCGCGGAGGCCTATGCGGCCAATGCCAGCGCCAGCCTCGCGGCGCTGGCCGCAGGCGGGGGCGACATCGGCGGCGCCGTGACGGCGCTCGCCGGCCAGCTCGACCGCGCCGATGCGGTGTCGGTCGCAGCGGCGAAGGCCCTCGGCCTTGGCGGCGGCGAGGGGGCCCTGGCGGCCCTCGCCGGCGCTCTCGCGGGCGGCGGCAGCATCGACCTGAAGCGCGCGACGGCGACGGCGATCGGCAACATCCTGGCCCGCGGCGGCAAGTCGGACGAGGCTGTCGCGGCGCTGCGCGCGGCGATGGACACGGCGACCGACACCGGTCTGCGCGTCGACCTCGGCGCGGCGCTCGGCAAGGCCGGGCTGTCGCCGGAGGCGACGCTGGAGGCGCTGCAGAAGTACACCCGCACCGCGTCGACGCCGAAGTCGGAAGGCTGAGCACGCAGCGTCCCGTTTGCGGACGACTCCACCGGCCACTTCGACGTTTGCGCCGAGGTGGCCGGGTGGCGTTGGTGGCCGAGTCGGCCGTCCCGATTCGGGGCGAAGGCGGCCCAGGATGCTGGACCACGCGGGAATAGCTCGCTACTCTCCCCCGCCCTGCTGCGCGCCGATGTAGCTCAGCTGGTAGAGCAATGCTTTCGTAAAGCATAGGTCGCGGGTTCGAGTCCCACCATCGGCTCCACTACCGACGCCCGCCGTGCCCTGCACGGCGGGCGTTGTCGTTTCGAGTCCAAGTCGCCGTGGCCAAAGGTTCTCGCGGTCCGGCAGGCGGAGCATGGAGCCTGCGGCGCGCCGGCGTATGGTTGGCGTGGCGACGCGGCGGGTGCCGCGTGCCGATTCCTCGTTAGCACACAGGAAGCCAGACATGAAGATCGCCTTGGCAGTGGGAGTTCTCGCAATGGCGTTGGCGTCGTGCACGACGCCGCCGCCGAAGTCGTGGCTGCGTTTTGTGCCCAACGGCGCGCACGACTGGGCGATGGGCCCGCAAGGCGTTTGGGTGACGCGCATGCACGGGGTCGACTTCTCGCTCGACCTGCAGCGCGAGCAGGCGCGCATCCAGGTCATCGTCGAGAATCGTTCGCCCGAGCCGCTGGTGATCCGCATGGGGCCGGAGGGCTCGATGACGACGAACGCGATCGGCGAAGTGCTCCTGCGGCCGATCGAGAGCCCGCCCGGCCACGGCGGCCCGGAGATGGAGCCATACGTCAACCTCAAGCGCATCACGGTCGCTGCCAACTGGCGAGGCACGTTCTACATCGACTCGCCGCTCGGTCGCGACATCGGGCTCGGCACCTTCTTGGTGTTCACCGTGGAGGCGCACGACACGAAGGGTGACATCGAACGCCGCAAGATGCCGCTGCTGGCGACCAACGCCGGCGCGCCGGCGCGCGACGGCACTTGATGGCTGGCGCCGCGGCGATCGCGTTCGCGGTGAGCCCGGCGGCCGACTCGTGGAGCGCGCTGCTGTTCGCGTTGACGCTCTTCGGCGAGTTGTTGGCGGTGCTGTTCGTCTATCGCGTGCTGGTGCGCGGCGGCTCGCCGGCCTCAACGCTGCTCTGGGTGGCGGTGATCCTGGCGGTGCCGTGGTTCGGCCTGCTGCTGTACTACCTCTTCCCGCGGCAGTTGCAGATCCGCCGCTTGCGGCGCGTGCGGAAGCGCGGCGTCCGGCTGCGCGAGGCGCGTGGCCGCAGCGATCGCGGCCGACGCCCCGCGCGCGGCGGCGGCCTCGCCGCGCTGCTCAGCGGCGACGATGGTGGCGGCCTGCTCGATGGCAACCAACTGGCCTGGCTGCCCGATGGGGAGCAGTTCTTCGCCGCCGCCGCCTCTGCAATCGATGGCGCGCGCCGGCACGTGCACCTCGTCGTCTACATCTTCCGGCCGGACGGGACTGGCCTGCGCTGCCTCGCGCTGCTCGAACAGGCCGCCCGCCGCGGCGTGCTGGTGCGGCTGCTCTACGACTCGTTTGGCAGCTTCGGGCTGACCGCCGCGCACTTGGCGCCGCTGCGGGCCGCGGGCGGCCGCGCCGAGGCCTTTCTGCCGGTGTTGTGGAAGCGCCGGCCGTTCACGCTCAACCTGCGCAACCACCGCAAGCTGCTCGTCGTCGACGGCGAGGTCGGCTTCCTCGGTGGCCGCAACATCGCCGACGAGTACGCGACCGACCGGTTCGGCGCGCAGCGCCGCTGGCGCGACGCCATGGTCGCGGTGCGCGGTCCGGCGGTCGATCGGCTGCAGGACGTGTTCGTCGAGGACTGGTGCACGGCGACCGACGAGGTGCTCGCCGACGTCTTCACCGCGCCGCAGCCGATCGGCGACCGCAAGCTCGGCGTCGTCTGTTCGGGGCCCGATCGCGAGCTGTCGGACCTGTGGCTCGCGGTCGTGCAGGCGATCGGCGAGGCGAAGGAGTCCGTCGAGCTGAGTTCGCCGTACCTGCTGCCGCCGCCCGAGCTGTTGTTCGCGCTACAGCTGGCGTCGCGTCGCGGCGTGCGCGTGCGCTTGCACACCAACGGCGCGAAGACGGAGACCTGGGTCCTGCACCATGCGCAGCGCAGCCAGTACCGGCGCTTCCTGGCCGCCGGCATCGAGATCCATGAGTCGACCGAGGACTACAACCACGCCAAGGCGCTGGTCGTCGACGGCCGGGTCGTGATCGTCGGCAGCGCCAACATGGATCTGCGCAGCGCCAACCTCAACTTCGAACTAGCTGTCGTCGCCGTCGATGCGCCCGACCTCGCGCGCGATGTGCTGACGACGATCGAGGCGCGGCGCGCGGCAGATGGTCGGCGTATCACCGAGGCGGATCTGCCGACGCGGGCGCTGCCGCGGCTGCTCGACGCCGCCTGCGGGCTGCTGTCGCCGGTGCTCTGAGCCGGCGGCGCTCTCCCTTCAGCCGCGGACGACTTCCCAGATGTCGGCGCCGAGGAAGTCCCACGGCAGCCGGCCCTCGTCGCACTCCTTGGGGTCGGCCGAGAATTGCACGTCGACGAGGTAGATGATGCGGCCGCGCGTCGCCGCGAGGTTGCGCGTGCCGTGCGCGACGCCCGGCGGGATGCGCACGAGCCGGTCCTTGCCGTCGCCCATGACGAGGCGCATGGTCGCGCCTACGGTCGGCGAGCCCTGGCGGCAATCGTGCAGCACCAGCAGCAGCTTGTCGCACGGCGGCACGTACCACACATCGGTCTGACGGTGGTGCATGTGGTAGGCCTTGATCGCGCCCGGCTCGAGTTCCGAGTAGTTGACCTGCTTGACCTCGAAGCCGGCCAGTTGGCCGTGCATCCCGGCGGTGAGTCGGCCGAGTTCGGTGATCGCGCCGCCGTCGTCGTTGAAGCGCTTCAGTTCGACGATCTGCACGCCGTCGATCGGCGGGCGCGGCGCGTAGTTCTGGACCGATAACGCCGCCTTGGCCTTGTCGGTAATGCGGACCTTGGCGGCGGGATGCTTGTCGGCGCTCACGGGTTCTCCTCTGGGCAACGTCGGGTCGGCGTGGGGCAGTTGGACGATACGCTCTGCCGACGCGGTTGGCAGCCGCGCACCGGCCGGCGGCGGCTCACTTGCCGCTGCCGGGGGCGGCTGCCGCCGGCAGGCGCCACGGCTTGTCGGCGCTTGGCGCGTCGCGGTCGAGCGTGACATGCATCTGGACGTCGGCGAACTTCTTGCCGTTGCCTAGCGTCAGTGGCGTGCCGAAGCGCACCTTGACGAGGGCCTTGCCCTTGTCGTTGGCCTCGAGCGACATGCTCTGGATCGCCTCCGGTGTGGCCGCCGGCTTGGCGTTCGGCACCGGCCACGCGGCGATGATCTTGCCCTCGTTGCCGTGCAGCAGGAACACGTCCTCGGTGATCGGGACCTCACGGCCGTCGATGCGCAGGAACTTCAGGTTGCCGTTGGCGGCTTCCTTGCTCAATACCTCCTCGTCGGTGACGCCAAAGCGGCTGACGATGTCGCGCCACGGCTTCTTCTTGTCCTTCTTCTTGTCGTCCTCCTTCTTGTCGTCCTCGCCCTCGGGCTTGTCGGCGGGCTTGTTCTTCTGCGCGGCGACGAGCTCCTTGTGGCCGGCCTTGACGGCCTCGACCAGCTCGCGCGGCGCGCCGGCCTTGCGGTAGAGCACGGAGTACAGGCCGGCCGGGGCCGCCGGGACGGCCAGCGGCGAGGTCGTCATCAGCGCGCCGAGCAGCATCGGCGTCGTCTGGCTCTGCTCGAGCAGCTTGCCGACTTCGGGGCTCTTGTCCTTCGACAGGAAGTTGACCGGCGCGAACGTGATCGTCGCGTAGCTGGTCGGGAAACCGTTGGTGTCGAGCTCGTAGCGCTCGGCGCCGACCTGCGACCCGAGGTCGACCTGTTGGTCGACGGCGAAGGGGTTCTTGTTGAACGTGCCGCGCAGCGCCGAGTACAGCGCGTCGTAGCCCGGCTTCATGCTCTTGGCGAGGCGGAAGCCGACGCTCTCGAGCACGTCGACCGTCTGCATCGGCGCGCGCGCGTCGATCAGCAGTTGGATCGGCTCGTTGCTCGCCAGGAAGCTGCCGCCCTTGGCGAGCACGTTCTCGTCCTTCCACGCCGGCGGCGACTTGAGCGCCATGGCAGCCTTGTCCTTCATCAGGCTCTTCCACTCGGCTTCGAACGCGTCGCGGCCGTTGATCGGCTGGAACCCCTGCTCGCCGAGCAGCTGCCAGACCTGGCCGAACATGTCCATGTGGCCGAAGGCGCCCGCCGCCGTCGCGACGGTGCCGATCGGCTTGTTCGCCTTGTCGGCCGACGAAGCGAGGCGCAGGTCCTTCAGCAACTGCTCGGTGTAGCGGTCGGTGGCGGGGTCGTCGGCCTTGGCCGTCGGCCAGGTCGCCTTGCCGTCGCCGCGCGCGGCGCGCGTCCACTCGGCTTCGTTCGGCAAGCGCATGCCCAGCCACGCGGCGAAGTCGTTCGCGGCGCGCCAGCTGACGAAGGTCACCGGCTGGTCGCCGATCGACTTGCCCTTGTCGTCGCAGACCTTGTACGGCAGCTCGCCGCCGTAGCGGTCCCAGAAGTTGAGCGGGCCCTCATTGTCCTTCGGGAACTCCTTGTTGATCTGCTCGATCTTGGCGTTGTAGTCATCGCTGCGGCCGTAGCGCCACCAGTGGAACGGCGCGTGGTACTTGCCGTCCTTACGACGCGCGGCGACGAACGCTTCGTACTGCGCGTTGGTGACCGGGAACTTGCCAAGCAAGAACGCCGGTACCTCGGTCTTCTTGCGGCCGAGGATCGACGTCGAGCGGCGCATCGCCGTGTTGAGCACCGCTGGGGCGATCCTGAGCGCGTTCTCCGGCTTCGTCGGCATGGCCACCTGGCTGGCGGCCTGCACGAGGGTCGCGGCGTCGAGGCCCATCTCGACAATGCCGCCGGGCACCGTCAGCAAGAACGACGGCAAGCCGTCGGTGTTCTGGCCGTCGAGCCTGACGCCGTTCAACGTCGCCGAAGCGGGCGCTGCGGCGGCTGCCGACTTGTTGGCCGCGGCGCCTTGGGCGCCGGCGGACGCGATCAGGGTCAGGAACACGAGCGCGGGCGCTCGCAGCGAAGAGGGGTTCATCGTGCGCT
This sequence comes from Planctomycetota bacterium, assembly GCA_016872675.1. Classification (GTDB taxonomy): domain Bacteria; phylum Planctomycetota; class UBA1135; order UBA1135; family UBA2386; genus UBA2386. The sequence continues at coordinate 30,453 of VGZG01000032.1, forward strand.
GGGAACGGAATCGTCGCTGGTCGCCGCGGAGCGTCGGCAGCCAGAGCAGAGGGGGTGCGGATCGTAGCCCGCGCCCTCTCAGCCTCAACGATTGTCTCATCCGCGTCGCGGCTGCCAACCCCCTGTCGAGCGGCGGTTTGCCGCGGACTAGAAGAGCAGGCCCTGGCTCGCGGCGAAGAACCGACCGCCCATTTTCTCGAGGCCGTCGGCGACGAGGTGGGCGAGGTCCGGGTCGAAGTGTTTGCCGGCCTGTTCGCGGAACAGCGCGACGATCTTCTCGACCGGCCAGGCCGGCTTGTAACTGCGCTCTTCCGCCAAGGCGTCGTAGACCTCGGCCAGGATCAGGATACGCCCTGGCAAGGCGACTTCCTCGCCGCGCAGGCCGTTGGGGTAGCCCTTGCCGTCCCAGCGCTCGTGGTGCTGGTAGACCCAGGTGCGGACATCGTCGTGGCCGTCGAGGCCGGCGAGCACCTCGTAGCCCATCGCCGGGTGGCGCTTGATGACCTCGAACTCGTCGGCGGTCAGGGCGCCCGGCTTCTGCAGGATCTGGTCGGGGATGCCGATCTTGCCGATGTCGTGCAGCAGGGCGGCGAGGCGCAGCGAGCCGCGGTCCTCTTCCGCCACGCCGCACCGGTGCGCGAGCACGTCCGTGTAGCCGATGACGCGCGCGGCGTGGCCGCTGGTCGTCGGGTCCTTGATCTCGATCGTGCGCGGCAGCACGGTCGTCAGAACGCAATTGACCGACTCGAGTTCGGCATTGCGGCGCGCGAGTTCGGTGTCGTGGATCACGCGGCGGCAGGTCGCCAGCAGCGCCTGCGGATCGACCGGCTTCACCACCATGTCGGCGACGTTCTTGCGCAGCGCATCCTGGGCGGCGTCGAAGGTGGGGCGGCCGGTCAGGACGACGACCGGCGTGTGCGGTCGGCGTTCGCGCGCGACTTCGGCGATCTGCACGCCGAGATCCGACGCGCCAAGGTACAGGTCGGTCAGCACCAACTGGAAGCGCTCGCGGCGCATGGTCGCAGCCGCTTGCGCCAGCGAGGTCGCACACGTCACCCGGTAGCCGGCCGATTCGAGGACACGGCGCAGACCGAGCAGCACATCGGCTTCGTCGTCGACGAGCAGCACGCGCTGGCCAGTGTGGGTCTGACGAGGCAGGTGCGGCAGCGCCGTTGGGGCGCGGTCCGGAGCGGTTTCGAGGCCGTCGGTCGAGGTCATTGCATCTGCCGCGGCGCATGCCGCAGCCTCCCAAGCCCACCTCCCGCAGTTGGGAGGCGTATCGCTAGGTTGCAAGGTGCCGGTCGGTGCGCCAACCTGCAACTTCCTTCCGTGGAATTGTGGAAAAGGGTCCAAGCTGGGCGATCCGCCACGGTTGTTTTCGACCCGTCGCGCATCGGCCCGCCGAGCGGCGCGACTATTTCGCCGGCTCGCGTCGGCGGCTAAGCAGGGCGCATGCTGCCGACCTTCCTGCGCGTGGCGACCGCGAGCGACCTCGGCCAGCGCGTCGACGCGTTCCTCGCCGCCCAGCCGGAAGTGGGCTCGCGGTCGGCGGCGCGGCGGTTGCTCGACGCGGGGCTGGTCACCGTTTCCGGCATGCGCGCTAAGCCGGCGACCACGCTGGTCGTCGGCGATGAGGTCGCCTTCCGCGTGCTCGTCGACGCGCTGCGCGACCCGTTGGCGCCCGACCTGCCGTTGCCCGAGGTGCGCGTCCTGTTCGACGACGCGGCGGTGTGCGTCATCGACAAGCCCGCCGGACTCGCCGCGCATCCGCCCGAGGATCCGTCGGTGGTGGCGCACACGGTGGCGAGCTGGGCGCGCGCGCGCCTGGGCGACCTGCCGAGTCCGCCCGACGTCGATCGGCCCGGCATCGTGCACCGGCTCGACCGCGACACCACCGGCGTGATGGTCGTCGCCAAGACCGCGGTCGCGATGGAAGCGCTGCGGCAGCAGTGGAAGGACCGCCTCGTCGAGAAGGAGTACCGCTGCGTCGTCTACGGCGAGCCGCGCTTCCAGAGCGATTGGATCGAGCGCGCGATCGCGCCCGACCCGCGCCACCCCGACCGCATGACCACCGTCGAAGAAGGCGGCCGCGAGTCGTCGACGTACTACGAAGTGGTCGAGCGCTTCGGCGGCTTCGCGCACGTGCGCTGCCAGCCGAAGACCGGCCGCACGCACCAGATCCGCGTGCACATGACCGCGATCGGGCACTCGCTCGTCGGCGACAAGGTCTACCGCTCGGCCAAGCGGCAGCACGACCGCCTGCCGCCGGGCGCGCCGGCAATGGCGCGACAGGCGCTGCACGCGCAGTCGCTCGCGTTCACGCATCCGGTGACGCAAGAACGGCTGCGCCTCGAGGCGCCCTTGCCCGAGGATATGCAGCGGTTGCTCGCCTGGCTGCGCGCGCAGGCTGGCGCCGATCGCTGAGAGGTGCGCGGCGGCCACCGGTGGCGTACCGTCGCGGCATGCAGAACCGTTGGAACGATGCCGAGGCCCAGGCGTTCTGCGACCGCTACCGCGCGCATGGCGAGGCCATGGCGCTGCGCGTCTACGCCTCGCGCCTGCTCGGAGCCGACCCGGCGCTGGTGCTGCACGGCGGCGGCAACACCTCGGTCAAGACGACGGCGAAGGACCTGCTCGGCCGCACGATCGACGTGCTGTGCGTCAAGGGCAGCGGCAGCGACCTCGCCGCCGTCGAGCCCGCCGGCCTGCCGGCGGTGCGGCTCTCGCCGCTGCGCGAATTGCGCGCGCTTCCGTCGCTCGGCGACCAGGCGATGGTCGACGCCGTGCGCGGCGCGCTGCTCGACAGCAAGGCGCCGAACCCCTCGGTGGAGACGCTGCTGCACGCCTTCCTGCCGCACGCCTTCGTCGACCACACGCACGCCGACGCCATCCTGGCGCTGACCGACCAGCCCGACGGCGAGGCGCTGGTGCGCGCCTGCTTTCACGACGACGTCGTGTCGCTGCCGTGGATCATGCCGGGCTTCCCGCTGGCGAAGGCGGTCGCCGATGCGTTCGAGCGCGCGCCCGGGTGCCAGGGCATCGTGCTGCGCCAGCACGGCCTGTTCACCTTCGGCGCGACGGCGCGCGCGAGCTACGAACGCACGATCGCGCTGGTCGATCGCGCCGAGCGCTTCGTGCGCCAGCGCGTCGGCGACGCGCCGGCAATGCTGCGCGGCGCGCCGGCGCCACT
>VGZG01000033.1 GCA_016872675.1 Planctomycetota bacterium
AGGCGGCGCCAGGTCGCGCGGTCGACGCGGGCGCCGAAGCGTTCGTCGAGGTAGCGCAGCTCGCAGGCGACGTGGGGCAGGCCGAACAGCGCCAGCGACAGCGCGTAGGTCCACACCGGCGCGGCGGCCGCGGCGACGAAGGCCAGGGCCGCGAGCGCCACCGCGATGCCGGCGCGGAGTGGGCTCACGCCGTCGGGCCCTTGCCGCCGCGCTTGGCGGCGAGCCTGCGCCGCACGGTCAAGCCGAGGAGTCCCGCGGCGAGCGCCACGAACAGCCACTCCGGCGCGAAGGGAAGTCCGGCGGGTTCGACGGCGATGTCGGGCACGATGGCGAGCATGCGCGTGATGGCGTGGGAGCGAGGGAATGGCTGCGCGCGTCGCGCGACCCGACGCGGGCCGGTTGCGCGCACGAGTGTCGCACGAACGCCGCAGCGGCGTTGCGGTTCCCGCAGGTTTTTCGCGTCATCCAGCGCATGCCGGCGTCCGCTCGCGTGCATCGGCGGTCGCTTCCGCGTAGCTTCTCCGCCCGCAAAAGCGACCAACCCATGCCTTACCTCTTCACTTCGGAAAGCGTCAGCGAAGGCCACCCGGACAAGGTGGCGGATCAGATCAGCGATGCCCTCATCGACCACTTCCTCGCCTTCGACCCGGCCAGCAAGGTCGCGTGCGAGACGTTGGTCACGACCGGCCAGGTCGTCCTCGCCGGCGAGGTGAAGAGCAAGGCCTACCTCGACGTGCAGCAGATCGCGCGCTCGGTCATCGAGCGCATCGGCTACACCAAGAGCGAGTACATGTTCGAGGCGAACAGCTGCGGCGTGTTCTCCGCGATCCACGAGCAGAGCCCCGACATCAACCAGGGCGTCGAGCGCAAGAAGCCCGAGGAACAGGGCGCTGGCGACCAGGGCATGATGTTCGGCTACGCCTGCCGCGACACCGACAACTACATGCCGATGCCGCTGGAGATCAGCCACCGGCTGCTGCGCGAGCTGGCGGTGATCCGCCGCGAGAAGAACAGCCCGATGCCGTATCTGCGGCCGGACGCCAAGAGCCAGGTCACCATCGAGTACGCCGACAACGGCAAGCCACTGCGCATCGACGCGATCGTCGTCAGCACGCAGCACGACGACTTCGACACCGAGTCGAAGATGCTCGCCAAGATCAAGAAGGACGTCATCGAGATCCTGGTGCCGCGCGTCGTCGCGAAGCTGCCCAAGCGCGTGCAATCGCTGTTCGGCAAGGACATCAAGTACCACGTCAACCCGACGGGCAAGTTCGTCATCGGCGGCCCGCACGGCGACACCGGCCTGACCGGCCGCAAGATCATCGTCGACACCTACGGCGGCAAGGGCGCGCACGGCGGCGGCGCCTTCTCGGGCAAGGATCCGAGCAAGGTCGACCGCAGCGCCGCGTACGCCGCGCGCCATGTCGCCAAGCACCTGGTCGCCGCCGGCGTCGTCGACGAGGTCCTGGTGCAGGTCGCCTACGCGATCGGCGTCGCCAAGCCGGTCGGCTTCTACGTCAACACCTACGGCACCGCCAAGGTCAAGATGACCGACGGCGAGATCGGCAAGGTGCTGATGGGCATGCCGGAGTTCGACATGCGCCCGTACTTCATCGAGCAGCGCTTCGCGATGCGCACGCCGATCTACAGCGAGACGGCCAGCTACGGCCACATGGGCCGCGACTGCAAGACGGTCACCAAGACGTTCAACAACGCCGGCCAGGAGAAGACCGTGACGGTCAAGCTCTTCCCGTGGGAGGAGCTGAACGCGATCGACGCGGTGAAGAAGGCCTTCGGCGTCTGACCGCCAGACCGCTGGACCGTCGGACGGCGCCGCCGTCGCGATGCGCGCACGCCGGCCGGCCCCATGGGGTCGGCCGGTCGCGTTTCGGGGGCGCGCCGGTCGCCAGCCGGTCGCCGTATGACACACGCGGCGATTGACGGATCGCGGGCGCGCGCTATCTTCCTCCTCAGCATCTGGACAGCCCACCGCGCGAGCGGGGGGCGGCCAACCTGCCGAGGAGCGGCAAGGTGGTCTGGTCCGGCCCGCGTGGGCCGGACCGATGCGCGCGGGCCGAGTGGCCCGGCGAACGAAGGCTCCTGCGGCCGCCGGCCGCTCCGGGTGCGTTCCCCCCGAAGAGGACGCATGCACCCGAACAGCAAGCAGTCGAACTTCCTGTCGGCGCGCGCGACGACGACCCCGTCGCCCGCGGCCCTGACGCCGTCGGTCGCGCCGACGTTGTCGATCCGCATCGACGACGCCAACCCGAACCATCACCTGTGGCAGAACCACGGCTGGTGGTGGATCCACTACGTCGTGCACCGCGGCAACCGCAAGGAGCGCATCCGCCGATCGCTGCAGACGCGCGATCTCGAGGTGGCGCGCCGGCGGCGCGACGACCTGTTTGCGCGGCTGCGCGCGGCGGGGGTGGCGGCGTGAGCGCCGGCGATCCGGCGGCGATCCGTCGGTCGTTCGCGCTCCGCGCGATCGGCGTGGCCTCGCGCCGCGGCCTGCTGCGCAACGAGACCGCGGCGTGGCGGGCGATCCGCCGCCCCGCGTCGTGGCCGGGTCGCGTCGCCGCGGCGCACGGGCCACGCTCGGGCAGCGGCGCCCCGCAGCGCGAGTGAGCTGACCGCGTCGCGGCGTCGCGCTTGCCGCCGGCGCGCGCGGTCGGCACAGTCTGCGCGCCCGATGAACTCGCCGTCCGTCCGCATCCTCAACCACGCGTCCGAGGCCGTGCCGCTGCTGCTCGCCGAGGTGCGAACGCTCGCCGCACGCCCCGGCCGGCCGCTGCTCGGCTTCGCCACCGGCGGGACGTTCACGGCGTTCTTCCGCGCGCTGGCCGACGAACTGGCGCACGGTCGCATCGACGCCGGCCGACTGTGCGCGACGCACCTCGACGAGTACCTGGGCTTCGGCCCGGAGCGCTTCGGCGGCATGGTGCACGAGCTGTGCGAAGGCTGTCCGCCGCTGCGCGACTGGCTTTTGCGCGGCGCCTTCGTGCCGTTGCCGCACGACGGCGCGCCGGCCTCGATCGCGGCGCACGCAGCGCGCCTGCGCGAGCTCGGCGGCGTGCAGTTGCAGTTCCTCGGCATCGGCCGCAACGGCCACCTCGCCTTCAACGAGCCGGGCACCCCGTTCGGCAGCGGCTTCCACGTCACCGACCTCGCCGAGACGACCCGCAACGACGCGCGCGCGCGTTTTTCGCCGCAGGAGCCGCCGACGCGCGCGGTGACGTCGGGCCTCGCGACGATCGTCGCCGCCAAACGCCTCGTGCTGTGCGCGTTCGGCGGCAAGAAGGCCACGGCGGTGCGCGCCATGCTGCGCGGCCCGATCGATCCTGCCTGCCCCGCGAGCCTGCTGCGCCAGCATCCCGACGCGCATGTGCTGCTCGATCGGGCGGCCGCCGCCGACCTCGCGTCGGCCTAGCTTGCGGTCGGCGCGGTGGCGCGCACCTGCGCCGCCGGCGCGCGAACGCTACGCTGCTGCGGTGTCGATCGCCCTGCGCCTGCTCGCCCCATTCGCCCTCGCCGCGGCCGCCGTCGCCCAGGATCCCGTCGCCGATCTGCTGGCGCGGCTGACCCTCGAGGAGAAGGCCGGCCAGCTGTTCATGTCGTGGAGCCTGTCGCGCGGTGAGCAGAAGCTGCTCGGCGCCAGCAACCACGACCGCATGGTCGGGTGGGTGCGCGACGCCGGCCTCGGCGGCGTGATCCTCAGCCTGGGCACGGTCGACGACGCGGCGGCGCTGGCGCCGAAGCTCCAGGCCGCGGCGAAAGTGCCGCTGTTGCTCGCCGGCGACTTCGAGGGCGGCGTGTGGTTCCGCCTGCGGGGCGCGACCGAACTCGGCAACCAGATGCTGGTCGGCGCCACCGGTTCGCCAGCGCTCGCCGAGGCGATGGGCCGCATCACCGGCGAGGAGGCGAAGGCGCTCGGCTTCCACTGGGCGTTCGCGCCGGTGCTCGACGTCAACAGCAACGCCGCCAACCCGATCATCAACGTGCGCAGCCTCGGCGAGGATCCGCAGCGCGTCGCCGTGCTCGGCGCGGCGCTGGCGCGCGGCATCCGGCAGGCGGGCGTGATTCCGTGCGGCAAGCACTTCCCCGGCCACGGCGATGTCGACACCGACTCGCACCTCGCGCTTGCCACCGTGCCCGGCGACGGCGCGCGGCTGCGCGCGGTCGAGCTGTTCCCGTTCGCGGCGGCGGCGAAGGACGGGCTCGAAGCGGTCATGACCGGCCACCTCGGCGTGCCTGGGCTCGGCGAGGATCCGGCGGTGCCGGCGACGCTGAGCCGCCGCATCCTGACCGACGTGCTGCGCGGCGAGCTTGGCTTCCGCGGCCTCGTCGTCACCGACGCGCTCGAGATGGGCGGCGTCAAGAACGCGTTCGCGCCCGGCGAAGTGGCGGTGCGCGCGCTGCTCGCCGGCGCCGACGTGCTGCTGATGCCGCCCGACCCGCTGGTCGCGCGCGCCGCGGTGGTCGAGGCCGTGCAGCAAGGCCGCGTGCCGATGGCGCGCCTCGACGACGCCGTGCGGCGCATCCTGCAGGCCAAGCAGTCGGTCGGCCTGTTCGACGGCCGCGGCCGCGTCGCCGCCGATTGGCGTGAGCGGCTGCGCGCCCCGGCCAACGAGAGGGTCGCCGACGCAATCGCCGCGCGCGGCCTCGTGCTGGTGCGCGACCGCGACGGCGCGCTGCCGCTGCGCGCGGCCGCCGGCGACGACGCGCCGCTGCTGGTCACGCTGGTCGACAAGGACGAGGGCCAGGGCGAGACCTTCGCGCAGGCGCTCGGCGACGTCGTCGCCGCCGATCGCCGCATCCGCCTGCACGGCGGCAGCGCGACCGACGAGGTCGCGGCGGCGGCGGCGCGCATCGCCGCTGCGCGCACCGTCGTGCTGTCGCTGCACGTCAAGGTGCGCGAGTACCAGGGCGGCGTGGCGCTGCCGCCGGTCCTGCAGCCAGCGCTCGCGGCGTTGACCGCAGCCCAGCGCGTGGTCACGGCGTCGTTCGGCAATCCGTACCTCGTGCAGGCGCTGCCGCACGCCGACGCTTACCTCGCCGCCTTCGTCGACACCGAGCGCGTCGAACGCGCGGCCGCCGCGGCGCTGCGCGGCGACGCCCCGATCACCGGCCGGCTGCCGGTCTCGATCCCCGGCGTCGCGGTTGGCGGCACGGGTCTGTCGCGGCTGCCGGGCACGGCGCTGCCGCGCACGTCGCCAGCGCTCGCCGATCTCGACCCGACGCTGCCCGACCAGCTGTTCGGCCTGCTCAACCGCGCGGTCAACGACAAGGCCTTCCCCGGCGCCGTCTGCGTGGTTGCGCGCCGCGGCGCGGTCGTCGCCGAGGTCGCCGTCGGCGCGCTCGACTTCGCGCCCGACGCCGCCGCCGTCTCGCCCGACACGCGCTACGACCTCGCGTCACTGACCAAGGTCTGCGCCACGACGCCGGCCATCCTGCGCCTCGTCGCCGCCGGCAAGCTGTCGCTCGCCGACCAGGCGCAGAAGTGGCTGCCGGCATTCACTGGCACCGGCAAGGACAAGGTGACCGTGCGCCATCTGCTGGCGCACCAAGCCGGACTGCCTGCCTACGAGCGCTACTACAAGACCATGCAAAGCAAGGCGGCGATCGTCGCCGCGGCGTGCGCCGAGCCGCTGATGAGCGAGCCCGGCGGCAACGTCGTCTACAGCGACCTCGGCTTCGTGCTGCTGATGGCGATCACCGAGGCGTGCAGCGGCGAGGACTTCGTGGCGTTCGCGCAGCGCGAGGTCTGGGCGCCGCTCGGCATGGCGAGCGCCGCGTTCCATCCGACGGCCGGCGCTGCCGGCGCGGCGGCGCCGACGGAGGACGATCCGGCGCGCGGCGGCGTGTTGCGCGGCTTCGTGCACGACGAGAACGCCTTTGCCATGGGCGGCGTTTCTGGCCATGCCGGCATGTTCGCCAACGCGATGGACGTCGCGCGCCTGGGCGTGGCGCTGCTCGCCGGCGGCCGCGACTGGCTGCCGCGCGGCGTCGCTTCGCTCGTCGGCGAGCCGGCCGGCATCGGCGAGGACCGCACGCGCGCGATCGGCTTCCAACTGCTCGTCGGCGGTGGCTACGGCGGCACCAAGGTCGCGCCCGGCACGTTCGGCCACACCGGCTTCACCGGCACGTCGCTGTGGTGCGACCCGCGCCACGATCTCTGCGTCGCGCTGCTGACCAACCGCGTGCATCCGACCCGCGTCAACAACAAGATCCACGCCGTGCGCCGCGCCGTGCACGACGCGGTGCTCCAGTCCGTCCGATGAGTTCCGCCATGGCCAAGCAAATGCCAACGTCCCTCTCCCGCGCCATCGCGCGCAGCCTCGCGGTCGTTGCGGTCTTTGCCATGGCCGCGTTCGCGCAGTCGCCGGTCGAGCCTGGCGGCGCGCGCAAAGCCGCCGCCAAGACTGCCAGCCTGCCGCGCCTGCACGTCATCGGCGCGTCGGTCAGCGGCGGCTTCCGCGACGGCCCGATGGCCGGCGCGGCGGTGGCCGACGAGACGGTGTCGCTGCAGCAGGTGCTCAAGGCGTGGTGCGGCGAGCACGCGCGCGCGACGACGCACCCGACGATGCAGATGATGGGCATGTTCACCAACCCGCCGCAGATCGGCAGCCAGCAGGTGGCGGGCGCGCAGAAGGCCAAGGCGGCGGGGGTGCTCGCCGTCGACTTCGCGTTCTGGTTCGCCTACGGCTACGTCGACGGCGACGACGAAGCGCAGGCACGCAGCGAACTGCTCGCGCGCGGCCTCGAACTGCTCGACGGCCTGACTTGCCCGCTGGTGCTCGGCGACCTGCCCGACATGACCGGCGCGTCGCCGCGCATGCTCAAGCCAGCACAGATTCCGAGCGTCGCGCTGCAGGCGACGCTCAACGCGCAAATCGCCGCGTATGCCAAGGCGCGGCCGCACGTGCGCCTCGTGCCGTTGTCGACGCTGCTGCGGCAACTGAAGATCGACGGCGTCGACCTGCCGCTCCAGGACGGCCCGGTGCGCGCGCAGCCCGGCGCCCTCCTGCAGGGCGACCAGTTGCACGCCAATCGCCTCGGCATGGCCTACCTCGGTTGGTTTCTGCAACCGGCGCTGCGCTCGCTGTTCGCCGCCGAGCATCCGCTCGCCAAGCAGGAGTGGACCTTCGAGCAGTTCGTTGGCGCATGCGGCGCTGAGGACGACCTCGCGGCGGTGAAGGCGGCGGCGAAGACGCCAACGGACAAGTCGGCTGGTGAATCCGCCGACAGTCGCGGCGGCAGGTGAACAGTAACACCGCGTACCTCGCGGTCGGCGCGCTCGCCGTGGCGACGCCGTGGCGGCGCTGCTGCGCCAACGCGGTGTGGACGCTCTGGCTGCCGACACTGCCCGCGGTCACCGCGCGCGGCTACGCGCACGCGCCGCGCAGATAGCGCGGTGGCCGGTCGGTCACTTCGCCGCGCCGAGATACCCCTGCCAGCTCGGCAACGCGCGCAGGCGATCGAGCTGCGGGCCGAACAACTCGCGTTGCCAACGCGGCAGCGGCGGGTAGCTGCCGACGAGTTCGCCGAGCTGGGCCGACTCCTGCTCCTTGCCGAGGTCGAGGCGGTGCAGCGCGCCGAGCACGAGCGCGCGGCCATCGTCCTTGCGGTCGGCTTCGCGCATCGCCTGCAGCGCCTGCTGGACGTGGCCGCTGGTTGTCTGCAGCGCCGTCGGGCTGGTGTCGCCAAGACCGTCGATGGCGGCGGTGACATGGCGCTCGATGCGGAAGCGCAGCACGCCGAGCTCGTCGCCGCGCGCCGAGCAGACCTGTTCGAGCTGCGCGAAGTGCGTCGCGAGCTGGGCGCGCAGCGTTGGATGCGGGGTCTCGGCGACGGCGAGGATCGCGGCGTCGAGGCGGCCGCGCTGCGCCTCGGCGACGCTGGCCAGCACGCGCAGTTCGGGATTGCCCTCGTCGAGGCGCAGGCCCTGCCGAGTCACCGCCAGCGCGTCGTCGACCTTGCCCTGGCGCGCGAGCGCTTCGCCGAGGTTGAGGTAGAGCTGCGGGTGGTGGGGCCGCAGTTGCAGCGCGCGCGCCGCCGACGACGTCGCCCAGCCGAGGTTGGCCGCGGCCACCGCGTCGTTGGCCGTCGTCGCTGCCGCCAGCCGATCGCGCGTCAGCAGTTCTTCCCAGCGCGCCTCATACGGCATCCACGCCGACGCGCGCACCACGGCGGCGACGTTGGGCGTGCGGCCGTCCCGGACGTCGTCGACGTAGCCGACCATGGCGAAGTGGGCGAGCAGCACGGGCACGGCGAGCAGCGCCAGCGCGGCGCCGAGCAGGCGCGCGGCGAGCGTGTGCCATGGCCCAGTCGGCCCGATGGCCGGCGCTGATGCGCCGGCGAGCAGCAGCGCGGTGGCGGCGGCGGGAGCGTTCCACAGCGGCGCGCGCACCAGCATCAGCAGCAGCAGCGCGAACAGCGGCACCAGCCGGCGCTTGTCGGCTTGCTTGCGCTGCAGCGCCAACAGCGCCGCGGCGAACAGCAGTAGCGCGACGGCGCCGCCGTCGATCAGCAACTCGAGCCAGTCGTCGTGCGCGGTGCGCACCTCGGTGGCGAAGCTGCGGCCGAGGCTCGACTGCTCGATCTCGGCCTGGCTGCGCACGCGCGGGTAGTGCAGCGCGAACTGGCCTGGGCCGTAGCCGAACACCGGCGCGTCGGCGACGAGGCGCGCGGTCGCCTTGGCGATCTCCCAGCGCACCGCCAGCGTCGCGGCGCTGCGGTCGATGCGCGGCGCGCGGTCGGGGGCGCTGACCGCGTTGTTCGACGGCGCCGCCGGTTGCGGCGCTGGCGGCGGCGGGATCGGCGCAGCGGCGGCGACGATCGCCATGGCGGCAGCGCCGAGCAGCATGGCGAGCATCGGCGCTATGCGTTCGCCGAGCGGTTCGCGCCGCTGCAGCGCGGCGAGCGCTAGCAGCGCGAGTGGCATGGCGACGAGGCCGGAGCGCGAGCCGTTGGCGACGAGGTACGCGCCGGCGATGGCCAGCGCGGCGAGGCCGACGCCGCGCCCGCGAATGCCCGACGGCGCCAGCAGCGCGGCGACACCGGCGGCGGCGATGGCGGTCCACTCGGCGGCGACGTTGAGGTTGCCGAGCGTCGTCACTGGTTCGCGTTCGACGCCGTAGCCGTCGAGGTCGGCGAGGCCCAAGCGCTGCAGGAGGCCGAACGCGCTGGTCATGAGCAGCAGCCACGGCAGCGGTCCGGTCAACGCCTCTGGGGCGGCAGCGCCCAGGCGCACGACGACCAGCAGCGCCAGCCAGTGCGCTAGCCGGTACGCGGCGTCCCACGGCTGGAAGCTGCTCGCCTCGTCGGCGGCGCGGAACCAGACGTCGCCGGTCCAGCGCGCCGCGGCGCTGAGCAGCAGCGCGCCGAGGAACGCCCACAGCCAGCGCTCGCCGCGCACCGCCGGCAGCCGCGGGCAGGCCAGCAGCGCGACGCCGGCGGCCACCAGCAGCAGCGCGCGGCGGACCTGCTCGGCGTCGATCCACAGCGGGTGGAACGGGATCACCAGCAGCGCCATTGCCGCGCCGGCGAGCCAGCGCGGCGCATGCGGCGACGGCGCTGCGGCGGCGTTGTTCATGCCGGCTGCTTGTCGTCGAACTTGAGGATTGCGTCGACGAAGCCCTGGACGGTGAATGGCTCGAGGTCATCGATGCCTTCGCCGACGCCGAGGAACTTGACCGGCGCCGACAGCACGTCGCGGATGCCGAACAGCGCGCCGCCCTTGGCGGTGCCGTCCATCTTGGCGAGGATCAGGCCGCTGACCGGCGCCGCCTTGCGGAACTCGCTCGCCTGCCGGATCGCGTTCTGGCCCGTGGTGGCGTCGAGCACCAGCAGCGTCTCGTGCGGCGCGTCGGGCGCCTGCTTCTTGACCACACGCACGATCTTCTCCAACTCGGCCATCAGGTTCTTCTGCGTATGCAGGCGACCGGCGGTGTCGAGCAGCAGGTAGTCGACCTTGCGCGCGACGGCGGCGCTGACGGCGTCGAACGCGACCGCCGCCGGATCGGCGCCGGTGGCCTGCTTGACGATCGGGATGCCGAGGCGCTCGGCCCACAGCGTCAGCTGCTCGACCGCGGCAGCGCGGAACGTGTCGCCGGCGCCGAGCAGCACGGACTTGCCCTGCTGCTGCAGGTGGCGCGCCAGCTTGGCGATCGAGGTGGTCTTCCCGGCGCCGTTGACGCCGACGATCATCACGATGGTGGGGCCGCTCGCGGCGCGAGCGAGCGGCGCTTCGCTGCCGGCGAGCATCGCCGCGAGCCTCTGGCGCAGGAAGCCCGGCACATCGGCCGTCTCCTGGACTTCGCGCCGCTTGTAGGCGGCCTTCAGCTCTTCGACGACGCGCGTGCCGACCGGGCCGAGGTCGCCGTTGTAGAGGATCTCTTCGAGCTCCTCGAGGAACGTGTCGTCGAGCTGCCGGCCATCGAACAGCCGCGCGAGGCCCGAGGTCAGCGCGTCGCGCGTCTTCTTCAGCGCCGAGAGCAGCTTGCCGAACACCATCGTCGCGGCAGTGTGGGGCGCGGCGGCGCGCTTGGCAACGGCACGGACGCTCCGCCCCGCTCGGCGCGGCCGATCAGCCTTGCGCCGCGTCGCCGGGCGTCGGTGGCGTCGGTCCGTCCTGGCGTTCCTTGTCCAGGTCGATGCGGATGCGATCGAGGATGCCGTTGACGAAGCCGCCCGAGTTGGCAGTGGAGAACTTCTTGCCGAGCTCGATGGCTTCGTTGATCGCGACCTTCGGCGGCACGTCGGCGACGAACATCAGCTCGTACGTCGCCATGCGCAGCACGTTGCGGTCGACGGTCGCCATGCGCTTGAGGTCCCAGTTGCGCGTGACGCCCTGCAGGCGTTGGTCGATCGCGGCGAGGTTCTGGCGCGTGCCGTCGACGAGTTGCGCGGCGAAGTCGGCGATCTCGGTGTCCTGCTCGGCCTCGTCGGCGCAGAGTTGGGTGACCGTCTTGCCGACCTCGCCCGGGTAGCCGTCGCCGCGGACGTCGAACTGGAACAGGACCTGCATGGCGATCTCGCGAGCGCGCGTGCGGCGACGGATGGGGGCGGTCATTGGCAAGGAGCGCGGAGGTTTCCGAGGAAACGTGGCCCGAAGGCTAGCGGCGTCGCGCCGTGGATCAACGGCCGCCGAGCGGGCCCAACTGCTGCGCGAGCGAGTGCATGCCGAGCGCGGCGAGCGCCGCGTCGGCGCCCTTGTTGCCGTGCTCGCCGCCGGCGCGCGCCAGCGCTTGCTCCATCTCGGCGCAGGTCAGCACGCCGAAGCCGAGCGGGACGCCGGTGTCGAGCGCCACCCGCATGGCGCCCTGGGTGACGCCGTCGCAAACGTAGTGGTAGTGGTCGGTGCCGCCCTTCACGACCGCGCCGAGCATGACCAGGGCGTCGACGTGGCAGTCGCGCGCCAGCCACTGACAGGCCTGCGGCAGCTCGAACGCGCCTGGCACCCAGACGACCTGGATGTCGTCGTCGCGCACGCCGTGCTGGCGCAGCGTCGCGAGCGCGCCGTCGAGCAGGCGCTCGGTGACGACCTCGTTGAAGCGGGCGACGGCGACGCCGACGCGGCGGCGGCCCATGCTCGGCACGCCGTGGAGGACCTTGACCATGCGCGCAGCGTAGGCGGTGCTGCCGCCGCGCGCACGGCTTCGTCGCCGGTCAGGTCATGGCGGGCGCGGGCGTCGGAGTTGGGCGTGCTGATGACGCGCAGGCGCTTGCGTTGTGCGTAGCGGCTCTGGCGCCGCTGCCGCCTCGGGTTCGCCTCGTCAGTTCGTCCTTTCCTCGCGAGCGGCGGAACGTCACGATGCGATGACCGCATGGCGTCCACGGTTCCGTTCTGGCTGGCTTTCGGCGCGACTGTCGTGCTGCTCGTGATCACCCTAGTCACCGGGTGGCAGCGGCGGCGCAAGTTGCACCTCGTCGCCGCGCCTCTCACCATCGTGGCGCTGGCGGTAGCCATCGTGATGACCGAGCGTCTGATGCAGAATTACACGTTCCCCGAGGCGGCGAAGGTCATTCACCTGCCGTGCGCCAAGGCCGGTGGGTTGCTGGTTCTGCCCGTCGCGATCACCGGCGTTTGGCTGGTGTTCTCCGAGCGGGCGCGGCGCTGGCACAAGATGTCGGTGTGGATCTGGCTACTGTCGGTGGTCACCGCGACCGGCACCGGCATATGGATGTTCGTGCAGGGCGTGGCGAAGACGGCGTAGCAGCGGACGGGGAATGAAGCTGACGCGGCGGCGGGTTCGGACACGCCCCGGCCCGTCGAACTACCTGCGGCCGCGGCCTGCGTCTCCCTCCGCGCCTGCCCGTCGCTTGCACCATCTTCCCACCGCCGCTTCGGCCGCTCTCGCGCCGGCTACAAACCGCGCCATGGCTCGCCTGTCGTCACCCCTCTGCCTCCCCGACACGTCCGCCGGCGTCCCCGCGACCGCCGCCGGCTTCGTCGTCGCGCTGCTCGCCGCCAGTCTGCCACTCGCCGCGCAGTCCCTTCCGGACAGCCTCCTGCTCGCCTGCGCCCGCGGCGGCGACAACGCCGGTCAGCTCCACGATGCCTGGCGCAACGCGCCGCCCGCGCAGCGCGACAGCGTCGCGTTCTTGTTGACGAACATGCCACTCGACGACGCGCGAACCCTCGATACGGCCTTCCTGCTGCGCGAAGTCCGCCAAGCCCACGAAGCCCGCGCCGCCGTGCCGTGGGGCGCGTCGCTCGACGATGCGTTGTTCGCCAACTACGTGCTGCCCTACGCGCAGGCCAACGAGGCCCGCGAGGACTGGCGCAGCGACTTCGCCGCCCGCTTCCTGCCGCGGGTCCGCGACTGCCGCACGCCGGGCGAGGCGGCGCAGAAGCTCAACGCCACGATCTTCGGCACGCTGAACGTGCACTACTCGACCGAACGCAAGCGCGCCGACCAGGCGCCGAGCGCGTCGATCGCGCAGGGCAAGGCGAGCTGCACCGGCCTGTCGATCCTGCTCGCCGACGCCTGTCGCGCCTGCTGCGTGCCGGCGCGGCTGGTCTCGGTGCGATGGCCGCATCAACCGGGCAATCACACTTGGGTCGAGGTCTGGGACGGCGCGGCGTGGCGCTACTGCGGCGCCGACGAACCCGATTCGGCTGGTCTCGACCGCGGCTGGTTCACCGATGCTGCGGCGCAGGCGGCGGCGGCGAGCGATTCGGCGTTCCATCCGTGGGCGGTGTCGTTTGCGGCGACCGGCCAGCGCTTTTCCGCCGGATGGGGGCGCGGCGTCGAACTGCACGGCACCGACGAGGCGGCGCGCTACGCTGGCAAACCCGCGGCGGCCGCCGTCGCGTCGAGCGTCGCCGAGGCCGTCGCCGCCGCCGACGACGCGCTGCGCGCGCAGTTCTCCCGCTACTTCGGCGCCGACGCCGCGCGCCAGGCGACGTTCGAGTTCGACCGCAACCTCGACGCGATGCTGGCCAAGCCCGAAGGCGACGCCCGCCTGCGCGCGCTCGCCTTCGCGGCGCTGCGCGCGAACGAGCGCGCGGCGCTGCAGGCCGACTTCGACGGCAAGCGCGTGCGCGCCGGCGACAAGGCGAGCCCGTACACGTGGAAGGTCGTCGGCGACAAGCCGGCCGGCGGCTACGGCCTCGTCATCGCGATGCACGGCGGTGGCGGCGCGCCCAAGCGCGTCAACGACTCGCAGTGGCAGCACATGCAGATCTACTACCGCGACCACCCCGAGGCCGGCGGCTACGTGTACTGCGCGCTGCGGGCGCCGACCGACGAGTGGAACGGCTTCTACACCGACTACTTCTACCCGTTGCTCGAGAAGCTGATCCGCCAGTTCGTCATCTGCGGCGAGGTCGATCCCGATCGCGTCGTCGCGCTCGGCTACAGCCACGGCGGCTACGGCGCGTTCGCGATCGGACCAAAACTGCCGCACCGCTTCGCTGCCGTGCACGCCAGCGCTGCGGCGCCAACCGATGGCCAGACCTCGGCCGTCGGCCTGCACACGCTGGCGTTTTCGTCGATGGTCGGCGACCGCGACACCGCGTACGGCCGTCGCGAGCGCTGCGAGGGCTTCGCGCGGCAGATCGCCGACCTGCAGCAGCAGCACCCCGGCCGCTACCCGGCGCGCTTCGATCTCATCGCCAACAACGGCCACACCGGCCTGCCGGACCGCGACCTGCTGGCGAGGCTCGTGCCGCTCGCGCGCGCGGCGTCGCCGAAGTGGCTGCAGTGGCAGCAGACCGACGGCACGGTGCGCGACCACTATTGGCTGCGTGATCCGTCGCCGCAGCCCGGTCGGCGGCTCGGCGCCGAGTTCGCCGTGGACCGCCTCGTCGTCACCGGCGTCGGCGAGGCGAAGGTCGAAGCGTGGCTCGACGCGCGCCACTGCGACCTCGGCAAGCCGTTGGTGGTCGCGGTCGACGGCGCCGAGCGGACGGTCGCGCCGGCGCCGTCGGCGCGCACGCTGTGCCGGACGCTGCAGGAGCGCGGCGATCCGGCGCTGGCGGCGAGTTGGGTCCTGCCGCTGCGCTAGCGGCCCGCAGCGCGGCGCGCCCGCCCGGCGCGGCCGCCGCTCTGGTCAGCGGCAGGCGCGCGCCGACGCGCTTCGCTCAGTTCGCCAGCCACCACTCGGTGGCGTTCGACAGCGCGAACTCGCCGGTCGGCAGCACGATGCACGCCGCCTGCCAGTTGAGCGGGCCGAAGCCGTTGAGCGCCGGGTTGTTCGGGATCGCGAACGAGTGGGTGTAGCTGCCCGGCGTCAGCAGGTTGCCGCCGTTGATCACGTCGGTCGCCGCGATGCTGTTGATCAGCAGCGTGCCGAACGGCGTCGGCAAGGCCGTGCGACCGAAGCCGACGGCAATGACGCCGATCGCGGCGCTGTCGTTGTTGGTCAGCGTCATCTGCGCCGTCTGGCCGAGCCGCGGCAGCGCCGTGGTATTCAGCGTCGGCGCCGCGGCGTATGGCGATGGCGTGCCCGTGCCGTACTGCAGGCCGGCCGCCGCAGTGACGCCAAGGAAGACACGGCTGAGCGCGCCGGTCGGCTCCTGCCAATAGGCGTTGGCGCCGTTGGTGACGGCGAGATTGAACTGCGTGCCGAAGCGCGTCAGCGTGGTCGGCTGGCCGAGCACCGACGAGGTGTACGGACCGGCCGGCGTGGCGTACGAGTTGCGGCAGGTCGTCGTGTCGCCGCAGGCGCCCAGCACGCCGACGAACTCGCCGGCGTCGAAGCTCACCGCGCACGGGACCGGCGTGGCGCTCGACTGCAACGTCGAGACGAACTCGAGGCCGCCGGTCGCCGTCGCCCCGAACACCGGTGGCGCGCTGGCGAGGCGGTACAGCGCGACGTTCTGCAGGCCGAAGTTGGCCTCGTCCGGCACCTGCATCGACACGACCGAGAACCGCGTCGGCGTCTGGAACCAGTAGCCGCGCGTCGTCGTCGCCGTGAACGTGCTGCCGAACGGCGGTAGCGGGATGATGCCGATGCCGAGGTTCGCGATGCGGGTGTCGCTGCTGTAGGCGTTGGTGACCGTCAATTTGCAGTTGTAGGCGCCGGCCACCGGATAGGTGAACGTCGGGTTCGGCACGGTGCTGTCGACGACGCCGTCGTTCTGGAAGTCCCAGGCCCATGTTGTGGCGTTGAGCGACGTGTCGGTGAACTGCACGGTCAGTGCGCTGATGCTGGTAGTGAAGTTGGCGCTGGTGAGGTCGACGCCGATGTAGTTCGTGCGCGTCAGCGTCTGCTGCGGGTGCTGGCTGTCGATCACCGTCAGCGACACCGTGTAGTAGCCGGGCGCGGTGTACTGGAACGTCGGGTTGGTCGCGGTGCTGTCGATGACGCCGTTGCCGTCGAGGTCCCACATGTGCAGGACGATGCCGCCGGGAGCCGACGAGAAGCTCTGGTCGGTGAACTGCACAGTCATGCCCGACGGGCCGGTGCGCGGTGCTGCGGTGAACGCCGGGAAGAGACCCGCCGCCGGCACGTAGGTGAACTCGGTGACGATGCCGTAGTTGAGTCCGACCGTGCCGGTCGTCGCCGTCAGTGCGCTGGCCGAAGTGTTGTATACGCGGCTGCACAGCGGACCGGGGACGCCGGCCGAACTCACGTGGTCGGCGGCGCGGCTCGTGCCCGTCCAGCCCGTGCCGTCCTGGTAGATGTCGACGGTCAAGTCGGTGCCGCTACTCGGGTCGTAGACGAAGGGCGTCGTCAGCGGGATGGTGATGTACCACGGGCCGGGAATGCCGGTGCCGTTGCCAACGCCGCCGAGGACGGTGACCGCGCCGTTGTAGACCGTGGCGAGGTCGAGACCGAGATTGCTGGCGAACGTCGTGCTCACGCCGAGGTAGTCAACCGGGCACGAAGCCATGTCGATGCGCACGTTGGGCCAGGAGCCGCCGGCCCAGGTCGTCGCCGTGGTCGCGGCGTCGGCGCGGTAGCGCAATTGCGAGATGATGATAGGCGACGCGACGCCCTGCGACGTGAAGTGCGTGCTGTCGACAACGAACTGGATGCGCGTGCTGGCGGTGGCGCGGTTCCAGGGGAACACATTGTTGGTGGTGCCCTCCGTCGCGGCGTAGCCGGCGGGCGTGACGAGCGTGGATTGGGCGATGGCAGACACGGCGAGTGAGCAGCCAATGACGAGGCAGGCAGGGATTCGCATGGTGATGTCTTGGTGCGGATGACGACGGAGTCGGCGAGCCGACATAGACCAAGCGCGCAATACTAGCACGCCCAGGCATCGGGAAAAGGGGGGGGCCGCCTTGGCTCAGTCCGTCGCGCGCGCGAACGCGACCACCTGATCGAACGCCGAAGCGCTCTCCAGCAGCAGGCTGTGGCCGGCGTTTCGGCAGGCAGGCGTGCTGCGCGCCGGGGATGCGCGCGGCCGTCGCCGCGACCTCGCTCGGCAGCGTCAGCGTGTCCTCGGCGCCGGCGAGGCACAGCGTCGGCACGCGCACCAGCGGGCACAGCGCCTCGCCGTCAAAGGCCTGCAGCGCCTTGGCCTGGGCGTGCATGAACGCGCGCGACTCGGGGCTGGGCTTGCTGCTGCGCATGATGTCGTCGACGACGCCGGGCCGCTGGCGCAGGAAGGTTTCGCCGAACAGAAACGGCGCGGTGAGTTCGCCGAGCCAGCGGCCGTCGACCTCGGCGCACAGCAGTTCGAAGAAGCGGTAGACGCGCACGCCGCGCGGCGACTGCAGCGCCGAACTGCACAGCATGACGAGCTTGTGGCAGTGCGGCGAGCCTTCCGCGGCGGCGGTCAGCGCCACCTTGCCACCGAGCGAGGTGCCGACCAGCGCGACTGGCCCGGGCAGCGTCGCCGCGACGGCGAGTACGTCGCGCGCGGCGGCGACGAAGTCGAACGCGCCGTCGGGCAGCGGCGCCGACGGCGGCAGGCCGACCGGATCGACGGCGGCGCAGGTGAAGCCGGCGCGGGCGAAGCGGCGCGGCAGCGTGCCGAACAGCCGCGCGCCGGAGCCGAGCCCGGGCACCAGCACGATGCCGGGACCTTCGCCCTCGCGGCTGAAGTGGATCGTGCGGCCAGCGCGGTCGACGGTCGGCATGGCGCAGGATCCTAGGAGCCTGCGTCGCGGGAGGCCACGTTGCCCGGCGCGCGTGCCGCGCCGCGTCCTGCGCCCGCGCTTCAGTCGGTGCGCAGCGCGTAGCGGCGTTCGACGACCGGCAGCATCGTCATCACGACGTCGGCGACCTTCTGCAGGCTGGCCGGCGCCATGTTGTCCAGCGTGTCGGTCGGCTTGTGCCAGTGCGGGTTGCCGTTGAGGTCGATGAGGTCGAGCGCGGGGATGCCGACGTCGAGGAACGGCTTGTGGTCGTCGGCGGCCGCCTCGGCGCGCTGGCAGAACGCCGCCTGATGCCCGGTCGCGACCGCTGCCGACCACATCAGCTGGCGCAGCTCGCGCGTCGAGTAGAGTTCGTCTTGGATGTGCAGGTCGGTGCGGCCAACCATGTCGAGCAGCACCACGGCGGCGATGCGCGGTTCCTTGCCGAGCAACTGCGCGTCGCGATGCTTCTGCACGAAGCGCTTGCTGCCGAACAGCGCGCGGGCGGCGTCGTTCCACGCCCAGTCGAGGCTCTCTTCGCCGTCGAAGAACACCAGTTCGATCGTCGCCTCGCGCGGCGTCGCCTTCAGTACGGGGGCTAGCGCCAGCAGCAGCGCCACGCCGGACGCGCCGTCGTTGGCGCCGACGAAGTGGAAGTTGTGCTCGGGGTCGGCATGCCCCTGTGTGCACTTGGTGTCGTGGTGGCACGCGAGCACGATGCGATCCGGCCGCTTGCCCGGGATCGTCGCCGCCAGGTTGGTGAACGTGATCCGCTCCTTGCGGTCGGTCCAGGTGTCGCGCTGCACCGTCAGGCCCAAGGCCGCGAGCGTCGTCTCGATGTGGTCGAGCTGCTTGCTCCAGCCTGGCGTGCCGGGATGGCGCTGGCCGAAGCCGACCAGCGTGCGCGCGTGCGCGAACGCCTGTTCGCCGAGGTCGCCCGGCGCGCGCACGACATCGAGCGGTTCGATCGCGCGCTTGTCGATCTCGGCGCCTTGTCGGCCGCGGAAGCCGTCGCCAACGCCGCCGGGCGGTTGTGTGACGAGGGCGACGCCGAGGCAGGCGGCGAGCGCGCCGAGCGCAACGGGCAGGACAGCGCCGGTGCGGGCCATCGCGTGCCAGTTCACTTGCGACCCATGACGAAGGCTTCGAGCGCCGGCAGCGCCTGCATCACCAGGTTGCCGGTGAACGCCAGCGCGTCGTCGTCGACGGCGCCGAGGTCGTCGTCGGCGGTGTGCCACCACTGCTCGAAGCGCGGGTCCTTCTGCTCGCTCGGCACGCGGCGCGCGAAGTCGATCAGCAGCACGCTCGGCACGCCGTAGTTCTTGAACACCTCGTGGTCGTCCCTGGTGCCCCAATTGAGGTTGCGGCTGCGGTAGGCCTGGATGTCGGCGGGGGACGGGAACTCGTACAGCCGATTCTCCTCGCCCATCGCCTTCGCTGCGGCGCCGAACAGGTCGAGCAGCTTGGTGTCGGAGTTGCCGTCGCGGTCGAACTTGTAGTTCTTGCTGCCGACGAGGTCGATCAGCACGAAGGCCTTGAGCCGCGGCATGACCTTCTCCTTGCTGAGCATGGCGCAGAACGCCTTGCTGCCGAGCAGCGCGCGGTCGGGGTTCCACGTCCAATCGATCGACTCCTCGGCGTCGATCCAATACAGCCAGACGTTGCACTTCGGCTTATGCGTTCGCGCCTTGAGCGCGCGCGCCAGCTCGACCAGCACCGCCGGGCCGCCGCCGCCGTCGATGGCGCCGACGAACGGGAAGTTGCACTTCGCGTCGGCGTGGCCGTCGGCGAGCTTGGTGTCGTAGTGGGCGGCGAC
Organism: Planctomycetota bacterium; assembly: GCA_016872675.1. Taxonomy (GTDB): domain Bacteria; phylum Planctomycetota; class UBA1135; order UBA1135; family UBA2386; genus UBA2386. The sequence goes on from VGZG01000033.1 coordinate 19,354, forward strand.
CATCAGGATCGGGCCGTTCTGTGGGTCGTCACCGTCAATCTGCGCGTACAGGTTGCGGATCGTCTTCTTCTCCTTCTCCTGCACGACCTCGTGGCGCTGCATCGTCACGCCGATCTTCTGCAGTTCGCCGCCGATGTAGTCAGCGGCCTTGGCGAGCGCGTCGCTGCCAAACGGCCGCGGGCCGAAGCCGACGAACGCTTTGACGTGCGCGTAGGCCTTGCCGCCGTCGACCGGGCCGCTGCTGCCACCGCAGCTGGCCAGAGCCAACAACGGCGCGCAGAACAAGGCGGCGGCGGAGCGGAACGGACGGGCTGGGTCGGCCATGTCGGCAGGTTAGCAGGCCGATGCGGTAGCCAGAAGGTTTGCGCTAGCGCGGCGGCGGCACGAGGATCGGCACGGGCTGCCATTCCAGCGCCAGCGCGACCGGCGCTGCGCCGCCGAGGTCGCCGTCGAGCTGGTAGGGCGCGTCGCCCTCGACGCGCAGCGCGATGGTGGTCCGCACCTGCAGCTTGCCGCCGCCGCGCAGCGTGCGGGTGACGCCGCGCAGGCCGAGCCACAGCCACGAAAGGCGGCTGCGCTGCCGGAACGCCAGCACGTGCAGCCGGCCGCTGTCAGGCGACACCTCCGGCGGCAGCTTGAGCACGCCGCCGTAGTCGCGCACGCGCGTCACCAGCACCGAACTGAGGCCATCGAGCACCTCGCCGTCGGCAAGCGTCACGCGCAGCGAGAACTGCGGCCAGCGCCACAGCGTGTGCAGGATCGGAGCGGCCCACTTGCGCTTGCCGGAATTGCCATTGCGGACCTCGTTCAGCCGCCGCACGACCGCGCCATCGACGCCGACGCCGCAGAACAACAGGAAACGACGGTTGGCGGCGCGGCCGACGGCGAGCGGGCGGGTGTGGCCGGCGGCCAGCGCGTCGGCGGCGGCGACAACGCGCGTAGGCAGGCCGAGTTCGCAGGCGAGCACGTTGGCGGTGCCGAGCGGGAAGAAGCCGAGCGGTCGCCGCAGGTCGGGCATGCCGTTGAGCACCTCGTTGACCGTGCCGTCGCCGCCGAGCGCGACGATGCCGTCCCAGCGCTCGCCGCCGGCCTGCCGCGCGCGCGCCTCGGCATCGCCGCGGGCGCGGGTGAACCAGCACTCGGCGTGCACGCCGCGCGCCTGCAGCGCCGCCGCCAACTCTGGACCGCGCACGCGGCCTTTGCCGCCGCCGGCGATCGGGTTGCACACGAGCAGCAGGCGCTTCTGCACGGCGGGGCTTTCGTTCACAGGCTTGAGGCGCAACCATACCAATGGCATGCCCGCGTTGCGCATCCTGGTCACCGGCGCGTCTGGCTTCCTTGGCGGCTATGTGCAGTCTGCCGTGCGCGCGGCCGGCCACGAATCGCTGACCACCGCCTGCCGCAGCGGCGACGCCGCCGTCGATCTGACCGCGCCGGGAATCGCGGCGGCGTTAGCGCAGGCGCTGCGACCGGACGTCGTGCTCCACCTCGCGGCGATGTCGCGGCTCGCCGACTGCGAACGCGACGCCTCGCGCGCGCGCGCGGTCAACGCCGCCGCCGCCGAAGCGCTCGCCGAGCGCTTCGGCGCGCGGTTGCTGGCGGTGTCGACCGACCTCGTCTTCGACGGCCGCCACGCGCCGTACGGCGCGCTCGACCCGGTGGCGCCGCTGTCGGTCTACGGCCTCAGCAAGGCCGAGGGGGAGGAACGAGCGCGCGCGCACGGCGCCCGCATCGTGCGCCTGCCGCTGCTGTTCGGCCCTGACCCGCATGGCCGCGGCGCCTCGGCGTCGCTGCGCGCGACGCTGCAGCAGGGTCAGGTTGCGTCGCTCTTCCCCAATGAGTACCGAACGCCGCTGCACGCCGCCGACGCCGCGGCGGCGCTGGTCGAGCTCGTTGTCGATCCAGCTGGACCCGGCTTGCTGCACCTCGCCGGTCCTGAGCGCGTCTCGCGCTGGGAACTCGGCCGCCGCTTCGCCGCGCGCCACGGCCTGCGCCTCGACTTGCTGCAGCCGGTCGAATGCCTCGATCCGCTGCGGCCACGCGACGTGTCGCTACGCGGCGACGTGCTTGTCACGCGCTCGCTCGACGCGATGCTCGCGGACGGTTGAGCGGCGTCGCTGGGTTGCTGGCTCAGTTGCCGCGCCGGCTGCGGCGACCGCCACCCTGACCGCGCGAGGCACGCTCGTACTCGGGCAGCTCGAACGCCTCCGGCGGCAGCGCCTGCAGCGCCGCGGCCAGCTGCTGCAGCAGCGCCTCGTCCTTCTGGTCGAGCGCCTTGCCCTTGAGCATCTCGGCGGTCTGCATCGTCGTGATGCCGAGGCCGTCGACCGCGGCCGCTGCCGCCGGGTTGGCGGCGAAGCTGCGCTGTAGCGCGCCGAAGCAGCCGGCGAGGTCGCCGCGCTGCAGCAGCAGGCGGGCGATGCCGCCGTGCGCGACGGCGACGAAGTGGCTGGCGTCGTCGCCGGTGCGCTCGCGGTAGGTCGCAAAGCGCTGTAGCGCGCGCTCGTAGCAGGCCATCGCCGGCTCGGCCACCGACTTCTGCCGGTGCGCCTCGGCGGCGACCAGCGACGCGTAGCCGCCAAACCACGACTCGGTCGGCGCGGCGTCGGCGGCGGCGCAGCGGTCGGCGTACTTCGCTTCGAGCGCGTCAGGGCCGCCGCGCAGCAGCCGGCCGCGCAACCGTTCGTGCAGCAGCGCCGACGACGGGAAACGCTGTAGGCCGCGCGCCAGCACGCCGTCGGTGTCGGGCGCGCCGAAGAACAGCAGGAAGTCGAAGTGGTGGGCGACCTGCGCGTCGGTGCCGAGCGGGTGCTTGCCGAGCAGCGAGTACGCGGTGTGGATGTCGTTCATCCACGCCGGCTCCCAATCGCGCTTGCCGCGCACCGCGGCGACGATCGCCTCCTGGCGCGCCTCGGCGAACAGCGCCAACAACTCCATCGCGACGCGGCCCGGCGCGTCCGGCGGCAGTTGCGGCGCGGCGGCGATCGCCAGCTCGTAGGCCTTGGCGTTGTCGCCCTGCTGGCGCGCGAGCAGCGCGCGCAGGGCCGCTGGTCGCCAGCCCTGCGCGCCGAGCGTCTGCGCGGCGTCGAGGTTGCGGGCGCAGTCGTCGAGCGCGAACTGGCACTGGCTCTGCGCCAGCCGTGCGCCGCCGCGCGCGGTCGTCGCGGTCGTCTCGTAGGCGAGCAGCAGGCTCGACTCGGCGACGTCGAGGCGCACGTCGGCGGACTCGGGCTTGGCCTTCAGCGCTTCGTCGCGTGCGGCGGCCTCGGCGGCGCGGTCGCGCCCGACTGCCGCAGCAGCGTAGTCCTGCGCCGACAGGGCGTTGTTCCACCGGGCGCCGTCGAGCGCCGAGTCGCCGCCGGCGAGGCCGGCGTGGGCGGCGGCGAGGCTCTGCGCGCGGCCCGACGCGAAGCGCCGCAGCGACTTCGCCAGCGCCTGCCGCTCATCGGCGGCCATCGGCGCCTGCAGCGCGTCGGCGATCAGTTCGACGGCGTTGGGGTCGGCGGCGACGAGCATGCCCTGGCGCGCCTTCTGCGCGAGGTCGGGGTCGAGGCCGAACGCCGCCTGCCGCAGCAGTTCGATCGGCGCCTTGTCGCCGGCGCCGAGCGCGGCCGCCAGCATCGCCGCGCGCTGCTGGCTGTCGGCCTTGGCGAACAGTCGCTCGATCTCCTCGCGGTCCTGGCTGTCGGGGCTCTCGATCTTCTCCTTCAGCGAGCGGTCGCCGCGCACGATCGGCTGCGTCTGCACCTGGCGCTTCTGGATGCCGTCGCGCAGCGTGTCGAACACCGACTTGGTGTCCCACGTGTAGAACACGTCGTAGACCTCGCTGCCGTCGAGCTCGACCATGATGTGGCGCGGCGAGATGCGCTTACCGTCGAGGAACTTCTCGTACACCAGCGGCTCCAGCGCCATGTGCTCGCCGCAAGTCACCGTGCCCAGGCGCGGGCAGGGGATGCGCCGGCCCTGGTCGTCGTGGTCGCGCGGCGTGTGGCGGTAGACCGACGCGATGACGCAGACGTACGGCTCCCAGAGCCTGGCGATCTCGGGGTCGCGGTAGCGCACGCCGGCGTAGTGCTCGCTGGCGATCTCGCCATCCATGTTGACGCACACCAGGATCGGGCGCTTGGTCTGCTGCGACAGCCGCAGGGCGTCGTCCCAGGTGCGCTGCCAGCGGATCGCCACCGGCTTCTGCCAGTCGGTCGCCGTCGGCGCGTACCACATCTGCTCCGGGATCAGGCCCGGTGGTTGCGGCACGCCTTCCTGCGCGCGCAGCGCGGGGGCGGCCAGCAGGGTGGCGATGGCGAACGGCAGCAGCAGCCCGGACGGCTTGCGACGGAACGACATGGCGGCAGAGGATAGCCGCGCGCGGTCGATGGCGTCACGTCGCGCCGAGGTAGCCGGTGACGATCGCCTGGGCGGCTGCGAAATCGGGCGCCCCGCTGCGCGTCTGCAGGTCCTCGCCGGTGCGGACGAACAGCCGCAGCGTCGCGCGCACCACCGGTTCGAAGCGCAGCCGCGCGTACAGCCGCACACGTTCGACGTCGTCGTCGGTGGCTTCCGAGCCGTCCTCGGCGAAGCCATGCGCGATCGTGGCGACGTGCACGAAGCGCTCGGCCAGCCACTCGCGGTTGCGCACCTGTTGCGGCATCGCCATGCAAAGCGCCACGAGGCCGCCGACGACCTTGCGGTCGAGCTGGTCGAGCGCCTGCAGTTCGGCGCGCACCTCGTCGGCGGTGGGCAGGCGGTCCATCGGCGCGGCGTTCTACGGCCGCCGCCGACCGCCGTCGATGCATTCGTGCGCCGCGTGCTTTGCCGGCGCGGGTGGGGGCGCGGTACCGTGCGGCGATGGCCAAGCTCTCCAAGGCCCTCGCCGCCGACCTCGTCGCCAGAGCCCGCGCCGTCCGCCAGCGCGCCTACGTCGCTGGCAGCGGCTTTCGCGTCGGCGCTGCCGTGCTCGGCGGCAGCGGCGCGGTCTACGTCGGCTGCAACGTCGAGAACGCCAGCTACGGCCTGACGATCTGCGCCGAGCGCGCCGCCGTCTGCGCCGCCATCGCCGCTGGCGAACGCGAACTGCGCGCCGTCGCCGTCGTCACTGGCCTGCAGGATCCGGCGCGGCCGTGCGGCGCCTGCCGACAGGTGCTCGCCGAGTTCGCGCCGGCGCGCGGCGACCTCGCAGTGCTGCTCGCCGGCAGCGGCAAGGCGGTGGCGCGCACGACGATCGCGCGGCTGCTGCCTGATCGCTTCAACTTCGCCGACATCGCCAAGGGTCGCGGCTGATCACGCGGGGCCCGACTGGCCGCGATCGCTCCGATCGTTCACTGCGCCGTCGCGGTCGGGCCGTGGGGGGGGTGATGGGACGACGCTGATGCCTGCGGGCGCGCGCGCCGTCGACTTCTGGCGCGGCGTTCGGCACGATCCCCGACTCCGCATGGCAGCGTCCTCCTCCCTGTCCGGTCTGCGCGTCCCGCCGGTCGACGCCGTCGCGCTCGAGACGCGCGCCGCCGACCTCGGCACGCGCTCGCTCAAGAAGGCGGCGAAGGTCCAGGGCCTGAAGCTCGCCATCGCGATGATGGACCTGACCACGCTGGAGGGCATGGACACGCCCGGCAAGGTCCGCCAACTGTGCGGCAAGGCGGCGCGGCCGCTGCCGACGCGGCCCGACGTGCCGGCGTGCGCCGCCGTCTGCGTCTATCCCGACCTCGTCCCGGTCGCGGTCGCAGCGCTCGCCGGCACCGGCGTGCAGGTGGCGTCGGTCGCCACCGGCTTCCCCGCCGGCCGCATCGACCGCGCCAGCAAGCTGCGCGAGGTCGCGCGCGCGGTGCGCGACGGCGCCACCGAGATCGACATGGTGATCGATCGCGGCGCCTTCCTCGCGGGGCGGCACGGCTTCGTCGCCGACGAGATCCGCGCGGTGAAGGACGCCTGCGGCCCCGCACACCTCAAGGTCATCCTCGAGACCGGCGAACTGAAGACCTACGACAACGTGCGGCTCGCGTGCCGGCTGGCGCTGCACGCCGGCGGCGACTTCCTCAAGACCTCGACCGGCAAGGTCGCGCCGGCGAGCACGCTGCCGGTCGTGCTGCTGATGCTCGAAGAGGTGCGCGACCACTTCCTCGCCACCGGCCGCATGGTCGGCGTCAAGGCCGCCGGCGGCATCCGCACCGGCAAGGACGCGCTGAAGTACCTCGTCACCGTCGCCGAGACGTGCGGCGACCGCTGGCTGTCGCCGGCGTGGTTCCGCTTCGGCGCGAGTTCGCTGCTCAACGACGTGTTGATGCAGTTGGAGAAGGAGCGCACGGGCCGCTACCAACGCCCGACCGACTTCAGCGCCGACTGAGCGCACCTCGCCATGAAGACCAACGACAGCACGCGGAGCGGTGGCAGCAAGGCCGGCAAGGCGGGTGGCGCAGCGCGCGGCAGGCGCGGCGCTGCGCGCGAACTGAACTTCGGCGGCGTCTGGTCGTACGCGCCAGCGCCCGAGGCGACCGAAGTAGCGCCGATCCCGGCCCGGCAGGAACTCTTCGTCGGCGGCGCGTGGACCAAGCCCATGTCCGGTCGCTACTTCGCCACGACCAACCCGGCGACCGAGGCCGTCCTCGGCGAAGTCGCCCACGCCGACGCGCGCGACGTCGCCGCCGCGGTGAAGGCGGCGACCAAGGCGTTCCCGGCGTGGCGCAAGCTCCCCGGCGACGAGCGCGCCCGCTACCTCTACCGCGTCGCGCGCATCCTGCAGGAGCGCGCCCGCGAGTTCGCGGTGCTGGAGACGCTCGACAACGGCAAGCCGATCAAGGAGACGCGCGACGTCGACGTGCCACTCGCAGCACAGCACTTCTTCCATCACGCCGGCTGGGCCGACAAGCTCGACCTGCTGTTCCCCGGCCAATCGCCGGAGCCGCTCGGCGTGGTGGGGCAGGTGATCCCATGGAACTTCCCGCTGCTGATGGCGGCATGGAAGCTGGCGCCAGCGCTCGCCGCCGGCAACACGGTGGTGCTGAAGCCCGCCGAGTCGTCGCCGCTGACGGCGCTGCGGCTGTGCGAGGTGTTCCAGCAGGCGGGCCTGCCGCCGGGCGTCGTCAACGTCGTGACCGGCGACGGCGCGACCGGCGCGGCGCTGGTGCGGCACCCGGGGCTCGCGAAGGTCGCGTTCACCGGCAGCACCGAGGTCGGCAAGGAGATCCAGCGCACGCTCGCCGGCAGCGGCCGCGAGTTGACGCTCGAACTCGGCGGCAAGGCGGCGCACATCGTCTGCGAGGACGCCGCGCTCGACCAGGCGGTCGAAGGCGTGGTGCGCGGCATCTTCTTCAACCAGGGGCACGTCTGCTGCGCCGGCTCGCGCCTGCTCGTGCAGGAGGGCGTGCACGACGCATTCGTGCAGAAGCTGGCGCGGCGCATGGCGCGCATCCGGGTTGGCAACCCGCTCGACAAGAACACCGACATGGGGGCGATCCACAGCCAGGCGCAGCTCGCGCGCATCCGTGAGCTGGTCGCCGACGGCGTCGCCGCCGGTTGCGAACTGCACCAGCCCGCCTGCGCGCTGCCCAAGAAGGGCTTCTGGTTCCCGCCGACGATGTTCACCGGTGTCTCGCTCGGCCACCGCATCGCGCGCGAAGAGATCTTCGGCCCGGTGCTGTCGGTGATGACGTGGCGCACGCCGGACGAAGCGATCGAGAAGGCCAACAACAGCAGCTACGGCCTGTCGGCCGGCGTCTGGACCGACAAGGGCGCGCGCATCCTGTGGTTCGCCGAGCGTCTGCGCGCCGGCGTGGTGTGGAACAACACGTTCAACCGCTTCGATGCGGCGTCGCCGTTCGGCGGCTACAAGGAATCGGGCTTCGGCCGCGAGGGCGGCAAGCAGGGCATGCGCGCGTACGTCCGCTTGCAGGGCGCGCTGGCATCGGGCTGATCGATGCGTCACGCCGGTTGACGGTTCCGGCGCAGCGCATTTCCGCGTGCACAAAATGAGACCCGCGCGACTGGCTGCCAAATGGCGACCCACGGGGAACCCAAACTGTGCTACGCTGCGTCCGAGTGGCATCCGTTGAATGGCTGTGGCGCGAGCCGCAGTCGGATTCCAGAAATCGTTCGCCCCCATTTTCACGTTCCAGCGAGTCCCTTTCCCATGTTCTCATCCATGCGTTTCTTCGCTACGTCCTCGTTGTTGCTGGCCACGCCGCTGCTGGCCCAGCAGTTCCCCGAAGTCGAGCCGAACGACACCCCTGCCGCCGCGCAGTTTGTCGCCCTGGGCTCGCAGATCAACTGCAACCTGACCGCGGGTGAGCTGGATTGGTTCCAGTTCACGACGCCGGGCGGATACATGCGCATCGCCTGCATTAGCGGGTCCGACCTGCAACTGGAGTTGTCGGACGCGACCGGCACGATTGTCCAGGCGTTCAATGACGACGGCCAGGGCCTCGCCCCGTCAATGTGGATGAACATCGCGGCCGGCACATACTGCCTGCGCGTTGACGGCTTCTCGGCCACGACTACCGGCGCGTACACGCTGGAGCTCGGCGCCCCGGGCAGCAAGCCGCTGAACGGCAACGAGATCGAGCCGAACGACACGGTCGCGACGGCCACCGCGGCCGGCGACGGCGCCCAACTCGGCGGCTCGCTGCGTCCGGCGGTGTCGGTGCTGGCGGACGTCGCCCTGGCCGGCAGCACGACCACGGTCGTCAATGCCACGGCCGCGCTGACGGCGAGTCTCTACGCCGACGGCCGCTACTGGCTGCGCTGCACGTCGGGCGCGAACGCCGGCCTGCGCCGCCGCATCGCCTCCAACACCACCACCAGCATCACGCTCGCCACGGGCTTCACCGCGGCACCTGCCGCCGGCGACACGTACGAGGTGCTGGAGTACGACTCCGACTACTACCGCATCGACGTCGTGGCGCCGCGCGCGCTGGTGGTGTTCAGCATCACCGAAGGCGATGACACCTGGGTCCGCGGTTGGTCGTACGAGGTCCGCGACGCCGCCGGCGGGCTGGTCCCCACGACGCTCGGCACCAACGTCGCCGATTCGAGCGTGTACCAAGCCCGCGTCACCAGCTTCCGCGTGTTCCCGACCGGCACGTACTTCGTGCGCGTGTTCGAGCGCCGTACCGAAGCTACGGGCGCGCCAGCTGTTGCCCCGGCCAACGGCAACTACCGCTTCGAGGTGAAGATCCGCGACATGAACGTCGGCGGCGTCGTCGTCGAGGGTGCCGAGCCGAACAACACGGTCGCCACGGCGACCCCGATCGCGCCCGGCCAGCAGGGCGTGGGCAACATCTCGATCAGCACGGGCGCGGACGCCAGTGACCTCTGGGGCCCGATCACGGTCAGCCAGCAGTCGCTGATCTGCTTCCAGACCGACGGCGGCGCCGCCCCGGCCCTGGTCGACTCGACGATCCAGCTGTTTCAGCTCACCGACCCGATCGCTGGCACGCTGAGCGCCCCCACGCTCGTCACGGCGGGCAACACGCTGAACACCACGGTGGGCGCCAGCCACGGCCGCGGCTCGTTCAACTTCCTGCTGCCGAACACGGTCTACTACCTGGGCGTCCTCAGCCCCGGCACCAACGCCGCCACGCAGTCCGGCAACTACGTGCTGGAGATCTCGCTGACCGACGCGCCGACCTACTCCGCCGGCAACGTCGCCACGGCCACGGCCAACGCCGCCGGCTGCGGCACCGCGGGCGTCCCGACCATCGGCCGCGTCATCGCGACCGAGCTGCCGATCCTCGGCCAGACCTACGTCACCCGCACGACCAACCTCAACGGTCCGGGCAACCTCGGCCTGATGGTGCTGGGTCTGTCGGGCGCGCAGGGCCCCAGCGGCGCTCCGGCCGGTTCGCCGCAGTCGGTCTACAACCCGCAGCCGCTCGACCTGACGCTGCTCGGCGCGCCGGGCTGCACGCTCAACGTCAACCCGCTGCAGATCGACGTGATGCTTGCCGACCCGGTCTCGCTGGCGGCCGACTACCTGCTGCCGATCCCGAGCGCGCCGGGCCTGCAGGGCTTCACGCTGTTCATGCAGCCGGCGAAGCTCGACTTCCTCACGGGCAACCCGCTCGGTGTGCAGCCGGGCAACTGGATGCGCATCATCATCGGCACGCGCGCCTTCTGATCCTGCCGCACGGCAGTCGCGCGGCGCCTGCATGACGCAGGCGCACGCGCCGCGACCAGCGCCCGCGAGGGCGCTGGTCGCGTTTTGGGGGACCGCAATTGGCGTGGGCCGCAGCCGCAGCGGGGGCGGCACTGCATCGTCGCGCGCGAGTGGGGGGCTTTTGCATCGCGCGTTGCGTGCTAGCTTATGTCCCGTTCTGCCGCCTCGTCGCCGAGGCACTAGCGTCTCCAATCGGCAGCGCGCGCTGCCGCCTCCATTCTCGAACCGAGTCCCCTATGCGTTTCCTCGCAGCTTCGTCCCTGTTCTTCGCCGCGCCGCTGATGGCGCAGGTGTTCCCCGAAGTCGAGCCCAACGGCACCGTCGCCAATGCGCAGATCGTCGCCCTCGGCTCGCAGATCAACGCCAGCCTGACGGCCGGCGAGGTCGACTGGTACACGTTCACCACGCCTGGTGGCTACCACTCGATCCAGATGCTCAGCGACACGACGACGGGCGTCGACTTCGTGATGGACATCTTCGACGCGAGCGGCACGACGCTGCTGGCGTGGTGCGACGACTCGGGCCAGTTCAACTACCCGTCCTACCCGTCCTACTTCGGCGTCGTCCCCGCCGGCACGTACACGATCCGCTGCAAGGCGTTCTCGTCGACGTCGACGGGCAACTACCAGTTCAACCTGGGCCAGACCGCCTCGAAGCCGTACACCGGCAACGAGATCGAGCCCAACGACACGCTCGCGACGGCGCAGCCGGTCGGCGACGGCACGCAGCTGAACGCCAGCCTCGCGGCGCCGATCGTCGTCAACACGAACGCCGCCGCCGCCGCGACGGTGGTCGCGTCGGACGCGGTCGCGTCGAGCACCGCGACGATCATCACCACGGCGGGCGCGCAGGTCGCCGGCACGTACAACGGCCTGTACTTCGTGCGCTTCACGTCGGGCGCCAACGTCGGCCAGTCGCGCCGCATCACGTCCAACACCGCGACGACGATCACGACCGAGTCGTGGGGCACGTCGATCCCGGCGGCCTCGGACACGTTCGAGATCATCACCAACGCGGCGACGATCCTGAGCGACACCGTCGCCTCGGCGACGACGACGGTCATCACGTCGACGGCGGCGTTGACGGCCTCGGTGTTCTCGACGCCGAGCAACACGCACGCCGTGCGCTTCCTGACCGGCGCCAACGCCGGCCAGTCGCGCGCGATCACGGCCAACACGGCGACGACGATCACGACGGCGGCCTGGAACACGGCCCCGGTCGCGGGCGACCAGTACGTCGTCGTCTCGGGCGGCAGCAGCAACAGCATCGCGCTCGCGACGCCGGTGACCGCCAACCAGTTCGGCATGGCGCCGGGCACGGGCTCGATCTCCTGGGTCCGCTGCACCAGCGGCCTCAACGTCGGCCAGAGCCGTCGCGTCCAGACCAACACGGCGAACACGATCCTGCTCGCCAGCGGCTTCGCCAACGCGCCGGCGCCGGGTGACACGTTCGAGGTCGACCAGTACGACTCGGACCTCTACCGCGTCGACGTCACGGCGCCGAAGGCGATGGTCGTCTTCAGCGTCACCGACGGCACGCTGCCGTGGGTCAGCGGCTGGTCGTACGAGGTCCTCGACGCGGCCGGCGCGCTGGTCAACAGCACGACGTTCGGTACCAACCTCGCCGACTCGTCGGCCTTCCAGGGCCGCGTCAGCAGCTTCCGCGTCTTCTCGACCGGCACGTACTACGTGCGCATCTTCCAGCGCCGTTCGACGCCGACGACCTCGACGCCGATCGTCGTGACCGGCAACTACCGCTTCGAGCTCAAGCAGCGCGACTTCAACACCGGTGGCACGGTCACCGAGACCGAGCCGCTCGGCGGCCCGAACGCCAACAACACGGCGGCGACGGCGACCCCGATCAACCCCGGCCAGATTGGCGTCGGCAACATCACCAACAGCGCGGGCACCGACCCGTCGGACCTCTGGGGCCCGATCACGGTGCCGACCGCGTCGCTCATCGGCTTCCAGGTCAGCGCCGCCGCCACCGGCACGCCGCTGACGGACGCGTCGCTGGAGCTCGTCCAGCTGCTCGACCCGGTCGCCGGCACGCTCGGCACGCCGTCGTCGGTCACCGGCGGCAACGCCCTCGAGGCCGGCGGCCTGAACCCGCGCGGCCTGTTCAACTTCTCGCTCGCCGGCACGCAGTACTACGTCCGCGTGCTCAGCCCGGGCACGGGCGCGGCGCAGGCGGGTGACTACAACCTGGAGATCACGATCCCGGATCTGCCGACGTACCTGACGGCCAACTACGCGACGGCTTCGGCCAACGCCACGGGCTGCGGCACGGCGGGCGTGCCGACGATCGGTCGCGTCGGCAGCTGGGAGCAGCCGGTGATCGGCCAGACGTTCGTCCAGCGCGTCACCAACCTCAACGGTCTCGGCAACCTCGGCCTGCTGGTCCTCGGCACGTCGGGCGCGCTCGGCCCGAGTGGCGCGCCGGCCGGCTCGCCGCAGTCGGTCTACAACCCGCAGCCGCTCGACCTGACGCTGTTCGGCGCGCCGGGCTGCTTCCTCAACGTCAACCCGCTGGACATCCAGGTCCTGGTCGGCGACGCCACGGGCACGGCGGACTTCGCCCTGCCGACGCCGGGCAACCTCGCGCTGATCGGCTTCGTGCTGTTCTCGCAGCCGTGCAAGTGGGACTTCGCCACGCCGGTCAACCCGCTGGGCATCCAGCCGGGCAACTGGTCGCGCATCATCCTCGGCACGCGCACGTTCTGATCGCAGGCTCAGAGGGACGGCGCGCCGGCGCGAGCCGGTGACGCCACGCCACCGGCGCCCGCGAGGGCGCCGGTGGCGTTTGTGAGGGGGGGGTATTCTGCGTTGCGTCGCCGCGCCCCTGGACGCCGAACACCCGCATGCGCTTCTACTCCGCTTGCCTCGCCGCCGCCGCGCCGCTGCTCGCGCAGCAGCAACCCGAGATCGAGCCCAACGACACGCCCGCGACCGCGCAGGTCGTCGCGGTCGGCGCCCAGACCGACTGCGACCTCGTCGCCGGCGAGTTCGACTGGTTCCTGTTCACGACCTCGGGCGGTTACCACGACGTGGTCCCGGCAGCGCGCCGGCCGGTTCGCCGGCGGCCATCTACAACCCGCAGCCGCTCGACCTCGCGGCGTTCGGCGCGCCAGGCTGCACGCTCGACGTCGCGCCGCTGCTCGCCACCGTTCTGTTCGGCGACGCGGCGGGGGTGGCCGACCATGCGCTGCCCACGCCCAGCAACCCGGCGGTGGCCGGCTTCGTGCTGTTCCTGCAGCCGTGCAAGATCCACCTCACGCCGACGGTCAACGCGCTCGGGCTCCAGCCCGGCAACTGGGCGCGCGCCGTCTTCGGCAACCGCACGCACTGAGCACTGGCGCCGAGCGGCGGACCGGCCGCCGCGTCGGAGGCTGCGTCCCGGCGCTCGCCGTCGATCCTCGGCGGATCGACCGATCCGCCTGCGCTCGCCGGCTTCGCCCCAGCCGCGGCTCCCGGCGCGCCGCCGATCTCGCGCTGGATCGCCCGCCGCCGGTGCCGTATCGCATGCGGCGATGCTGCGCTGGTCCCTCGCGTTCGCCGTGCCGTTGCTGCTCGTCGCCGCCTGCGCCCCGGGCGGCGAAGGGCCGGTGCGCGCGCCCGACGACCTGCCGTGGGGCGACCGGCCGGCG
>VGZG01000034.1 GCA_016872675.1 Planctomycetota bacterium
GCCGACGGCAGCCGCCAGCAGACGCCGGTCAACCAGACGCTGACGCCGCACGGCGTGTTCGTCGACCTGCCGGGCATGCGACCGTTGGCGTTGGCGAGTTCGCGCGACGGCGCGCGCGTCTTCACGGCGGGCAAGACCAACGAACTCGTCGTGATCGACGCGGCGACCGGCGCGATCGCGCAGAAGGTGCCGCTGCCGGCCGAGAAGCAGACGACGCCGGCTGGCGATCCCAACCGCAAGGAACAGAAACCTGACAAGGACGGCCAGATCAGCTGCACCGGCCTCGCCGTGTCGCCTGATGGCCGCACGATCTGGCTCGCCAACGCGCGCGGCTCGCTCAAGGCCTTCGCCGTCGGCGAGGACGGCACGGTGGCGCCATCGCACACGCTCGCGCTGCCGCCGGCGAAGGCGCCGCGGCGCGAGGCCGAGATCCCGGCCGGCATCGCAGTCACCGCCGACGGCGAGCGGCTGTACGTCTGCGGCAACCTGTCGAACACGCTGCTGGAGCTCGACGCGCAGACCGGCGCCGTGCTGCGCACGTTCCCCGTCGGCACAGCGCCCTTCGACGTCGTGCTCGCCGGCGACCGCGCCTACGTCAGCAACCAGGGCGGCCGCCGGCCGGGTCCCGACGATCCGGTCGGCCCCGCCGGCCGCGGCACGCTGGTGCGCGTCGATCCGACGACCGACGTCGCCAGCGAAGGTTCGGTGTCGGTGATCGACCTCGCGACCGGCGCGCTCGTGCGCGAGACGGTGACCGGGCGGCTGGCCAGCGACCTCGCCGTGTCGCCGAACGGCCGCTGGATCGTCTGCGCCAACGCCGGCAGCGACACCATCAGCGTGCTCGATCGCGATGGCGCGCTGGTCGAGACGCTGTGGGCGCGCAGCAAACCGAGCGATCTGCTGCAGGCCGCGCCCAACGCGGTGTGCTTCGCGCACGACGGCGAACGGCTGTACGTCGCCAACGGCACGATGAACGCGATCGCGGTCTTCCGCTTCGAGCCCGAGGACCGCGGCGACAGCCGGCTGCTCGGCTTCGTGCCGGTCGGCTGGTACCCGGGTGCGCTGCTGCTCGACGAACAGCGCGAACGGCTGGTCGTCGCCAACGTGAAGGGCCTCGGCTTCGGCCGCCCGCGCAAGGACGGCGGCGCGCCGGAGTTCAACAGCCACCAGCACCACGGCTCGCTCTCGCTCGTGCCACTGCCCGACGAGGACGACGAGCTGCCCAAGCTGTCGGCGCAGGTCGACGCCAACCTGCGGCGCGACGCGATCGCGCAGGCACTGTTGCCACCGCGCGCTGGCCAACCGCCGCGCGCGATCCCCGAGCGCATCGGCGAGCCGAGCCGCATCCGCCACGTCGTCTACGTCATCAAGGAGAACCGCACGTACGACCAGGTGCTCGGCGACGTGACGGCCGGCAACGGCGACGCGCAGCTGTGCATCTTCCCCGAGCGCATCACGCCCAATCAGCACGCGCTCGCGCGCCGCTTCGTGCTGCTCGACAACACGTACTGCAGCGGCATCCTGTCGGCCGACGGCCACCAGTGGAGCACAGCGGCGTTCGCGACCGACTATCTGGAGAAGGCATTCGCCGGCTTCCCGCGCAGCTATCCCGACGGCATGGGCGAGGATGAGAAGGACGCGCTGTCGTACTCGCCGGCCGGCTTCCTGTGGGACCGCGCAATCGCGCAGGGCGTGACGCTGCGCAACTACGGCGAGTTCTGCGGGCCCAAGGTGCGCTGGCGCGATCCAAAGAAGAATGACGAACCCGACTTCACCGCCTGCTACCGCGCGTGGCGCGACGGCACCGACGACGTCGTGTTCGCCAGCGAGGCGAGCGTGCGGCCGTTGGCGCCGTTCTCGCCGACCGGCTACGTCGGCTGGAATATGTCGGTGCCCGACCAGCACCGCGCCGACGTGTTCCTGCGCGAGCTCGCCGCGTGCGAGGCGAAGGGCGAGTTCCCGCAGCTCGTGCTGATCTGCCTGCCCAACGACCACACCAGCGGCACGAGCAAGAACTGCCCGACGCCGGCGGCGTGCATGGCCGACAACGACCTCGCCTTCGGCCGCATCGTCGAAGGCCTGTCGAAGTCGCGCTTCTGGCAGGACATGGCGGTCTTCGCCATCGAGGACGACCCGCAGGCCGGCTGGGACCACGTCAGCGGCTACCGCACGACCTGCTACGTCGCGAGCCCGTACGCGCGCCGCGGCGCGGTGGTGTCGACGCAGTACAACACCACCAGCGTGCTGCGCACGATCGAGCAGATCCTGGGCCTGCGGCCGATGAACGTGTTCGACGCCAGCGCGACGCCGATGTTCGACTGCTTCACGGAAGCGCCGGACTTCACGCCGTACGCGGCGCTGCCGGCCAACGTGCCGCTCGACGAGATGAACCCGAGCCCGGCGGCGATCGCCGACCCGCAGCTGCGCGCCGACGCGATCGCCTCGGCGGGGCTCGACCTTTCGCAGATGGATCGCGCGCCGGAGGACCTGTTCAACCGCATCCTTTGGCGCGCGATGCGCGGTAGTGCCTTGCCGTATCCCGAGTGGGCGACCACGTCGGGCGCAGACGACGACGACTGACGCCGATGCGACCGGCGGTCGCGCCGAGTCGGCCAGCCAGCCGCACGCCCGCCGCCCCGCCCGCCCCGATTTTTTCAACAAACCTCCGTGCGTCGGCGAGTGAACGCGACTTTGCGGGATACTCCCCTTGTCCTGGACCAGGCTGTCCCGGCGCCCCCCGTCGCCACCACAAAACCGCATGCCACGATCCCATTTCGTCGGATTGTCCGCCGCGCTCGCGGCCGCGCTCGCCTTCAGCGCGACCACCACCGCGCAGAAGGACGTCTCGGAGGCAGCGCAGCAGAAGTCGGCGTTCCTGTCCTCCGCGCCCTGGCAGGCGTTCCTCGCCGACGTCGGCGGCGAGTGGTCCGTCGAATGGTGCGCCGCCACCGGCTCGCCCGGCGCGATCTGGGGCAGCGGCGTGCCACTCGCCGATTGGCGCGTCAACTCGCTCGACGAAGCCCGCCGCCATGCCCACGCGCTGCTGCGCGAGCGCAGCGAACTGCTCGGTCTCGGCGACAGCGAGTTCCGCGAGGTCATCGGCGCGCGCATGAGCCGCGTCTGGACCTTCACGTTCGACCAGTTCTTCCGCGGCATTCCGGTGCTCGAAGGCCGCGCCGACGTGCGCGTCCACATGGTCGGCCGCGTGCCGATGTTCGGCGCCAAGGCCTGGCGCATCCCCGCGGACTTCGACGTGCTGCCGGCGTTCGACGCCGACACCGCGCTCGCCATCGCATGGCAGCAGGTCGGCGCTCCCACCGGCGCGCCGCAGCCTGCGGCCGTCGCCGCCCCGCGCCTCGTGATCTGGGCCGACGTCGACGCGGCCGCGCCGCAGGCACCGCGCCTCTTCTGGGAGGTCGCCATCAGCAACGTCGACGATCAGGGCAGCGGCCCCATCGGCCGCCACTACGTCGACGCCAAGACCGGCGCCTACGCGCGCTTCCAGACCGACAAGCACGAGTGCGGCTTCGCCGGTTGCACGATCGGAGCGGGCGATCGCGTCGGCGGCCTCGAACTGCCGGCGACCGCGCCGGTCGAGGTTCCCATGCCGCCGATGCCGCCGGTCAACACGACCGTGACGGTGCAGGGCTGGACGCGCACCGGCGTCGACGCCTACTCGGCGCTCGTCAACGCGCCGCTGCCGGGCCTCGTGTTGAGCGTGCCGGGCATCGGCAACGTCACCACCGACAACAACGGCCAGTTCGTCATCAACATCGCCTCGCCGGTGTCGATCACGGTCGGCGCGCTCGACGGCCGCCACCACGCCGTGATCAGCGGCGCCAACGCGCCGAGCGGGTCGTTCACGGTCAATCCCGGCGTCGCGACGACGATCCAGTTGCTGACCTCGGCGGCGACAACCAACCAAGCGGCGCACACCACAGCCACGTACTGGACCGACAAGGTCAACGAGTGGGCCCGTTCGATCCTCGGCAACTCGCCGGAGCTGGCCACCGCCGACAACGTCGGCGTGACTGTCAACATCGCCTCGACCTGCAACGCCTACTACGTCAGCAACACGACGAACTACTACCAGGCCGGCGGCGGCTGCTCGAACACGGCGGCGTCGACCGTCATCGCGCACGAGTGGGGCCACGGCCTCGACGACCGCTACGGCGGCATCTCGCAAACCAACGGCCTGAGCGAGGGCTGGGGCGACATCCTCGGCTGCTACCTGCTCGACACGCCGAACCTCGGCAGCGGCTTCCAGACCGCCGGCGTGCCGCTGCGCAGCGCCAACAACACCACGCAGTACCCGTGCTCGGGCTGCGGCGTGCACGAGGCCGGCCAGTCGTGGATGGGTTTCGCCTGGAAGCTGCGCGAACGGCTCGCGACGACGTTCGCCAACCGCCCGGCCGCCATCGCGCTGACCGAAGACATCGTCGTCGGCACGATCGCCGCCGACGCGACCAACCAGGCGGACGCCGTGCTGCAGGTCTACATCGCCGACGACAACGACGGCAACCTGAGCAACGGCACGCCGAACAAGCCGGACCTCGACTGGGCGTGCAACCAGCACTCGCTGCCGATCCCCGGCGGCGGTGGCGGCGGCGGTCCGGCGAACAACGAGTGCTCGGCGGCGATCGCCGTCGGCAACGGCGTCGTGGGTCCGTACACGACCGTCGGGGCCACCACCTCGGCGCCGGGCTGGCCGTGCGCCTCGGGCGGCAACGACGTCTGGTTCGTCTACACCGCCTACCAGGGCGGCACGCTGTCGGTCAGCACGTGCGGCCAGGCGACGTGGGACACGGCGATCCAGGTCTTCTCCGGTACGTGCGCGGCGCTCACCAGCGTCGGCTGCAACGACGACGTCTGCAGCCTGCAGTCGACCGTGACCACGCCGGTCTCGGCGGGCACCTACTACATCCGCGTCGGCGGCTACGCCGGCGCGACCGGGTCGTTCAGCCTGAACATCACCGGCCCGACGTCCGTGCCGGCCGCCGTGAGTTCGTATGGCACGGGTTGCTACAGCCGCTCGCGCGCCTTCTACGAGTTGTTCCCGGCCGGCGCGTTCGACCTCGCGTCGACGGGCATGCGGTTGACGTACAACGTGGCCGGAACCTACACGGCGTCGGCCGCCGGCAGCTACGTCGCGCCGACGGCGGGCGCGACGGCGCTGACGCTGACCGACGACTCGACGACGTCGGTCACGCTGGCGAGCCCGCTCGCGTACCCCGGAGGCACGACGACGACGCTGGAGGTGTGCTCCAACGGCTTCGTGAGCACGGCGACGGGCAACGGCGCGGCGTACACGCCGAGCGCGACCAGCTGGCTCGGCTCGGCGCAGGCGCGCTGGGGCTGCTGGCACGACTACAACCCGGCGGTCGCCGGCTCGGGCCAGGTCAAGTTCGAGCAGGTCGGCAACGTCTCGTACGTGACGTGGGACGGCGTCTACAGCTACGGCACGACCAGCCCGGCGACGTTCCAGCTGCAGTTCAACCGCAGCACCGGCGACGTCACCTACGCGTGGGGCCCGGTGACCGTCGCCGGCAACGGCTGGCTCGTCGGCTTCGCCGCGTCGGCTCCGAACGCGGACCTCGGCAGCCGTGACCTCACGGCGACGCTGCCCGGCGGCTTCTCGACCAGCACGACCAACCTCGCGCCGCTTGCGCTCACCGGCACGACGCCGACGCTCGGCTCGACGCTGACGCTGACGACGACCAACTTCACGGCGGCGGCGGCGGTCGGCATCCAGGTGCTGAGCACGACCGGCATCAACCCCGGCGTCGACCTCGCTCCGCTCGGCATGCCGGGCTGCTTCCAGTACGCGGCCCCGACCGCGCTCTACACGATCAACGTGGCGGCAGGCGCGGCGACCTACTCGATGCCGATCCCGAACAATCCGGCCCTGATGGGCTTCCAGATGTTCGCGCAGAGCGCCGGTTTCGCGACCGGCGCCAACACGCTCGGACTGGTGACGTCGAACGGTGTCGCGCTGACCGTCGGCATCTGACGCACGCGCCAGCCAGCGGCGCGGCGGCGGCGAAGTGACCGCCAAGCCGCGAGGCGGGCGCGCTCACCGCGGCGCGAGCACGCGCGTCTGCAGCTCGATCTGGCGCTCGGACCAGCGCAGCTTGTAGGGCATCCGCGGGCCGAGGTCGTAGCGGCGCGCGCCGCCTTCGCCGAGCCACGCGATCTGCTCGAGTTGCAGCACGTTGCCAAGCGAGCGCGCCGCCCACGTTTCGTCGTAACTGCACTGCTGGCCGCGGTACACGCCGTCGACGCAGCCGCCGAAGATGAAGCCGACGTCGCGTCCGTCGTGGACCGCGAAGATCACGCGCGCGAGGCCGCCGACCGCGAGGCGTTCTAGCATCCGACCGTAGAACGGCAGCGAGGCGCCGCTGGTCATGCCGCAGTCGCCGATGCCTTTCCAGCTGCGCGCCTCGACAGCGCACATGCGCGCGTAGACGTCGCGCGCCGCCGGCGCGTCGGTCGGACAGCGGCGCTCGAAGGCAACGCCGAACTCGCGCGCGCGCCGCCATGCCGGGCGGACGCGCCGGCGGAACGACGCCGAGCGCCGCGCCAGGAAGCCGTCCAGGCCGCCGGCGAGCGAGGCCACGCACTGCGGGCGCGGCTCGTCGGCGAAGGCTTCGTGACTCGCCGCCGTCGCCGCGATCAATTCGCGCAGCGTGGCGCCGTCGGGATCGAGCCCGGCGACCAGCACGGCGGGACGAACGCCGGCGCGCCGCAGTTCATCGAGTCGCCGCGCCAGCAGGTCGACGGCGCCGGGACCGAGCAGCGGGCAGCCAAACAGCCATGAAGCCTCGAACGGCACGAGCATGCGGCCGACCCGGTCGCTGCGCGCCCAGGCAAAGGCGAGCGCTGCGCCGTCGCCGAGCGTGATCTCGGGCACGAAGTCGCGGTGCATCGTCTCCCACGCCGACAGCTGCCACTCGGTGCGGCAACACAGCGGGTCGCCGTGCGCGACGGCCATCGCGGCGCGGTTCCACGCCGAGTCGGGCGCGTCCTGCTCGGCGGCGGTCGTGGCCGTCGTGCGCCGGCCATCGCCGTCGCCGTCGCCCCGCTGTGCCGCGGCCGCCATGCGCGTCAGCGCGGACCGTGCTGCGGCATGGCGCGCGACAACGCCGTTTCGCGCTGCAGCATCAGGAAGTCGATGCGGCGGTCGGGTCCGACCGGCGGGCAGAACGGCGGCTGCGGCGGCGATGCGCGCGCGCGCGCGTAGATACGCGACAATGCCTCGACGTGCGCTTCGAGGCTCGCCGAGGCCGCGGGCCGCCGCGCGCACAGTTGCGCCCAGAGCGCCGGCTCGTCGACGAAGCGCTGCAGCGCGGCTGCGAGATCGGCGTCATCGCCGGCGCGCGTCCGCAGGCCGGCGCCGCCGGCGCGCTCGGGCAGCGCGCCAAGATCGCTGGTGACGCACGGCAGGCCCAACTCGAAGCACTCGTCGAGCACGAGGCCGTAGGTCTCGATGCAGGTGCTCGGGAAAACGCCGACGTGCGGCGCGACGGCGTGCAACTGCGCGGCCTCGAAGCGGCCGTGCATCGTCACCGGCAGCCCTTCGGCGAGCACACGCAACTCCGCGGCGAGCTCCGGCGACTCGACGCCGCCGAGCACGTGCAGTTCGGCACGCCCGGGTCGGGCCGCGTGCAGGCGGCGGAGCGCGCGCAACAGCACGTCGACGCCCTTGTGGCGTCCGACGCCGCCCCAGAAGGCGAAGCGTATCGGTCGGTCGGCCGACGGCGCGGCGAGCGGCGTCATGCCGCGGAAGCGCGGTTGGTAGCCGAGCGGCAGCGTCGCGTAGCGCGCGCGCGGCACACCGGTCGTCGCCGCGAGCAGTTCGGCCGTGCTGTCGACGGCGACGAGCACGGCAGCCGCATGCGCGAGTTCGGCGCGGAAGTGGTCACGGAACAACTCGATGCCGGCGTCGATCTCGAGCTTCGGCTCGTAGCCGTACTTCGGCACGCAGTCGCGGCAGCTGTCGGCCGACAGCGGGCGGCGGCAGGCCTCGTCGCCGACGCGGCGGCGGAAGGCGCGCGGGCAGCTGGAGTAGTAGTCGTGCAGCGTGACGACGGCGGGCACGCCGACGCGGGCGCAGACCTCGACGAGGTTGCAGGTCAGGCGCAACCACTGATGCACGTGCACGATGCCTGGGCGCCGCTCGCGCAGCAGCGCCTCGAAGCGCCGCTCGACCTCGGGGTGCCACATCTTGGCGTGGTGGTCGAAGTACTGGTCGTTGCGGTGCAGCCGGTGGACTACCAAGCCTTCGACGTCTTCGCGGACCACTTCGACCTGCGGTCGCCACTCGTGACTGCCCGACAGCACCTCGACGGCGAGGCCGATCCGTTGCTGACGCTTCGCAACGTCGAGCACGTAGGTCTCCGATCCGCCGCGGTGATGCGGCAGGAACTGGTGGATCACGTGCAGGACGTCGAGCGCCATGGCTCGCCGTTATACTCTGACGCAAGACCGCCGCCGCCGATCACCTCGTCCGATCGCGGCGCCGCCGCTGTGATCGCCGGGGCGATCCAGCCGCCCGCGACTCCCTCTTCCAGCGCACCGTGGGGTCGCTGGTCGCCTTCATCCGCTCATGATCCGGCAAGGCCGCGGCGGCGGCCGATCAGCAGCGCGCCTGCGTCCTGTGCGGCCCGCTTGCCGCCTACGCCATGCTCGGGCGCTGAGCCGGACGCACGAATTCTTCTCGGGCGCTCATCGCGCCCAGCGGGCGAGCGCTGGCTCGAGACGCCGCGCCCACTCCGCGCGCGAAGTGCGTTCGCGCTCGAGCGCCTCGAAGCGCGCGAGCCAATCGAGTTGGTCGTCGGCGGGCACCTCGGCGTCGCAGAGCGGGAACAACGCGAGCTCCTCCCGCTCGGCGAGCCGGCGCAAGCGCCCACACACGGCGTCGACGGTGTCGGCGAAGCCCCGTCGTTCGTCGTCGCCGAGGTCGTCGATCGGCTCCCAGAAGAGCACGAGCGAGTGAACCAGTTCGGCGACCTCGTCGTGCAGTCGGAACACCTCGCCCACTTCGGCGGCGAGTTTGTCGCTGCCGTGCATCGCTGCCGCCGGACAGACCAGGTCGGCTTCCTTGCGCAGATGCACGGCGATCACGAACTCGCGCAGGAAGCGGATCAACAGCGCCGAGTCCGCCGCGGGCAGCGTGCCGCCGGCGCGCACCTGTGCGGCGATGGCGCCGAGCGCGCCGAGGCCGCGGGCCACCAGGGCGTGGTCCGACCGCAGGTTGTCCGTCGGGCGCTTCATTCGGCGGGATTCGACGATGCGGCGGCGCATGCGGGATCGCCAATCGCGCGGCGGGAACAAGATTTCGACCTGCGCCCAGGCGCCGGGCCACCCCCCCGGTCGCCGGACCTAACTTTTCACGAATATCGGTTGACAGGTGCAAACTTTTCCCTAACTTGCAGCCACCCAAGCCCGGACACCGCCCATGAACTTTACCCGTACAAACCTGAGCCCCCTTCTTGCCCGCCAGACCCGTCAGACCGCCCAGCGCGGCGTCGTTGCCATGCGTCGGGCTGTGCTGCCGCCGACCGACCGCAGGGCGACCAGCCTGGGAAACGCTGCGTGCGAGGCCGCTGTAGCCGCCGACACGCCGATGAGCGCCCGCGAGATCCTCGAGTTCGCCGGCACGGTGGCGATGATGGCGTTCTTTATGGTTCTAGCCCTGTTCGGGTAAGCTCGCGCGCCTTCCGGGCGCCAACCGAACCCACTCCTTCCGAACGAAGCTCGAACTGGAATCCACCATGAAGCTGATGCTTACGGAAAAGCAGATTCGCGTCCTGCGGTACTTCCGCGACTACCGGCGCGAGAAGGGCATCGCGCCAACCCTCGACGAGGCGGCGCAGGCGCTCGGCGTCAGCAAGATCACCATCCACGAGCACCTCAACCAGCTGACGAAGAAGGGCGCGATCCACCGCGACCGCGCCAAGGCGCGCGCCGTCGCGATCCTGCACGACCCGGACGCCGTCGAGCCGGCGCTGGTCGCCAGCAACGCGCCGACGTTGCCGCTCGTCGGCCGCATCGCCGCCGGCAGCCCGATCGAGGCGATCGAGGACCGCGAAGACGTCCTCCTGACCGACCTCGTGCCGACCGGCGACAACATGTACATGCTGCGCGTGCGCGGCAAGTCGATGATCGAAGACCACATCGACAACGGCGACCTCGTGGTCGTCGAACGGCGCGAGACGGCGAAGGACGGCGACATCGTCGTCGCGATCCTCGAAGACGAGATCGCCACCTTGAAGCGTTTCTACCGCGAACCCAACGGCATGATCCGGTTGCAACCGGCCAACGCGGCGATGGAGCCGATCTTCACCTCGCGCGTGCAACTGCGCGGCGTCGTCCGCGGCGTCATCCGCCGTTTCCACTGATCACAGCGAACCGATGCGCACTGCGCCCATCCCGAGTCCTGGCGCGCCATGACCGGAGCCGCCGCGCAACCGCCGGGTCGCAAGTCAGATCGCCCGTTCGTGACCGACTGTGACGCCGGCAAGCACGCCTGGTGCCGCTGCGACCGCAGCGCCCGCTACCCGCTGTGCGACGGCGCCCATCGCGCGCTCCGCGGCGCCGATGGGGAGCCGACCGTGACGCCGCTGAAGGTGACGTTCGAAACGCCGCAGCGCGTGGCCTGGTGCGCGTGCGGCAAGACC
Organism: Planctomycetota bacterium; assembly: GCA_016872675.1. Lineage (GTDB taxonomy): Bacteria > Planctomycetota > UBA1135 > UBA1135 > UBA2386 > UBA2386. The sequence continues at coordinate 10,680 of VGZG01000034.1, forward strand.
GGCAGCGCGCCGTTCTGCGACGGCGCGCACGCGCGGCGCTGAGACCTGGCGCACGCGCGGCGCGGGTCGCGTCAGGGCGCCTTAGGAGCGACGGCTGGCGGCGGCTCCGGCAGCCAGGCGGCGAGCAGCGCCTTCGCCGGCGCCGGCGCGTCGGCGTCGACCTCAATCGCCGCCGTGCCAGGCGACGCCTGCGGCGTGGCAACGAGGCGCGTCACGACGCCGCGGCGCGCGAGCAGCAGTTCGACGGGTTTGCCGACCTTGGCGAGCGCCGCCCAGGTTTCGGCCCAGCGCCCCGAATCGACGCGCAGCGAATCGACCGCGAGCAGTTCGTCGCCCGGATGGACACCCGCCTCGTAGGCCGGCGACCCGTGCGACACCGAGCCGATGGTCATCGCGGCGCCGTCGAAGTGCACGCCGAGGTACGGCCGCTCCGCGTCGCGGACGACGAGCTTGAGCCCGAAGGCCGCGAGCAGGTCCGCGAGCGGCGGGTCGAAGCAATCGGCGACGAGCGCTTCGAGCATGGCCACGGCGTCGGCGCCCGCGACCGCGACGAGCGCGGCGTGCACGTCGTCGATCGCGTAGCCGCGGCCGGCGCCGAATGTCGCGGCGTAGAGGCGGCGCAAGACGTCGTCGAGCGACGCGGCGCCGCCGGTCGCGCGGCGGATCCACAGGTCGAGGCACATCGCCGCGACGGCGCCGTTGCCATAGTAGTTCTGCGACGAGTTACGCGTGTTCTCGTCGGGCCGATAGAGGCGGATCCAGGCGTCGAAGCTCGACTCGCGCAGGCTCAGGCGGAAGCGACCCGGAGCGGCGAGCATGCCCTGCACGTTCTTGGCCGCGGCTTCGAGGTACTGCTTGCGCGTGAACACGCCGGCGCGCAGGCACAAGAGATCGTCGTAGTAGGCGGTCCAGCCTTCTGCGAGCCAGAGGAACTGGGTGCAGTTCTCGCGCTCGTAGTCGTAGTCCCAGAACTCAGCCGGGCGCATGCGCTTGACGTTCCAGGCGTGGAAGTGCTCGTGCGCCGCAAGCGAGACGAACTCACGGTAGCCGGCCTCGCTCGCCAACGCCGCGCGACCCATCAGCAGCGTCGTCGACGCCGCATGCTCGAGCCCACCGTGGCCGTCGGCCGTGAACAGGCACTGGAACAGATAGCTCGCGTACGGCAGCGGCCCGCCGAACACCGCCTGCGACTGCGCGACGATCGCGCGCAGGTCGGCGCCAAGGCGCGCGGGCACGGCGACCGGACCGAGCCCATCGAACACGGCCTCGTGCGGCACCCCCTCGACGTCAAATGCCAGACGCTGCGGCAGCGGGGCGACGAGCGCCGGCGCGTCCATCGCGGCGTCGAGGTCGCCGGCGAGCAGGGTCGTCGCGCCGGGCGCGGTGGCGGCGCGCGGCAACGCACACGCCACCTCCCATTCCGGCGGATGCTCAATGCGCAGGCTCGCCGCCGCGCCGCGGGCGCCGACCGGCCAAAGCAGCAGGCAGGCGTGATTCCAGTACGCGTGCTCATGCGTGAGGTCGGCGGTGCGGACGCTGAGTTCGTGCGCGTACACCGTCCACGCCACGACGACGCGCTGACCAGGCGACCATCCGCTGACCCGGAACCGGTTCTTGGCCAACTTGCCGATCGGCAACGGTGACCCCGTGGCGGCGTCGCGGGCAGTCAGCCGGGACAGATGGCGGCTGTACTCGCGGATCAGGTAGCTGCCCGGCGTCCATGTGGGCAGGAACAGGTCGCATGCCCCGGGCGCTGGAACGGCGGCCGGCACCGCGCTGGGGGTGAAGGCCAACTCGACGCCGATCTCGCGTGTTGCGGGCCGGCGAACATCCAAGCAGTACTCGAGGGTCGCCAAGGCGATGCTGCCTGGGTCCGGTGCGCCCGTCGGCGGGCGCCCCCGGGCCTTAGACCGCGCGCGGTTTGTGTAAAATTGGCGCGCCCGAGAGGATTCGAACCTCTGACCTGCGGCTTCGGAGACCGCCGCTCTATCCAGCTGAGCTACGGGCGCGCTCGCCGCCCGTCTTACTCAGGCAGCCGGGCGAACACAACGGCGGCAGAAAGGCCCCAACGCGGTCGTACGGATCGCCGTCCCCGCCGCGGGGGCGGTTGCCAACTCGCGGATTCCTGGTTCAATTCGCTTTACTCCCACGCGCAACTTCGCGGCGCGCCGGATCTAGTGGGAGAGCGCAGACCCCCGTATGTCGATCCGCATCGCACTCCCACTGGCGACGCTACTCGCCGCCGCCACGCTCGCGTGGCCCGGCGAAGCGCGCGAAGTGCAAGCGACTGGCGGCGAGGCGCTGACCGACACCGACGACGACTTCCTGCCGGACAGCGTCGAATGGCTCGCGCTGTCGAGCGCGGCCAACGCCGACACGGACGGCGACGCGATCGGCGACTTCGTCGAGTTCGTGCAGCGCGGACTGCCGCGCCAGGCGAACGCGGCGCTGCCACTTGACCACGAAATGCGCATCGTCGTGACGGGCCCGCAACCCGGCGCCGCGAGCGATGCAACGTGGCTACACGTGTTCCTCCGTCGCGCCGAGTCGGCAGCGACGGTGAGCGGCTTCCAAGCGTGGCTGGAAGTGCCGTTCTTGCCCGGCGCGCAACTGCCATTCGATGCCTTCGCATTGCCTGGGGCCGACTGCGCGCAGCGCGACGGCGGCAGCGAAGGCCAGTGGCTGCGCTATTCGGCGCCGTTCCTCGGCGCTTCGCTGCTGCAGGCGATCGCGCAGTGCAGCGTGCGCGCCGAAGTAGTGATCGGCGGCCGCCCCGTGTGCAGCGGCGCGACGATCATCGCCGCGCAAGGCACGCTGGTGACGCTGACGCGCTTCCGCGACAACGGTTACGCCGTGCAGAGCCTCGCCGCTCCGGCCAACCCGGTCGGCACAACGTCCAACCGCGTCTGCGTGCTCGAACTGCAAGAGATCGGGGTCAGCCCGACCGGCATCCTCTACAGCGTCGTCGATGCGGACTGCGAGGACTGCAACGAGCTCGAATGCGTGCTGACCAACTGCGCGCAGTCGATTGGTTGGGTGATCACGGTACCGGGCGGGTCTAGCACGCTGGGCGCCCCCCACTGACCGCCCGTGGCCCCCGCCGTGCCGCACGCCGCTAGCGGTCGCCCCTCGCCTCGCGTGCCACGACCCGCCACGTTCGGTCCGGCGTGCACTTTGATGCACATATTCCCGGTAGCGGCCTCTTTCCATGGAACCTGGGGCGCAATGCGCCCCGTCTGAAGCCCATGGAACTGCTGCGCGATCCTGACGCCGAACTCGTGGCCGCGTGCCGCGAACCGGGCGCTGAGGGCTTCGAGGCGGCCTTCGAGATGCTCTTCGCCCGCTATCGCGAACGCGTCTACGCCGTCGCCTTCCGCGTCGTCGGCAACGCCGTCGACGCGATGGACGTCGTGCAGGAGAGCTTCGCGCTGCTGTTCCGCAAGCTGCACGCCTTCCGCGGCGTCTCGCTGTTCAGCACCTGGCTATTCCGCATCGTCGTGAACTGCAGCATCGACCATCGCCGCAAGCGCGATGGCGGCATCCGCGTGCGCGCGCTGAGCATCGAGGGTGTCGATGCCGTCGACGAATCGCCATCGCCGGAGTCGCAAGCGCTAGCCGTCGAGCTCGGCTGCCAGGTGCAACAGGCGATCTCGCTGCTGAGTCCCAAGCTGCGCGCCATCCTCGCCCTGCGCTACCTCGAAGACATGTCGTACGACGAGCTCGCGACCACGCTCGGCCTGTCGCTCGGCACCGTCAAGTCGCGCCTCGCCCGCGCGCATCTCGCTCTCGAAGCCGTCGTGCGCAATCGCTTCCCACACCTCGAGCACGGCCTTGCCGACCGCGCGGCCACGGGAGACGTCGGATGAGCCACCCGCGCGATCCTGTCCATGGCACGCCGGCGGCGTGCCGCGCCTTCCTCGCGTCGCCCGAAGCGAACGCCAAGGACGCCGGCGAAGCGCCGCATGCGCGCGCGTGCGCAGCCTGCGCAGCGGCGCTGGCGCGGCGCCAACGCCTGATCGGCGCCTTGCGCCGGACGCCGACGCCGCCCGCTGCGCTCGCTACGCGCGAGTTCCTCGCCGGCATCCAGGAGCGCATCGTCGCCGGCGTCGAGGCTGCCAGCACGCTGGCCCCGCACATCGCCGGCCCGGTCGAGGCGCCGGCCGCGCCGCTGCAGGCCGTGCTCGATGACCAACTCGCCTGCACACTGGCGACGCCGCCCGCGTCGCCCGGGGAGGTCCGCTGGCAGGGTGTCCGGCGCGCCGTCATCCACGACATCGCCATCCGCCGCGCCGCGCGCATACGTATCACCGTGTGGGTGAGCCTCGCCGGCGCTGCCGCTGCAGCGCTGTTCCTCGTGCTCGGCCCCGACGTTGACCGCGTCGCCACGCCGAAGATCGTCTTCGCCGACCTCATCTCCGCCCCGGCCGGCGACTTCACCGTCATCCGCCGCGGCGCCAACCGCTGAGCCGCACCTACTTTCTCTCTTCGCCGCAACCGATAACATCGCCAACCTCATGCGCCTCGTCTGCAACTCCGTGGCCCATCGAGCCCTGTGCGCGCTGACCCTCGTGGTTGCCGCGGCGCTGGCGCCGATCACCGTTGCGGTGGCGCAGGCCGACGAGTTCGCCCCGACGGCGACGCTGCAGACGCTCGATCAGGCGCAGCGCAGCCAGGACTACACGGTGGTCCAGATCCGCCGCTTCGTGACGCCGGCCGCCGCCGGCGTCGCCGCGTCGGTGACCAGCGTTCGCGAGCGCCTCGAGGTCGCCGCCAACGGCACTGCCAAGCCGTCGTTCGCGCTGACGTTCCTGGGCGTCGAAGGCGAGCCGACCGGTTCGCCGCTGCACCTGAAGTGGCAGCAGGCCTATGCCCGCCACGCCGCGCGGTTCTTCGGCCACGGCAGCTTCCGGGTGCGCAATCTGACCGTGGCGAACGCCAACTACACAATGCACGACTTCGGCGCCGTCACGCGCGTTGGCCGCTCGGCCCGCCGCCTGGTGGTGTTCCCGACGTCAGTAGACAAATCGATCTGGCTCGTCGAGATCGACGACGCGACGGCCGTCAACCTCTACGCCGCCGAGTTCGACTCGAACCTCACCCTGCTGTCCGAGGTCGAGGCCGTCAGCTTCGTCGACTCGGTCGGCGGGTTCACGCCGTATGCATCGACCGCGACGACAGTCGCCGACTTCGCCGCCGGCAAGACCGCGATGGGCGATCCCGCCGGACTCGTCGAGCCCGCGTTGACGGCAACGAGCGAGTACCGCCTCGACCAAGTCGAGGTGCAGAACGACCCGCTGAATGGCTCCTGGACGATGACGCTGACGTACACCGACGGCATCGATCAGTTCGTCGTGACGCAGTCGCCAGGCACGCCGGACGCCTTTGCCGCGCTGCCCGGCAAGGTCGCTGGCAGCACCGTGATCGGCCGCTTCCGCGACGCGGCGATGTCCGCCCTGGTCTTCTGGGAAGGCGGCGTTTCGTTCCAGGTCGCTGGGCGCGGCTCGCTGCGGCGCCTCGACGACCTCGCCAAGGACGTCTACCTGCAGGCGCTCTCGGACAACTGACGCCTGTCGCACGGCGGCGACCTCGTCGCGGCCATGCGACGCCTGCCGTCGCGCCATTGCGACGGTCTCTTGTCCTGATCAGGATCTCCTGTCGCGATCCGGCCGCGCCATCGGACGCTCGCGCGCCGCCGCCACTTGGCACTCCGCGTGCTCCTGCGTTCCTGACCGACCCATGAACGACTCGAACGACAACGCCCCCAAGTTGCCGGACATGCTGAGTTCGCTGGAGTACCGCTCCCGACTCGCGACCAAGCTGAATTGCCTGATCACCGTGCTCGAAGTCGCGATCGGCAAGATCACCAAGGGCCTCGACGTTCCCGGCGCCAACGAGGAACGCCTGCTGAAGATCCGCGGCAGCCTCGAAAACACCCTCGCGATCTGCACCCGCGCCAAGCAGACGCTTGACAAGGCCGCGGCCCCGACGCCGTCGTCCGCGAAGGCCGAGGGCAAGGCCGCGATGTCGGCGCGCGACTACGTCGAACTCGCCAGCATCGACGAGTACCGCAAATTCCGCATGATGGAGCCGATCACCCGCGAGCAAGTCTCGCAGGTCGACCTGGAAGAACTCGCCCGCAAGCTGCTGGGCAGCTGAAGTGCGGATGCGCCGATGCCGCCGGCCGCACCGCGGCCCCGGCCGGCCCCCCGGCGTCCAGGCGCAAACGTCGGTGCCACACGGACTTCATGGCCGAGTCCCGGAATGCCGATGCCGTTGCGGAACGGCATGAACACGGCACACGCGGGGAAACTCGGGACGACCGGCAGGGCGCGCGTCGCCTTGCTCACCAAGGACCACGGCTCGGCGCTGGCCACCGCGCTTACGCGCGATGGGCACGAACTCTTCGAGTGCGAGACCTGGCAGGATCTCAGCACCGCCGGCGAGGCCGCGTTCGACCTGATCCTGTGCGACGCCGCGACCGCCACCGCGCAGGCGACCACGATGGGCTGCCCGGTGCTTTTCGTCGGCAATGGCGAGGGCACGCCGGCGGAGCGCACGTTCACCGCCGAGGCGATCGAGTCGGGCCTTGATGCGATCCTGTCGCTCGCCGTGGCGCTCGCGGAGACGGCAAAGCGCTGCGAAGACCTCGAGTCGCTGCTGCAGGGCTTGCACACGGGTTCAGCGCTGGTCGGTGTGACGCCGGTCATGCGTCGCCTGCAGGGCGCGATCAGCCGGGCCGCGGACTGCGACCTGACGACGCTCGTTCATGGCCCGACCGGCTCTGGCAAGTCGCTCGTCGCCCGCATGGTCCACGCCAAGAGCCGGCGCGCGACCAACCCGTTGACGACACTGAACGCCGCCGGCACGACGACCGAGACGCTCGTCGCCGCACTGGAGCAGGCGCGCAACTCGACGATCATCATCGAGGACGTCGAGAAGCTGCCCGCCGCCGCGCAGGCGTTGCTGGTGAAGCACCTCAAGGAGCGCGCGCCAGCCACCGCCGCGACCGCGCCGCGCATCGTCGCCACCACGGCCGCCCACCTGACCGACCTGATTCCCCGCGGCGCGTTCCGCGAGGACTTGTGCCTGCGCCTGCACGCCCTGCCGATCCAGGTGCCTGGCCTGCACGAACGGCTGGACGACATCGGCCTGCTGGCCCAGGCGGCGCTCGACGCGACCACCGTCGGCAAGCGCGCGCTGACGACCGACGCCATCGCGCACCTGATGACGACGACGTGGTCTGGCAACGTCACCCAATTGCAGGCGACGGTGCAGCGCGCCGCGCTTCTGAGCAACGGCAGCGTGATCCAGCGCGAGCACCTGTCGACGACGCCCGCGACGACCTCGACGCCAAACGCGACAGCAAACCACGCGACTGCGACCACGGCGCCGCGCGCCGAGACCGAACTCACCGAGGCCGACGTCCTGCCGTTCGAGCTGGAAGAGCGCCGCTTGCTGGCGCGCGCCCTGCGCGCAACGAAGGGCCAGGTTCGCCGCGCCGCGCAGTTGCTCGGCATCGGTCGCGCGACCCTGTACCGCAAGATCCAGCAGTACCAGCTGCCGCTGCGCTGATCGCCGCGGCGCCGCTGCTATCCTGCAGCGGATGGCCGGCGTGCCGATCCTCTACCGCGACGACCGCCTGGTGGTCGTCGACAAGCCGGCTGGCACACTCGTGGTGCCGGCGCCAGGGCGCCGCGGCGAGACGTTTGTCGACCGGTTGACCCGCGAGTTTGGCAAGCGCGTGCTGGCCGTGCACCGGCTCGACGAAGACACCACCGGCGCCATGGTCTTCGCCCTCGACGACGAGGCGCGCGTGGCGATGGAAGAACTCTTCCGCCGCCACGAGGTGACGCGTGAGTACCTGGCGCTCGCGTCGGCCGCGCCATCGCCGCCGACCGGTCGCGTCGAGTCGCAGCTCGTCGAGGGCGACGACGGCGTCGTGCGGGTGGCCGCGCGCGGCGGCCAGCGCGCGGTAACGCACTACGAGACCATCGCGCGCCGCGGCCGCTGCACGCTGCTGCGCTGCCAACTGGAGACGGGCCGCCGCAACCAGATCCGCGCGCACCTCGCCGCGCTCGGTTGCCCGCTGGCAGGCGACCGCAAGTACGGCTTCCGCCCCCGCGGCGACGAACGCTTCTCTAGGGTCATGCTGCACAGCTGGCGACTGCGCTTCGCGCATCCATTCGGCGCAGCGACGATCGTCGCTGAGGCGCCGCCCGAGGCCGCCCTGGCGCCGTGAACGGAAGCTCGCGCCGGAGTAGCATCCCGTCAGCGTGAGGGTGCCCATCGAGTTCTCGGAGCGGTCGTTGCTCGCCTTCCTGGCGAGCACGCGCTTGCCCGTTGTCGCGCGTCTCCGGTCGTGGATCGACGGCTTCGCGCTCGTCGGCGCCGCCGCGTGCGGCGCCGGTGCGCTCGCCTCGCTTGCCTTCGCGCCCGACGGCTTCTGGTCGCCAGCCGCGCCGCTCTCCGGCGCCTGTCCGACGCTCGCTGCGATGCCGTGGTTTCTGCTGGCGTGGTGGATGCGTCGGCGCGAGCACGTGCAGCGCGCCGCGACGTTGCTGCTGTTCGCGTGCGCGCTGCTCGCCGCGCTCGCCAGTTGGCCGCGCGGGATGATTGACGCCGCGTGGTATGCGCAGCCCGCGATCGCCGCTCTCGCCGGCCTCACGCTCGGCGTCGCGCCCGGACTGCTGCTGGCCGTCGCCGTTGCTGCGACGTTGCTGCTCGCCGGCCGTTTCGCGCCGATTCCGCCGGCGCTCACCGCAGCTGAGCCATTGTTCGTCTCGCACTCGCTCGTGCTGGCCGCCGGCGCGCTCGCGCTGGCCTTGGTCGGCGCGATCACGAATCGGTTGCTCTACGTCGCGCTGTTGACGGCGCAGGCCGAACGGCGCGACGCGCTCGAATCGACGCATGCTCTTCGCCGGCGCGAGAAGCTGCTCCGCCATGCGCTGCGCGTCGATACCGTCGGCGCGCTCGCTGGCATGGTTTGCCACCAACTGCGCAACACCTTCCAGGTGCTGATGGGTCACGTCACGCTCGGCGCAATCGCCAGTGACGATGAGTGCCGGCGACGGCTCGAGATGATCGAACAAGCCGTCGAGCAGGCGAAGCCGCTGCTCGACCAACTGATGCGCTTGTCGCACCCGGACGACGGCGCAGTCGCGGAGATCGACGTCGCTGACGCGGTCCGTCGCTTCCTGGATCACGCAGCGCACGTGATGCCGAGCAACATCCGGCTCGCGGGCGACATTGGCCCGGGTCCGGCGCGCGCGACGCTCGACCCGCAGGCGCTGCAGCACGCGCTCTGGAACCTCGCGATCAACGCGCGCCAGGCGATCACCGGCGAAGGCACGATCACCGTTCGCTGCCGCCGCACGGCGGGGGCCGTCGTGATCGAGGTCGGCGACACCGGCTGCGGCATGCCGGCAGACGTGCGGCGCCGCATTTTCGACCCGTACTTCACGACAAAGCCGGCAGGCCAGGGCACCGGACTGGGGCTCACCGCCGTCGCGCGCTTCGTGCGCAGTTGCCGCGGCGAGATCGCGGTCGACAGCGAAGTCGGCCAGGGCACGACGTTCCGCCTGCTGCTGCCGACCAACGACGGCAGCCTCAGCGCCTACGCCTGACCAGCGGCCGGCGTCAGACGCGGACGGGGCGCCCGAGGCGCCGCGTCAGCACCTCGCCGAGCACATCCGGCAAAGCGCCGCGGCCCTTGGTGTCGACCCACTGCCCGTTGGCATCCAAGGCGAAGTGCCACGCCTGGGCTCCCTCGGCGAGCCAGAGCTGGTTGGCGGCGGCCTGCCGGTTCAGGATGCAATTTCGCTTGTCCGCAAACACGATCTTGAGCACGCCTCCGGACAGGTCGGCCTCGACCTCGTCAGGGTCGAAGCGATCAAGTGCCGCCAGCAGCCGCTGGAAGCACTCGTCAGCGCGCCGCAGGAAGTCCTGGTCACCGGAAGCGGTCATCGAGCCGCATGGTGGGATCTGCGAGCCTGCTGCGCCAGAGGCGGCTTGCGGTCGCAGCCTGAGCGACGCCGAATCGGCGCGCACGCAGCGAGGCGCGGCCGAAAAAAGAGTGGCCGGCGATTCTCTCCCAGAATCGCCGGCCACGGTGCCCCGGCCACGCAATTTTGCCCTCTCGAAGCGCCAGCTTCCTTGCGGTTGCCAGCGCCGCGCGGCCGGGACCACTCGTCCCATGCGGTCACGTAAACGTCGGAGAGCGCAAAACTTTCCCAGCGAGTGCGCTTTTGCGCGCGCTTTCGCGGTACGCGCCGGCACATGCGCCAAAACGGCCCAGGCTGGCGCCGCGCGATCGCGGCTCTTGCGGTCAACCGCGCCGCTCGGCGGCGACGCGCCAATCGGCGATCAGGTCGGCGACGCGCACGCCTTCGGCCTCGGCCTCGAAGTTGAGCAGCACGCGATGGCCGAGGGCCTGCTGCAGGCACGTGTCGACGTCAGCGCGAACCACCGCCGGCCGGCCGGCGAGGAGCGCGCGCGCCTTGGCGCCGAGCACGATCGCCTGGCCAGCGCGCGCGCTCGCGCCGTAGCGGACGAAACGCCGCGTGCGCTCGCCGGCCGCGGCGCGATCGGGGTGCGTGGCGAGCACGAGTTCGGCGACGAACTTCAGCAAGTGGCTGCCGCACAGCACGTCGCGCACGAGCGCCTGCAGGGCGCCGAGATCGGCCGACGCCATGCGCGAAACCTCGGCCGCAGCCGGGGCGCTCGTCGTCGCCGCGAGGATCGCCGCCATCGCTTCGGCCGATGGTGTGCGCACGTCGAGCCGGAACAGGAAGCGGTCGAGCTGCGCCTCCGGCAGCGGGAAGGTGCCCTCGAGTTCGACGGGGTTCTGCGTCGCGACGACGTGGAACGGCTGCGGCAGCGCGTGGGTGACGCCGCCGACGGTCACCGAACGCTCCTGCATCGCCTCCAGCATCGCCGATTGCGTCTTCGGCGTGGCGCGGTTGATCTCGTCGGCCAGCACCAAGCCAGCGAACACCGGTCCGGGCTGGAAGCGGAAGCGCCGACTACCGCCGTCCTCGTCGACGACCTGCGTGCCGGTCACGTCGCTCGGCATCAGGTCCGGCGTGAACTGAATGCGCGCGAAGTCGAGGCCCAGGCCGCGCGCCAGCGACCGCACCAGCAGCGTCTTGCCGAGGCCCGGCAGGCCCTCGAGCAGCACGTGGCCGCCGGCGAGCAGCGCCACCAGCAGATCGTCGATCAGCGCCTCCTGGCCGATCACCTGCGTGCGCAGCTGGGCGCGCAGCGTCTCGACCTTGGGCAAGAGTTCGGCGGCGCGCTTCTGGGGATCGTCGGCCATGCAGGTGCGGGAAGCGACAAGCGTAGCTTGGCCCGCGACCCAAGCCAGACGATGATGCGGCGATGCCCGATCGCCGTTGGCTACTGACGCCACTGCTGCTCGCTGCCGCCTGCGCGGGGGCCTCGGTCGATCCCGATGCCGCCAGTGTCGACGACCTGCCGCCCGCCGCCGCGAACCCGGCCGACCGTGCCGCAGCGCTCGTCGACGCCGAGGCCGCGGTCGCCGCGTGGCGCTCCACGCGCAGGACGACCGCCCGGCAGCTGGCCGATTCGGCGCTCGCCCGCGATCCCCGCTGCGGCCGCGCGCTCGCGCTGCGCGCCATGCTGCAGTGGCGATTCGCGCAACTGCAGGCGAAGCCGCCGGCGCTGCGCGACGTCCACGCTGCGGAAGCGGCGCTGCGTCAAGCCGTCGCGGCGGTGCCGAACGACGCGTTCGCCGGCCTGTCGCTGGCCATCTTCCTTGCCGACGTGGACCACCTGACCGCCGCCGCCGAGGTAGCAGAGCGCGCGATCGCGCGCCTCGACAAGGCGGACGCCGTGGCCAACACGGTTGATCGCGCGGACCTCTTCGCCCTCGCCGCGGCATGCCGATTCGAGCTCGGCGAGGAACGCGCGGCGCTGCCTCACCTGCAGGCCTACGTGGCGCTGCGGCCCGACGACGCCGACCAGCAGTACCGGCTCGGCTCGGCGCTGCTGACCATCGCGGCGACGACCAACGACCAGTCGCCGACGTCAAGGCTGGTGGCGCAACGGCAGGCGGAGGCCGCCGCACGCGCATTCGGCCGCGCCTTCGAACTGCGGCCCAACGACGCGGCGGCCGGCAAGGCGGTCGCGACCGCATTCCTGCGCGCCGCCGACCTCGCCGGCGCGCGTGGCGTCGACGGCGAGCGCACGGAAGCGCTCGACGCCGCCAACGCCACGGCACGCGCGCTTACCGCGCTCATCGCCGCCGATCCCGAGCCTTGGTGGCTTCTCGGTGTCGCCATGGAGCGGGGCAAGGACCCCATCGGCGCCGCCGCTGCGTTCGACGAAGCGCTGGCGCGCGCGCCCGCGCACGTGCCGTCGCTGCTGCACCGCGCGGCGCTGGCCGACGAGGCGGGCGACGGAGCGACGGCGAAGTCGCTGCTGCAGCGCGCACTCGCGACCGACGCGACGGCGACGACGTTGACGAACGATGAGCGCAAGCGCGTCCAGGCGCGGTTGGCGCAGCCCTGAGCGGGCGCGCAGGCGGCGCGCTCACGCGCCGAGGATGCTGTAGCCGGCGTCGACGTAGATCGTCTGGCCGGTGATGCCGCGCGCCATGTCCGACAGCAGGAACGCGGCCGTGTTGCCGACGTCGCCCTGGTCGACGTTGCGCCGCAGCGGCGCCTTCTGCGCCATCGTGTCGAGCAGCGAGCCGAAGTCCGACACGCCCATCGCGGAGACCGTCTTGATCGGACCGGCGGAGATCGCGTTGACGCGCACCCCACGCTGGCCGATGTCGGCGGCGAGGTAGCGCGTGCTCGACTCGAGCGCCGCCTTGGCGACGCCCATGACGTTGTAGTTGTTCACGACCTTCTCGGCGCCGTAGTAGCTGAGGCACACGACGGACGCCTCGCGGCCCGCCATCAGCGGCAACGCGCCCTTGACGAGGCCGATCAGCGACCACGCGCTGACCTGCTGCGCCAGCGAATAGCCCTCCCACGACGTGTCGGCGAAGTGGCCGCCGAGCTCCTCGCGCTTGGCGAAGGCGATCGAGTGCACGAGGCCGTCGAGCTGGCCAAACTCCTTGCCGAGCCGGTCGAAGTAGCGGTCGATGTCGCCGGGCACCGTGACGTCGCACGGGGCCAGGAACGTGTCGGCCGGCAGCTCGGCGGCGAGCTTGCGCACCGGCTCCTCCATGCGGTCGTTCTGGTAGTTGAGCGCGATGCGCGCGCCTTCGCGGTGCAGCGCCTGCACGATGCCCCACGCGATGGAGCGCTTGTTGGCGACGCCGAAGACGACGACGTTCTTGCCGGACATCAGACCCATGCTTTGCCTCGTTCTGCTTCTGCGGATGCGTTCTGGAAGCCGGCCACGATAGCGAACGGCCGCCGCGGGTCACGCACGCAGCGCGCCGTCGTCGCCGAGCGCCTGCCGGAAGACCTTGCGCGACGGCGTCGTCCACGGCGTGTCGTCACGCAGCGGATGCCACTGCAGCGAGCCGATCCCTGAAGCCGTCGCCGCATGCGCTCGCAGCGTGATGCGATGGCAGGTGATCGCATGCTTGACGGTGGCCACTACGCCGCCCAGGCGCAACCGCGCGCCGAAGCGCTCGCGCACGACGTCGGCGAGGCCGTCGGCGTCGACGCTGACCAGCACGCCCGGCCCCGGCAGCTCGATCTGGCCGGCGTTGGGTTGGCCGGCGGCGATGCGGCAGCCGAGCGCACCCTGCGGCCCGACGACCAGCGCCGCACGCGCGGCGACGTCGATAGGGGCGGGCGGCGGCTTCTTGCGCGGCAACTCGGCCGCGAGCCCTTCGGCGCGCGCGACGCAGTCGGCGGCCACCGGGCAATCGCCGCAGCGTGGCGAGGTCGGCGCGCAGACCGTGGCGCCGAGTTCCATCATCGCCTGGTTGAAGTCGCCCGGCTGCGCGGCGTCGAGCCACGCCTCCGCCTGGGCGCGCACGGCCCGCCGGCCCGGCGCGGCGTCGACCCGTTCGCGCACGCCGCGGTGGCGGGCGACCACGCGTTCGACGTTGCCGTCGACCGCGACTGCGACCAGGCCAAACGCGATCGAGGCCACGGCGGCGCTCGTGTACGCGCCGACGCCTGGCAGCTCTGCGAGCGCCGCGGCATCCGCCGGCACCGCGCCATCGTGGGCCGCGACGACCGCGCGCGCGCCGTCGCGCAGCAGACGGGCACGGCGGTAGTAGCCGAGCCCACGCCACGCCACGAGCAGCTCGTCGTCGCTCGCCGCCGCAAAGCTCGCCGGCGTCGGGAAGCGCGCGAGAAAGCGCTCGTATGGCGCCCGCACCGCCTCGACGCGCGTCTGTTGCAGCATGATCTCGCTGACCCAGATCGCCCACGGGTCGCGCGTGCGCCGCCACGGTAGGTCGCGGCGCGCGGCGGCGAACCAGCGCAGCAACCGCGCGGCGAACGGAGCGGCGTCGGCGCGGCGGGGCATGGTCAAGCAGACGCGCTCAGTCGCCCATCGTGCTGGCGTCGGTCGGCCGGCCGCCGATTTCGATGCCGAGCGTGTCGCGCAGGTCCTGCTCGGCCTTGTCGAGCAGGTCGGCGAGCGCCACCGGATCCTCATGCTCGGCGACGAGGTTGAGGCGGATCGTGCGCGCGTATTCGACGCCCTGCACGCGCGTGCGGATGCTGACCATCGGGTGCTTGCGGGCCAGCCCCGCCAGCACGTTGCTGATCACCGACTCGTCGTGGCCGCGGTAGTCGACTTGACGCTCGCCGCGCACGGTGCTGGGGCCCTCGGAGCTCATCACCGGCATCACGTGCACGGCGAAGAAGCGCTGCATCTCCGCTGGCACGCCCGGCAGCAGGAACACCATCGTCGCGCCGACGCGCAGCTGCACCGCCGGCGCAGTGCCAACGAGGTTCTCGTGGCAGACGGCGCCGCGGGGCACCATGGCCATGCCGCGGCGGGAGTCGGTCAGTTCCTCATCGTCGACAGCGCCCTTGGCGTGCAGACGGCGGTACGAGTTGCGCACGAACTCCAGCGCTTTTGGGTCCTCGACCATCGGCTGACCGGCAGCCTTGGCGAGGCACCCGCGCGAGCTGTCGTCCCAGTTGGGTCCCATGCCGCCGGTCAACAGCACGAAGGTCGGCTGCTGTTCGAGCGCCCACTTGATCGCCGCCGTCACCTCGCCCTCGACGCGGTCGACGACCTGGATGGTGCGGACGCGGTAGCCGATGTCGTCGATGCGGTTGGCGATAAAGGCGGCGTTCCGGTCGACGACCGACCCCTCGAGGATCTCGCGGGAGACGACCAGGATGATGATGCTCTTGTCGAACAAGGGGGCTCCAGGCAGCGGTCCGGGGGGTGTCCCGGGCGGGTCCGGGACCGCCTATGAAAACGGATGCTAGCCGCGCCCCGGCGTTGTTGAAGCCTCGGCAAAAGGGCGCAGAATGGCCCCCTTCGTCCGCACCGCCCCCCCCCGCCCGCCGCGACCGCCCCGATGACCGACAAGACCCCGCCCGCCGACGGCCGCATCACCGATCTCCTGCTCGAGCGGGAGATGCGTGAGAGCTACCTCAACTACTCGATGAGCGTGATCCTGAGTCGCGCTCTGCCCGACGCGCGCGACGGCCTCAAGCCAAGCCAACGGCGCGTGTTGGTGGCGATGAACGACCTCAACCTGGGGCCGCGCAGCAAGCACCGCAAGTGCGCCAAGATCTGCGGCGACACCTCGGGCAACTACCACCCGCACGGCGAGTCGGTCGTCTATCCGACGCTCGTCGGCATGGCGCAGCCGTTCTCGACCCGCTACCCGCTGGTCGACAGCCAGGGCAACTTCGGCGCCATCGACGGTAGCCCGCCCGCGGCCATGCGTTACACGGAGGCGCGCCTGGGCTACCCGGCGATGCACCTGCTCGAAGACCTCGACAAGGAGACGGTCGACGAGACGCCCAACTACGACGGCACGCGCATGCAGCCGGTCGTGCTGCCAGCGCGCTTCCCCAACCTCGTCTGCAACGGCTCGACCGGCATCGCCGTCGGCATGGCCGCCAGCCTGCCGCCGCACAACCTGCGCGAGGTCGCCAAGGCGATCGAGAAGCTGCTCGACAACCCCGAGGTCACGCTCGACGAGCTGCTCGAGGTCGTGCAGGGCCCGGACTTCCCGACCGGCGGCACCATCATGGGCCGCGGCGGCATCCGCAACGCCTACGCCTCGGGCCGCGGCAATGTCGTGGTGCGGGCCAAGTACCACGTCGAAGAGAAGAAGGGCCGCAAGCAGCTCGTGTTCACCGAGGTGCCCTACCAGATCAAGACGACGACGATCCTGGAGCGCATCGACCACCTGGTGAAGACCGATCAAATCGACTCGATCGCCGACGCCAACGATGAGAGCAACGATCGCGTCGGCCTGCGCCTCGTTGTCGAGCTCAAGAAGGGCGTCGATGACGAACTCATCACGGTCAACCAGCTGTTCAAGCTGTCGCCGCTACAGAGCACGTTCTCGATCATCAATCTCGCGATCGTCGACGGACGGCCACGCACGCTCGGTTTCAAGCAGATGCTGGAGTGCTACCGCGATCACCGCATCGACGTGATCAAGCGGCGCACCCGCTACCTGCTGCGCAAGGCGGAGGAGCGACTGCACATC
Source organism: Planctomycetota bacterium (assembly GCA_016872675.1). Taxonomy (GTDB): domain Bacteria; phylum Planctomycetota; class UBA1135; order UBA1135; family UBA2386; genus UBA2386. The sequence goes on from VGZG01000034.1 coordinate 27,298, forward strand.
CTCGATGGCCTGCGCCTGGCGGTGCAGAACATCGACGAGGTCATCGAGCTCATCAAGTCGTCGGCGAACACCGAGGACGCGCAGCGACGCCTCGTCGCCCGCTTCAAGCTCTCGGAGATCCAGGCGCGCGCGATCCTCAGCATGCGCCTGGCGCAGCTGACCGGCCTCGAGATCGACAAGCTCAACGCCGAGCACAAGGAAGTGACCGACAAGATCGCCTACTACAAGACGATCCTCGCGGACAAGTCGGTGCTGTTCGGCCTGATGAAGGAAGACCTCAAGGAGATGGTCGGCCAGTACGGCGACGCGCGACGCACGATCATCAGCGACGAGGAGATCGGCAACTTCGTCGCCGAGGACCTCATCCCCGACGAAATGATGGTCGTGACCGTCACGCACCAGGGCTACATCAAGCGCACCGCGCTCGACCAGTACCGGACGCAGGGACGCGGCGGCAAGGGCGTCAGCGGCGCGGAGACCAAGGAAGGCGACTTCCTATGGAACCTGTTCGTCGCCAGCACGCACGACTTCCTGCTCTTCTTCAGCGACAAAGGCCGCGTCTACTGGAAGAAGGTCTACGAGCTGCCGAGCCTCGGCCGCACCGCCAAGGGCCGCGCGCTCGCCAACGTCGTCGAGGCGCAGGAAGGCGAGAAGATCACCGCGATCCTGCGCGTCGAGTCGTTCGACGACCGCTTCCTCGTCACCGCGACGAAGAAGGGCCTGATCAAGAAGACGGCGCTGGAGCAGTACAGCCGCCCGCGCGCCGGCGGCATCATCGCCGTGGGCTTGGAGGAGGGCGACAGCCTCGTCGGCGTCAACCTTTGCCGCGCCGGCCAGTCGGTCGTGCTCGGCACCGCCGACGGCATGTCGATCCGCTTCGAGGAAGCGGACGCGCGCGCCATGGGCCGCAGCGCCGTCGGCGTCTGGGGCATCCGCCTCGAGGACGGCGACGAGGTGCGCGACATGGTCGTCACCGACGGCACCGGTTCGCTGTTGACCGTCTGCGAGAACGGCTACGGCAAGCGCACGGCGGTCGAGGAGTACCGGTCGCAGAGCCGCGGCGGCAAGGGCATCATCGACATCAAGACCAGCGACCGGAACGGCAAGGTCGTCAACCTGCTCGCCGTCGCCGACGACGACGAGGTCATGCTCATCACCAAGGACGGCCAGATCGTCCGCACCAAGGTCGGCCAGATCAGCGTCGTCGGCCGCAACACGCAGGGCGTGCGCTGCATCTCGCTCAACGACGGCGACAAGCTGGTCAGCGTCGCGCGCATCCCGCGCGAAGAGCCGGTCGCGGCGGAGGTCGCCGCCGCCGGCGACAAGAAGTGATCCAAGCCATGGCCAACTATCTCGAGAAGCTCACCAGCGACATGAAGACGGCCATGAAGGGCGGCGACAGGCCGCGCCTCGAGGTGCTGCGCATGCTCATCAGCGACTTGAAGAAGAAGGCGATCGACCAGAAGGTCGACAACCTGCCCGACGACGAGGAGGCGGCGGTGCTGCAGAAGGCGATCAAGACGCGCGCCGATTCGGTGGCGCAGGCGAAGGCCGCCGGCCGCGCCGACATCGCGCAGAAGGAGCAATTCGAGATCGACGTCATCACCGGCTATCTGCCAAAGCAAATGGACGCCGCCGAGGTCACCGCCAAGGTGAAGGAAGTCGCCGCCGCGATCGGCTACCAGGGCGGCAAGGACACCGGCCGCTTCATGAAGGAGTGGATGGCGAAGTACAAAGGCCTCGCCGACGGCAAGCTGGTGCAGGACGCGCTGAAGACGCTCGGCTGAGCAACCGCGCGCGCCACCGCCGCAGCACCCACGCCGCCATGCAGCGCCTCCGCTTCGCCGTCCTGCCGCTGCTGCTGGCCGCCTGCGCGGCGCCGCCCTCGCATCCGGTCGCCGCGCCGACGCCGGCGACCGCAACGCTGCTCGCCAAGGCGCTCGACGGCGAAGCGCTGTTCACCGTCGCCGGCGGCCTGAAACCCGTCAGCGAGGGCTTCTTCAGCTACTCGATCAACGTCGCCGCCCCCGACCTCGCGCCGATCGTCGAGGCCCGCGCCGCGCTCGCCGTCTGGCGCGACGACACGTTGTGGGCCGACGTTCACGTCTTCCACGAGCCCCACGGCGGCAAGCGCGCCGCCCGCGGCTACGTCGCCCACCGACGTGCGCTCGCCGAACTGCTGCGCGCGCAGTCGGCGTTCTTCGCGCCGTACGGGCTCGGCCCCGACACGCATCCGGCCGAGGTCTTCGCAATCGTCGAGCGCATGCCGAAGCTCGACCGACACCGCGGCTTCGGCCTGCTGTTCGGCTACCCCGCGCACGCGATCGAATTCTTCGTCGCCGCGGAAGTCGCGCAGGAACGGGGCGGCCCGGGCCCCAAACGTCGCTTTGTGCAGATCCCGACTTTCGCCGCGCCGACCGGCCGGTTCGTCTACGCCGTCGCCGCTGACGCGCCGGAGCTGCCCGACGACCGCGACCTCGCGGCGGCCGCCGCCGTTCGCCTCGCGCGCTATCGCGAGCTACGCTCGATCTTCGACGTTGCCGGCGCGACGACGCTGCCACAGGCCGACGCCGCGGCGCTTCAGCGACTCTCGGCGACGCTCGCCGCCGAGTTCACGTCCGCGACGCCGGTTTCGGCGACAGCGCCCGTCCTGCACTGACCTGCTCGCCGGGTGCGTCCGGCTACGCTGGCCGCCATGCACACTGCCGCCGCCCGCGTCACCTTGCCCGCCTTCGGCGCGCTCAGCGGCGCCCTCGCCATCGCCGCGGTCGCCGGCGTCGCTGCCTGGAGCCTGCTGCACGACCGCGCGGTCGTCGTCGCCGCGGACGAGACTGCGGCCCCGACGGACCGCACCGCCGAGCTCGAAGCCGAGATCGCCCGGCTGCAGCAACGCCTCACCGAGGCGACCACCGAGCGCACCGCGGCAGCGCCGACGACGAACGACGTAGCCGCGACGCCGACCGAAGCCGCGGCGACCCCGCCGCCAGCCGCCGTCAGCGCCGCCTTCGTCGATGCGCGCTACGCCGAGGTCCTCGCCAAGGTCGACTGGGCCAAGATCGGCGAGGTGACCAAGGAGATGCAGCCGATGCTGGTCGAACTGCTCAAGCAGGCGGCCGAGACCGGCAAGCCGTCGACCGAGCTCGCGCTCAAGCTGCAGGAGCTCAACGGCAAGCTGGTGTCGCAGGTGCCGGCGATGCTGCAGTCCGGCGCGCCGGGCTTCGGCCCCAACGGCGCGTACACGCACCCGCTGTTCGTCGCCAACTCGCTGGCGGCGACGCTCGCCGCCGGTGGCAAGACGCTCGACCCGAACCAGCTCGCGGCGATCGACGGCCTCGTCAAGTCGTTCGCCGCCGAGAACGACGCCGTCGCCGCGGCGCCGCGCGGCTTCGAGCTCGAGCGCCTGCTCGCCGAGACCGAGATGAAGGACCGCTTCTTCGCCGAGGTCACGAGCCGCCTGACGCCCGACCAGCAAGCGATGCTCTATCCGCGCGACATGGCCGAGTACGACGGCGCCAACCTGTTTGGCACGGGCCTGATGGTCCGCCCCTATGCGGCGGCGATCCCGGCCAAGGACCCCGCCGACTTCGCGCGCCTCGCCAGCAACCGGATGACCGAGGACCTCGGTCTCGACGACGCCGCAGCAGCGCGCGTGCGCAGCATCCTCGAAGCCTCGGCGACGCGCGCGACCGAGAGCTTCGCGATGCCGGTCGACGCGACCGAGAAGACGATGCGCATGATGCGCAAGGGTCGCGCCGCCGCCGCGCTGCGCGCCCAACTCGACGCCATGCGCGCGATCGAACGCGACGGCGGCCTCACCGCCGATCAGCTCGCCAAGCTGCGCAAGGCCCAGCAGATCCTCGTGCCGGTGCCGCGCTGAGAGCCCGAGAAGGAAACATCCTTCGAGCTCACAGCCTGCCGTTCGTGGCCGCATTGGCGGCCACGCAGCGCCTGGGAACCCGATTGTTCCCTCAGGCTCTGAGCGCACGCGGCCGCCGTCAGCGCGGCACGAGCGCGTACGGCGAGTGCACGTCGTAGCCGAGCAGCGGCGCAATCGCGGCGGGCTCGGACAGCATGCGGCCCGGCAGCCGCACGTACGGATCGTCGGCGGTGCCGAGCGCGCCGTCGGCGCCGACCAGCCCGGCCGCGAACAACGCCAGGAAGGCGTGCGCGCCGACCTCGTCGATCACGACCGCGGCGAAGCGCCGTTCGCGCAGCGCCGCCGCCGTGCCGTCGAGCAGCGCTTCGATCGCCGCGCGACCCTTCGGCGACAGTCCTTGCAGCCGGCTGCGATCGACGAGCGCCGCGAGGTCGAACATGCCGTCCGGCTGCTTGGGCAGCAGCTGCATCAGGTCGAAGATCGCCTGCCCATGCGCGCCCGTGCCCTTGCCGGCGCGCGTCGCGACGTGGCCATGGCCGGGGATCCACACCGGTCCGTTCTGCGCCTGCACGAACGCGCGCAGTTCCTCGTGCGCCTGCGCGTGCGCGGCCGACGGCAGCAACGTGCGCATCGGCGCGCGGTGCAGCGCGCGTTCGCCGAGCCAGACGAACTGCGCCAGCAGCAACGCGACGCCGACGGCCTGCAGCCGGCGCGACAGCTGCGCCGCCGCGAGCGGACCCAGCACGCACGTCGCAGCGAAGCCGTACATCAGCACGTTGTCGAAGCCGCCGATGTGCAGGCGCGAGAACCACGACGTGACGACGCCACCAGCGCCGAACGCGGCGACGAAGAGCGCGTCCTTGCGCGCCGTGCCGCCAGCGCGCCACTGCTGCGCGCAGCCGAGCAGCGCCAGCAGCACGAGCGGCAGCATCGGCCGCAGGTCCTCAGTCCAGAAGCCGAGCTTGCGGTCGCCGACCCAGCCGTGGCGCTGCGGCATCTCGAACAGCCAGAACGTCGACCAGCCGTCGCTGCCGAGGTGCAGCGCGCCGAGCGCGGCGCCCATCAGGCCGACGCACGCGAGCCCGAAGCGCAGCCCAAGCCGCCAATCCAGGCACAGCGCGCCGACGCCGACCGCCGGCAGCCACATCAGCGCCGACTGCTTGGCGAGCAGCGCGAGCGTCGCCAGCCCCGCCGCCCACAGCCATGCACGCCGGCCGCCGTAGCGCAGCGTGTACGCAGCGATCGCGCACAGGAAGACGAACAGCGTGTCGTTGCGCGCGAGATCGAACCACCACGCCAGCCAGCCGTAGCCGGCGAGCCACAGGCCGCTGGCGACGAAGCCCGGCAGGAAGCGGCCGCTCGCCATGCGTACCCAGTGCCCGACGAGCATCGCGGTCGCGATCGTGCAGCCGAGCGACAGCAGCCGCAGCGCGGTGATGCCGTCGAGCCCGAGCGCGATGCCGAGCCCGCCGAGCCAGAACGGCAGCGGCGCGTAGAGGAACGGCACGTGCTCCGGCGACGGCGCGCAGTACAGCGGCAAGCCGTTGGCGACGCGCCACGCGTGGTCGGCGAGCGCCCCTTCCATCCACTCCAGCTCGTGTGGGTACGGCAGCCGCTGCGCCACCGCCCAGGCGAAGAATGCCAATGCCGCGACGCCGCAGGCGAGCGGCGGCGACCACAGGCGGGCGAGTGCGTTGTCCGGCGCGGGAGGGACCGTCATGCGGATCGGCGGCGCAGCATAGACCGCGCTATGCTCGCGCGCCCGATGCGTCGTGCCGTCGTGCTACTGTCCGTGGTCGCGCTCGCCGCCGGCATCGGCGGTTGGGCAGCCGGTTGGTTCGGCGGCGCCGCCATGCCCCCGCCGCCGGGAACCGACTCGCCGGCGGCGACGACGCCGGTCGATGGCGCTGCGGCCGCGG
>VGZG01000035.1 GCA_016872675.1 Planctomycetota bacterium
CAGTGCGCCGCGCACCCGACCGGCCTCGCGATCACCGAGATGCAGTCGATCCAGGTGACCGGCCACTAAGCCGGTTTGCCTGCCCACCGGCGCCGACCGATCGGCGCCCGCGCCCCGCGCCCGACCCAGCGTCGGGCGCGCGCCGTTTCGGGGCGCGCGATCGCGATCAGGGCCAGCAGCGGCAGGCACATGCGCCGGTCGGCGCACGGCTCGGTGACGATCGGCAGGATCGAGCTGGTCGGCGCCAGCAGCAGGCATAGACAACAAAAACAGGCCCACGGCCCAACCGGCAGAGCCTGCGTGCGAACGCAGATTGCTCGGCGGCGGCACAGCGGACGCCTCGGCGAAGAGGCGCGGCGCGCCTGCCGCGGATTCGTCGGCGGCCAGGGGAGAGTTGCGCGCGCGCAGCGACCGGCGCGGCGAAGAAATGGTCGGAGCGAGAAGATTTGAACTTCCGACCCCCTGCACCCCATGCAGGTGCGCTACCAGGCTGCGCTACGCTCCGACCCGAGTCGAACGATGAAGGCGGTGAAGCCCTCTGGGGAGCCGAGGATGGTAGCGACGCGCTCCGGCGCGGCAAGGGTCGAGGCAGAACGCGCGAGCGCTGCGGGCTGCGGGCTTGCGCTGCTCGCCGCCATCGCGTCGCCTGCGGCGATGCGCCTCCTGCCGCCACTGCGCGCCGCGCTCGTCCACGCTGTCGCCGTCCTCGCCGCCGTCGTCCGCGCCGTCGCCGCCACCGCAGCGTTCGCGCCCGCCGCAGCGCCGCAAACGCCGTCCGCCACCGCGCCGCACGTCATCATCCCGGCGTTCACCGCGTACGCGCATCCCGACCCAGCGCGCATGCGCCGCAACGACGACGGCAGCGTGGCCCGCGCGCACGGCGAGCTGCGTTGGTTCGTCGACGTCGCGACACCGGGCGAACTGCGCCTCGCGCTCGCGCGGCTCGCCGACGCGCCGGCAGCGCAGCTGCAGTGGCACGTCGAAGCGGTCGACGCGCCGCTGGGCGCGCCGACGAACTGGACATCGATCGGCGCCAGCGCCGGCCAGCGCGACGTCGCGCTCGGCGCCGCGACCGTCGCCGCCGGGCCGCATCGCATCGCGCTGCGCGCCGACGGCGACGCGCCGCTGCTGGCCCTCGCGCGGCTCGACCTGCGCGGCCCCGCGGCCGCCGGACTGCACGCCAACGTCGCCGAACGCCGCAACGCCGCGTCGATCCACCTCGGCTACGTCGTGCCGCAGTCGCTGCGCGCCGACGTCGCGTGGTTCCACGTCACCGTGACGCCGCGCACCGACCCGCTGTGGTCGTACTACATGGCGACCGGGTGGCACCGCGGCTACTTCGGCATGCAGGTCAACTCGCCGACCGAACGGCGCGTGATCTTCAGCGTGTGGGACAGCGGCGACGAAGCGATCGACCGCAAGAAGGTCGCCGCCGCCGACCGCGTGCAGCTGGTCGCCAAGGGCGCCGGCGTGCACGCCGGCGACTTCGGCAACGAGGGCACCGGCGGCCGCAGCCACTGGCAGCACCCGTGGCGCCTGGGCGAGACCTTCCGCTTCCTGCTGCACGCGCGCGTCGACGGCAGCGCGACGATCTACACCGGCTGGTTCTGGCTCGCCGAGACGAAGTCGTGGCGGCTGATCGCGAGCTTTCGCGCGCCCAAGGACGGCAAGCTGCCGCGCGGGCTGTACTCGTTCTCGGAGAACTTCGCCGGCGAGAACGGCGACGCGCTGCGCGAAGCGGAGTTCGGCGACGTCTTCGTGCGCGCGGCCGACGGCCCGTGGACGGCGCTCGTAGAGGCGCGCTTCACGCACGATCCGACCGGCGAGTCGATCCGCCGCGACCGCTGGGGCCTCGTGCGCGGCGACCGCTTCGTGCTCGGCCACGGCGGCTTCGCGACGCCGCCGGCGGGCGCGGCGCGGCGCTACGACGAACGTCTGCGCGCGCCGGTCGCGGCGTGGACGCCGCCGGCCGACGCCACGCTGCCGACGCCGCCGACCACGGCGAAGTGATCGGTCCCGGCGCAGCGCACCACGGCCCTGCCGGCAGCGACCCAACCGGCAACCGCTCACGGGTCGCCGCGGCGCGCCTCCCCCGCCACTACTGCGCCACGCCGACCTGCCGCAGCATCCACGCCATCTCGAACGCGGTGTCGCGCCAGCGGTCGTAGCGGCCCGACGCGCCGCCGTGGCCGGCGGCCTCGAGCTTGCAGCGGAACAGCAGTTCCTTGTCGCCCTGCATCACCGTGCGCAGCTTGGCGACGTACTTGGCCGGCTCCCAGTACATGACCTGCGAGTCGTTGAAGCTCGTCGTCACCAGGATCGCCGGGTACTTGCGCGACACGAGGTTGTCGTACGGGCTGTACGACAGCATGTAGTCGAACGCCGCCTTGTCGTTGGGGTTGCCCCACTCCAGGTACTCGCCGACGGTCAACGGCAGGCTCGCGTCCATCATCGTGTTCATCACGTCGACGAACGGCACGGCGCTGTGCACGGCGGCGAACAAGTCGGGGCGCATGTTGGTCACCGCACCCATCAGCAGGCCGCCGGCGCTGCCGCCCTCGATCGCCAGCTTGCCGGTCGACGTCCACTTGGTCGCAATCAGGTGCTCGGCGCAGTCGATGAAGTCGAAGAAGGTGTTCTTCTTCTTCATCAGCATGCCGTCCTTGTGCCACTGCTGGCCCATGTCGTCGCCGCCGCGGATGTGCGCGATGGCGAAGGCGACGCCGCGGTCGAGCAGGCTGACGCGGTTGCTGTCGAACGTCGCCGGCGTGCCGTAGCCGTAGCTGCCGTAGGCGTAGAGCCACAGGGGCTTGCTGCCGTCGCGCGGGTGGCCGTCCTTGTAGACGATCGAGATCGGCACCTCGACGCCGTCGCGCGCCTTGGCCCACAGCCGCTCGCTGCGGTACTTGCCCGCGTCGTAGTCCTTCACCACCGTCTGCTTGCGCAGCGTGCGCTCGCCACTCGCCAGCGCTATGTCGTAGACGGACGACGGCGTGACCATCGACTGGTAGCCGATGCGGAACGTCGTCGACGTGAACTCCGGCGTGCCGGCGGCGAAGGCGGCGTAGACCGGCTCGGGGAACGTCAACTCGCGCCATGCGCCGGTGGCGAAGTCGAGCACGCGGAAGCGCGTCAGCGCCGCGGCCTTCTCGGTGACGACGGCGTGCGAAGCGAACACGTCGAAGCCTTCGACCTGCGTGTCGGCACGGTGCGCGACGACCTCCTTGCCGGTGGCGAGGTCGGGCTTGCCGACCGGCACCTGCACGACGCGGAAGTTCACCGCGCCGAGGTCGCTGGTCACGTACCACGAGCCCTCGCGGTGGTCGACGCGGTAGCGGTGGCCCTTCTGCCGCGGCAGCACCGGCTGCCACGCGCCGCGCGGCGCGTCGGCCGGCAGCGCGAGGCAGTCGGACGTGTCGGTGCTGCCGGCGGACAGCAGCAGCCACTTGCGGTCGCGGGTGCGGCCGACGCCGATGGCGAACACCTCGTCCTTCTCCTGCCACACCTGCTCCGGCGCCTTGCCGAGCTCCAGCCGCCAAAGCGTGTCGCTGCGCTTGGTCACCGCGTCCTCGGTGGTGAAGAACAGCGTCTTGCCGTCAGCCGCCCACTCGAACGACGTCACGCGCTCGGCGAGGTCCTTCTGCACGGCGCCGGTGCGCAGGTCCTTCACGTGCAGCGTGTACTGGCGGAAGCCCGTCGTGTCCGTCGAGTACAGAAGCTGCTGGTCGTCGTCGCTGACCTCGGCGCCGCCGAGGCCGAAGTACGTCAGGCCCTTGCCGAGTTCGTTGGCGTCGAGCAGCACCTGCTCCGGCGCCGCGTCGTCCATCGCGCCGTCCTGCTTGGCGGCCTTGCGGCAAGCGATCGGGTACTGCAGGCCCTCGACGGTGCGGTTGTAGTAGCAGTAGCCGCGCACACGGGTCGGCACGCTGAGGTCGGTCTGCTGCACGCGACCGACGAACTCCTGGTACAGCGCTTCCTCCAGCGGCTTCTGCGCCGCCGTCATCGCCTTGGTGTAGGCGTTCTCGGCCTCGAGGTAGGCGCGCACGTCCGGACTCTGCTTCTCGCGCAGCCAGAACCACGGGTCCTCGAACTTGACGCCGTGCCATTCCTGCGCGTGCGACACGCGCTTGGCAACTGGCGGCTTCGGTGTCTCCTGGGCTTGGGTCATCGCGAGCGGGACGGCGAGCGCGAGGCTCGCCACGACGGCGGACGGGAGTCGATGCATCGGGAGCGGCGCATGTGGCCGCCGACGATGTGACCCGTTCGGTCGTCGCGACGCCAGCGCGGTGGATCCGCGCGACCCGTCACCACCGCAGATAGGTCACGACCACGCGCTGGCCGTCGACGTCGACGAGGATCTTGGCCGGACGACCACCGCTGCCATGCTCGAGTGACGCGAAGTCGCCGCCGCGTCGCCGCAGTTCGTCGACGAAGGCGTAGTAGCGGCTCGCGCGGTCGTCGGCGAACTCGCTGCCGACGAGGACATGACGGTCGTAGGGCACGCGCGAACCGTCGCTGACGGTGACCGTGTCCGGCCGCGGCGGCGATTGCGCGCTGGCGAGCGCATCGAGGACCAGCTGGCGCGCGTCGCCGCGCAGCGGCAGCGGTTCGTACGGGCCGCGGGGCGGCGCGGCACACGCCGCGACCAGGAGGACGACGCCGAGCCGCAGCGGCCGGCGAACTGCTTGGCGATGGATCTGCATGCTTGCGCGACCGGAGCCGTGCGGAGAGTGTTGCGCGCGCCCCCTCACATGCAACAAGCACCATGAACAACCCGACCCGCAAGTTCGCCGCCATTGCGGCGCTCTTCGCCTGCCTCGTCGCCCCGTCGTGCATCGGCCCGGACAACCTGTACCGCGGCGTCAGCACGTGGAACTCGAAGGCCACCGAGAGCAAGTACCTCAACGAGGTCATCTTCCTCGGCCTTCACCTCGTGCCGGTCTACCCGATTGCGATGTTCGGCGACCGCATCGTCTGCAACTCGATCGAGTTCTGGACGGGCAACAACCCGATCGGCAAGCCCGAGGAGTTCAAGCCGCAGGCGACGGCGGCGAAGTGATCGCGCCGCGGGCCGTGTGACTATCCTGCAGTGTGCGCCTAAGCTGTTGCCATGCCCGCTACTGCCATGCCGCGCCCTCGCCGCACCATGCTCGCCTGCCTGTCACTGCTCACTGCCATCGCCGCGCCCGTCGCGGCCCAGTCTGACTGGTCGCGCGACGCCGCCATCGCCGAGTTGAAGGAACTGGCGCTGACCAAGACACCGATGGCCGAGTGGAAGGCGCGCGACGCCAAGATCGCCGCGTGGAGCGAGCGCGTCGCCGCGAGCAAACTCGACCTCGGCGACCACCGCTTCCTGCTCGGCGTCGCTGCGTACTTCGGCAAGGACATCGACGGCGCGAGCGCGATCATGCTCGCCGAACTGGCGGCACGCGACGGCAAGCTGCCGACCAGCGACTTCGACATGATCGTCGGCCGCACGCTGATGAACCGCGTGATCCTCGCCGCGCGCGTCAAGGACTTCGCCGCCGCGGACGCCGCGCTGGGGCATGCGATGCGGCTGTATCCCGAGCCGGCGATGGTCGCGCGCGCCGTTCGCACCGTCGTCGGCGACGACGAGACGCCCGCAGCCGTGGCGCTGCTCGACGACGCGCTAGGCCGCCTGTTCGCCGACGCGCGCGTCGAACCGCAGGCACGCGTCGCCGCGGTCAAGGCGATGTTCACGCCGCGGCAACCTGCTGCTGCCGCCGGCGACAAGGGCGGCGCGGCGGCGGTCAAGCCGTTTTCGGCGACCGACATGGACGGCAACGCGGTGTCGCTCGCGGCGATGCAGGGCAAGGTCGTGCTCGTCGACTTCTGGGCGACGTGGTGCGGGCCGTGCCTGCGCGAGATGCCCAACGTCGTCGCCGCGCACCGCAAGCACGCCGCGGATGGCTTCGCCGTGCTCGGCATCAGCCTCGACGGCGAGCCCGGCCAGGAGCGCGGCAAGCCGGTGATCCCGCCGGCGAAGGACGGCGAGATGTCGGCCAAGATCCGCGCCAAGGCCAAGGAACTCGGCATGGACTGGCCGCAGGTCTACGAAGGCGGCGGCTGGGAGACGCGCCTCGCCAAGGAGAACGACATCAAGTCGATCCCGGCGACCTACCTGCTCGACCGCAAGGGCGTGGTGCGCTACCGCAACCTGCGCGGCGAGGAACTGGGCAAGCGCGTGGCGGAACTGCTGGCCGAGAAGCCCTGAGCGCCTGCGGGCGCGGGCGGCTCGGGGGCGATGGACGCCGCCGCGGGCCTTCCCCGCCGCTCCGGCCTTCCGATGCGGCCGGGCGCGGCCTACCTTCGTCACCCCGCCATGACGACCGCCGCACCTGCCGATCCGATCCGCCTCCGCGACCTGGGCCACAAGGCCGTCGACGGCGGCCGGCTGACCGCCGACGAAGCGCTCGCGCTCTACCGCGGCCTCGACCAGCCGTCGCTCGGCTTGCTCGCGCACGACGTGCGCCTGCGCCTCAACCCGCCGCAGCCCGACGGCTCGGTGCGCGTCACGTACATCGTCGACCGCAACCTCAACCCGACCAACGTCTGCGTCACCGACTGCGGCTTCTGCGCGTTCTACCGTTCGCCCGGCGACCCCGACGCGTACGTGCTGCCGCGCGAGGTCATCTACCAGAAGGTCGACGAGCTGGTCAGCAAGGGCGGCATCCAGCTGCTGCTGCAGGGCGGCCACCACCCCAAGCTCAAGACCGACTGGTACGCCGAACTGTTTCGCGACCTCAAGCAGCGCTACCCGCAGGTGTGGATCCACGGCATGAGCCCGCCGGAGATCACGCACTTGAGCAAGATGGAGAAGCGGCCGGTGCGCGACGTGCTCGTCGACCTCAAGGCCGCCGGCCTGCAGTCGATCCCCGGCGGCGGCGCCGAGATCCTGGTCGAGCGCGTGCGCCAGGTCATCGCGCCGAAGAAGGCGACGACCGCGGAGTGGCTCGAGGTCATGCGCCAGTGGGGCCTGATGGGCGGCAAGGGCACCGCGACGATGATGTTCGGCCACGTCGAGACCGACGCCGAGCGCATCGAGCACATGCAGCGCGTGCGCGAGCTACAGGACGAGACCGGCGTGTTCACGGCGTTCATCCCGTGGACGTTCCAGCCGGAGAACACCGCGATGGGCGCCAGCATGCTCGCGGACCGCGGCGGCATGAAGACCACCGTCGCCGAGTACCTGCGCACGCTGAGCCTGTCGCGCCTCTACCTGCAGAACGTGCCGCACGTGCAGTCGAGCTTCGTCACGCAGGGCATGAAGACGTGCCAGATCGGCCTGTCGATGGGCGCGGACGACTTCGGCTCGGCGATGCTCGAGGAGAACGTCGTCAGCTCGGCCGGCTGCACGCACCCCACCTCGATCCCGGAGATCGAGCGCCACATCAAGGACGCCGGCTACGTGCCGCAGCGCCGCAACATGATGTACGAGCCGGTCGAGACGCCGGCGACCGACAAGTTCGGCAACCCGGCCGGCGCGAAGAAGGCCGTCGTCAGCAAGGTCGAGGCGTGACGGACTCGGCGTGACCGGCTCGTTCCACACGACGCGCTGGTCCCTCGTCGCGCGCCCTTCCCGCCCCGCCACCGGGGGCCTAACCTGTTCGCTCCCGCCCCCGCTCCGCCGATGAACGCCTTCCAGTACGCGCACCTCGACGACTCGCTCGCCACCAAGCTGATCGCCCGCGCCGGGCTCGGCGACATCGACGCCAAGGTCCGCAATCGCGAGCGCCTGAGCTTCGAGGACGGCGTCCGGCTGTACGAGACGCCGCACCTCGCGGCTGTTGGGTTGATGGCCCACCGCGTGCGCACGCGCATGCACGGCAAGAAGGCCTACTTCAACATCAACCAGCACGTCAACTACACCAACATCTGCATCTACAGCTGCAAGTTCTGCGCGTTCGCGGCGAAGGAAGGCGAGGAGCGCGCCTACCTGATGACGCCGGCGATCGTCGAGCAGAAGGTGCGCGAGCAGCTGCACCACCCGGTCACCGAGGTGCACATGGTCGCCGGCATCCACCCGACGATGCCGTACGAGTACTACCTCGATGTCGTGCGCGCGGCCAAGCGCGCGCGGCCCGACATCCACGTCAAGGCCTTCACCATGGTCGAGATCGACCACATGCTGAAGATCTCGGGCAAGAGCGAGGACCAGGTGTTCGCCGACCTGCGCGAGGCCGGCCTCGGCAGTTGCCCGGGCGGCGGCGCCGAGGTGCTGGTCGACCGCGTGCACAAGGCGGTGTTCCGCGAGAAGCAGGGCCCGCAGGGCTGGCTCGACACCGCGCGCAAGGTGCAGAAGGCCGGCTTCAAGATGAACGCGACGATGCTGTACGGGCACATCGAGCGCGTCGAGGAGCGCGTCACGCACCTCGTCAAGCTGCGCGAGCTGCAGGACGAGTGCGGCGGCTTCATGGCCTACATCCCGCTGGCGTTCTGGCCGTACCACACCGACCTCGAGAACTTCGGCCACGTCACCACCGGCCACCTCGACCAGCGCTCGATCGCGATCGGCCGCCTGATGCTCGACAACTTCCCGCACATCAAGGCGTACTGGATCATGCTGACCCAGGAGTCGGCGCAGACGGCGCTGTCGTTCGGCGCCAACGACATGGACGGCACGGTGACCGAGGAGAAGATCACCCACGACGCCGGCACCACCGAGCCGCAGGCGCTCAACCCGCAGCAGCTCGCGCACCTGATCCGCGAGGCCGGCTACGAGCCGGTGCAGCGCACGACGGTGTACGAGGAGATCGGCGCGGGGGCGTGAGCCCCGCCGCCCCGCCTACCGCGGCGCGCCGACGCCGTACTGCAAGCCGTCGATGACCGTGCCGACGCAGTGCGTCGTGTACTCGAACGGATCGCCGTCGAAGAGCGCGAGGTCGGCGTCCTTGCCGACGACGAGCGAGCCGACGCGGTCGTCGATGCGCAGCAGGCGCGCGGCGTCGACGGTCAGCGCGCGCAGCGCCTGCTCGGGCGACAGGCCGCGGCCGACGGCGACGCCGGCCTCGAACAGCACGACGCGGGTCTTCGGCACGTACGCCTCGTAGCCGCTCTGTAGCGCGAACGGCACGCCGGCGGTGGCGAGCAGCTTGGGCAGCGCCATGGTGCCGTTCTTGAGTTCGCCGCTCGCGCGCGCCATCGCCGGGTGCGGCAGCACCCAGCAACCGGCGGCCTGGATCTCGGGCAGCAGCTCGTAGGCCTCGGCGGCGCCGTCGAGCACGACGTCGACGCCAAACTCCTTGCCGACGCGCAGCGCCGACTGCAGATCGAGCGCGCGGTGCGCGGTGACCAGCAGCGGAACCTCGCGGTCCAGCGCCTTCGCCGCCGCGTCAAGCGCGAGATCGACCGGGGCATTGGGGTCCTTCGCCCGCTTCTGCGCGTGCTCGCGCGCCTTCTGCAGGTGCTCACGCAGCATCGCCACCGACTTGGCGCGCGTGCCCGGCGACTTGTTGCCCGCGCTGCGGCCGCCTTCGCCAAGCGTCACCGCCAGCATCGCCAGCGACTTGACGACATCCGCGTCGGCGCTGCGGCCGTGCAGCTTGACGACCATCGTCTGGCCGGCGACCAGCGCGCCGGGGCCGTGGCCGGTGTGCGCCGTGGTGACGCCAAAGCCGCGCAGCCAGCCGACCAGCGGGTCGCGCGCGTTGTAAGCGTCGAGCGCGCGCAGTTCCGGCTGCACCGGCGCGCTGCGCTCGAGCATGTCCTGGTCGTGCGGCACGTTGAGCACGCCGCTGAGGCCGACCGTCGCGTGTGCGTCGATCAGGCCGGGCGTGACGACTGCGGCGCGCCGCGCCGGCGTGCCGTCGGGGACATCGACGTCGGCGACCGGGCCGACGGCCGCGATCTTGCCGTCGCGCACCAGCACGACGCCGTCGCGGATCGGCGCGCCGGCCATCGTCCACAGTTCGGCGGCGAACACCGCGAACGTCGGCGGCGATGCAGGCGCAGTCGCCCCGACGCCGCCAGTCGGAGTGACGACGGCTGGCGCGGGCGCGGCGGCCGACGCGGCCGGTGTCTGCGGCGCAGTCGCCACGCCACCGCCACCATGCAGCGCTTCGCACGCCGCCAACCACGCCGCCGCGAGCGGCGCCAACCGGAGCAGGGCGCGCATTACTGGCCTCCCTGCTGCCCGTAGCAGCACAACGACACCGACTGGTCGTCGCTGGCGCCGAAGCCGCCGTCGGCGAACAACCGGTCCTGCGGGTCGGCGAGGTCGAAGACCTTGTTGCCCTCGACCCAGGTCTGCTCGACGCGCGTGTAGACCGAGAACGGGTCGCCGCTCAGCACGACGAAGTCGGCGTCCTTGCCGACCGTCAGCGTGCCGATGCGGTCCTGCAGGTCGAGCATGCGCGCGTTGGCGATGGTCAGCGCCGCGAGCGCCTTGTCGCGCGGCATGCCGGCGCGCACGGCGAGCGCCGCCGAGCGCAGGAACAGCCGGCTGTCGGTGATGCCGTCGTCGGTGTGGAAGCCGACCAGCACGCCGGCGGCGTCGAGGATCGCGCCGGTCTGCAGCGACAGGTTGGCGGCCTCGAGCTTGCCGCCCGGCGAGTCGATGACGATGACCGAGCACGGCACGTTGGCGGCGGCAATCTCCTTGGCGGCGAGCCATCCTTCGCTGACGTGGTGCAGCACGCAGCGGAAGCCGAACTCCTGCTGCAGCCGCAGCACCGTGAGGATGTCGTCCTGCCGGTGCGTGTGGTGATGCACGACGCGCTTCTTCTCGAGCACTTCGACCAGCGCTTCGAGACCGAGGTTGCGTTCAGGCGTCTTGCTCGGATCGTCCTTCGCCGCAGCGAGCTTCTGCTGGTGGTCGCGCGCCCGGTGCAACTGCGCGCGCATCAACGCCGCCGCCTTGCCGCGCGTGCCGGGGAACGGCGCGTCGCGCTGCGGGTTGGTGCCGTTCGCCATCTTGATGCCGCCAGCGACGCTGCCGTCCTCATTGCGGATGGCGAGCTCTTCGACCGTGCGCACGTCGCGCAGCTTGCAGTACAGCGTCTGGCCGGACAGCAGGTGGCCCGAGCCTGGCATGATGTTGACCGCGGTGATGCCGCCGGCCTGCGCCTTCTGGATGCCGGGGTCGCGCGGGTTGATGCCGTCGAGCGCGCGCACCTCGGGCTGGATCGGGCCGCTGCCGTCGGCGCCGGCGACCGAGCCGATGTGCGAGTGGCTGCAGACGAGCCCCGGCACGATCGTCTTGCCGGCGCAGTCGATCGCGATCGCGCCTTCGGGTCGCGGCGTCGACGCCGGGCCGACGGCGACGATGCGCCCGCCCACCACGACGAGCACGCCCTGCTCGATCACTGGTCCGTCGACCGGCTCGATGCGGGCGCCGAAGAACACCAACGGAGCGTCCTGCGCCGCCGCGACCGCGGCCAGCAGGCCGGACAGCAGCAAAGACGCGAACGACGAAGGGAAGCCGCGCAGCATCGCCGCAGGCTACGCGCGCGCGCCGGCGCGGTCGACGTTCACTTGCTAGCCAGCGCCTTGACCAGGCGCACCAGCTCGGCCTCGCGCTCGGCCGGCAGGCCGGTGCGCGCAAACGACTTGTCGCCGCGCTCCGCCTTGGCCCACTGCAGCGTGTCGCGCACGGTGTCGGCGATCGGCCGGAAGCGCAGGCCTTTGCCGATCGCCGCCGAGCAGTCGACGACGCTGCGGCCGTCGCGCGGGATCCACAGCGGCATCTGCATGTACGGTTGCACCTTGTGCTCGGCGAGGAACTCCTCGGGCGCCCACACCAGCTCGACCGAGCTGCTGGTCGCGCACTTGCACGCGCCGAGCACTTCCTGCATCGACACGCGGCCGTGGAAACCGGTCACGTTGTAGACGCCGGCGATCTGCTCCTCGACGCAGCGCAGCATGAACGCGGCGAGGTCGCGCGCGTCGACGAACTGCACGTGGCCGTCGCGGTCGCCGGGCGCCAGCACCGCGCCGCCCCGGTCGCAGCGCACCGGCCACCACGTGAAGCGATCGCTGGTGTCGAGCGGGCCAACGATCAGGCCGGGGCGCACGTTGCTGACCCGCCCGGGCATCGCCGCCTCGGCGGCCGCTTCGCAGCGCGCCTTCATCGGTCCGTAGAACGGCATCGACTGGCGGATCGTGTTGACCTTGGCGACATCCTCGTCCTTCACCACGCTGACCGGCGTCGCCTCGTTGATGGTGTCGGGCCGCTCGCCGAAGCTGCCGTAGACCGAGATCGTGCTGATGAACTGGTAGTGCGCCGCCTTGTCGGCCAACAGCTTGGCCGTCGCCTCGACGTGCGCCGGCACGTAGCCCGAGGTGTCGACGACGGCGTCGAACGTGCGGCCCTTGAGCGACTCGAGGTCGCCCTTCTCGCGGTCGCCGCGCAGCTGCTCGAGGTCCTTGAAGAGCCCCGGATTGGTCTTGCCGCGGTTGAACAGCGTGACCTCGTGGCCGCTCTGCTGCGCGGCGCGGACGAAGTGCGGCCCCAGGAACGCCGTGCCGCCGAGCACGAGGATCTTGCGCTTGCGCGGCGCACCGCGCGGGGCGGCGACGAGCGGGGTCGCCAGCGGCGCGGTGAACGGAACGGCCGCAGCGGCGGCCAGGAAGGAACGGCGCGACGAATCGGTCATGGCGGGAGGATGCCACACGCGCGCTCCGCGCACGAACTCCGGACGCCGCGGCCGTCAGGTGACGGCGCCTGGGCCGTCGCCGCGCCCCGCGCGCGCCAGCCGGCGAGCCCGCCGCGCGCACAGCGCCGCCGCGACGAACCAGCCGGCGGCGAGCAGCCAGCCGGTCCGCGCGGTGCCGCCCAGCGCCACGGCGACGACGTCGGCGGTGCCGAGCGTGGCGAGCGCCAAGGCGGCGATCTTCCAACGGCAGGCGGACGAGTTCGGAACGAGAGCAGTCATCGAGCAAGGGGTGGCGCGCCGGACTTCCACGGCGCGCCGTGCGTTCGCTACGAATGCCCGATCGCGCTCGACACCGCAAGGCTCCGATTCGCGACGGCACGCCCGCCGCAGCTATCGTGCGGCCGCCATGACCTACCCCGACCGCACGCCGCTGCGCACGGAACTGCGCTGGCTCGCCGCCTTGGCGCTGGCCGCCGCGGCGGCCAACGCCGTCGGACTGTGGCTGCTCTGGCCGTGGCTCCGCGCGCTGCTGCTGAAGACCTGAGCCGTCAGCGGACGCGGCCGTCGGCGTCGCACTCGTGGTCGACGGCGTACAGCCGCGGCGCAACGGCCCCGGCCGCGGCGTTGCGCACCGCCCCCAGCGCCACGGTCATCAGCTGCGCCAGCACCTCGTCGATCAGTTCGGTGGCGACGCCGTAGAACAGGAAGTTGATCGGCGTCAGCCCGCCCATCGCCAGCACGGTGCGCACGCGGCCGTCATCGCGGAAGGCGAAGCGCCAGCGGTGCCCGTACAACCGCGCCGTGCGCGGATCGAGCATCTCCTCGACGCAGACATCGACGGCGCGGCCGCCGATGGTCGGCTGCTCGGCGCGCAGCACGCCGTCGATCCACTGCATCAGGCCGTGGAACTCGACCTTCTTGGTCGAGCCGCTCGCCAGCACCAGTTGCTCGTGCGGCGACTCGCACAGCCAGCGTTCGACGTCGGCGCCGCGCAGCACGCTGGCGCCGGTGACGCCGAGCACAAGGTTGGTCTGCAACCAGCGCGCGGCCGGAACCTCGGCGAACGTGCGCACGGCCGCACAGTGCGCCGCGACCTCGCCGGCCCGCAGGTCGACGCCAAACAGCTGCTCGTCGGGCAGGTCCAGCCGGCCGCCGAGATGACGCACCAGCTCGCCGCCGATCGCGCCGACGCAGCCGAGCACCAGCGCGCTGCGGCGCGCCAGGATGCGCCCCTCGGCGTTGAGCACCGACTCGACAGCGTTGAGGATCGATGCAGCGACCTCACGTGACTCGACGAGGCGCTTGAGCCGCGAGACGGCGATCGAGTAGCTCGGCACGGCGAGCCGGCCATGTCGCTGCGCGACCTCGACCAGCTTGTCGTTGCCGTTGCGCGTGTGCTCGACGGTCGCGAGCAAGCGCCGACCAAGGACGTCGGCCAGCGGGCGCTGATCATCGCTGGCGGCGCCTAGCCCCTGCGCGAACGCCGCCACCGTCTGGCCGCGCAACAGCGCGTCCTGCGCCACCGGCGCGATGTAGCCGCCGTCTTCGACCAGCAGCACGCGTTCGCCGGCAGCTTCGGCGCGCTGCAGCAGGCGCAGCAACGGCACGATCGCCGTCGCGCGCATCGCCGACAGGTAGGCACCGTCGCGCCCGCGCAGCGCCGCCGCGATCAGGGGCGCATCGTCGAGGTGCGAGTAGTGCTCGGACAGCCGGTAGTGGCCTTCGACGTGGCCGCGCGACGGCACGTTGACCAGCGCGAGCGCCGTGAACTCCTCAGGTGGCAGGTCGAGCACCGCGTCGAGGTAGCTCGCCGGCGGCTCGCCGGCGTACGTGACGAACAGCGTGACGAGGTCGCGGCAGCCGAGCGCACGCAGCGCGGCGATCGTGCCGACGATCTCGGCGGTCATGTGATGCACGAGGAACACGCGCACCCCCCGCAACGGCTGCGCGCCGGATGCAGCGGCCGCTTCGACGACCGCAGTCAGCGCCGGCATGCGTTTGAGGAACGCCCCGCAATCGAGGCTCTCGCGGCGGTGGCCGAGCGACAGCTCGAGCACGCGACCCAGTTGCGCGAGGTCGAGGTAGACGGACATCGGCCCGGCGTCGATGCGCACGACCTCGCGCGCGGCGAGGAGGTCACGGACCTGCCGGTCCTCGCAGGCGAGCAGCACGCGCTTGAGCAGGTGCGCGACCTCCTTCGGCTCGCTCTCGATCAGGAACGACTGCGCCGACTCCGACCACTGCAGCGAGACGCGTTGCAGCTGCTGCAGACCGGCCTGGTCGAGCTGCTTGAACAGGTGGCTGTGCGGCGAGCGGCCTTCGCGGAACGACCGGCGGCCGCGCTCGGCCTCGCGCCGGCACGCCTCGGCCCAGGTCTCGGCGATGCGCGTCGAGCCGGCGAGGAACTGGCGGTTCTCGATGTCGGCGATGACGACGTGTGGCAGGCGCGCGAGGTCGAGGCGCGCGGCGGCCGCGCTGGCGACGGTGATGCGGAACGCGCTGGCCTCGCCGTCGCGGCGGACGATGTGCTCGAGCAGGAAGCGCTGGCGGCCGCCGTTGTCGCCAAACTCGGCAACCAGCGCCTTGGCAGCGACGCGGCGCGCGGGCAACAGCACTTCGCGCAACTGCGCTCGCTGCAGGCTGCCAAGCAGCGCGCGTAGCCGGCGCTCGAACAGGTCAGGCTGCCGCAGGATCGCGTCAACGACCTCGGGCTCGACCGCGAGTCGCACCAGCTCGATGCCATGCGCTTCGACGAGCTCGGGATTTTCGCGCGCGCGCAGCTTGCGCTCGATGACGACGTCGAAGCGTTCGGCGCGCGCGTGCTGCACGACCATCTCGCCGAGCGCGCGCGCCAGCACGGATAGGCCGTGCACGATCGCGAGCGAGGCGAGGTCGAGCGCCCAGACGTCGCCGTCGCGGACGAGCATCGGGCCGAGCGAGGTCGGCAATGGCTTTGTGCCGCTCATCGCGGCTCCTGGGCGACGACCGCCTTGATGCATCCGCGCGAGCGCGCAGTCGCGAACGCCTCCGCCAACTGCTCGCCGCGGAAGCGGTGCGTCACCAGCCGGTCGCCGATGCGCGCCAGTTCTTGGTCGCTCGCCAGCAGCGCCAGCGCCGGCGCGAAGTCGCCGCAGCGCGAGGTCGATAGGCGCAGGCCGCGGCGCGCCACCGCGTCGAGTAGCGGCGCGTCGGCGGTGACCGTCTGCGGATGCAGCAGCACGAGGCCGCGTGGGCGCACCAGCGGTTCCTCGCTGCCGGCGCGCGGGCGCACCGCGGCGTCGACGCCGGCGGCGCCGTCGGCGACGGCGACGTCGGCGCGCGGCAGACCAGCCTGATCGGCGGCGAACTGCGCGGCTAGCTCGGCGGGCTCGCCGCAGCGCACGTCAGCGCGCGCCAGCAGCCATGTCGGCGGGCGCGACTTCGCCAACCACGCGACGCGCGGCCGGCGGCCGGTGCACAAACGATCCCAGTCGGCGGCGCCGGCCGGCGGCTCGTTCGCCGGGAACGCCGCAAGGCCGAGTTCGTCAACGACCATCTCGGTGAGATGGCGCAGGCCGCCAGCCGGCTGGCCGTGCGTCGACTTGAGATGCACTTCGCGGCGCGCGAGGCGCAACGCCGTCAGCAGTCCGTCAGGATTGCCAGTGGTGTCGACGACGACGTCGAACGATGCGTCGGCGACGCCATCGCCGAGCAGGCGCCCCTCGGTCGCGCCGAACTTCGCCGCCAGCGGCAGCAGCGCCGGATCGCGCACCACGGCGGCAACGGCGAAGTCCTCGCCGCGCGCGCGCATGTTGGCGCGCACGCCGGCCAGCGCGGCGACCGCGAGCATGCCCAGGCGCCGCGGGCCAAGCACGGCGATGCGTTCGCCGGACTTGGGGTCAACCATGCGCACCCCGTGCAGCGCCGCCGCGAACGGCTCGATCAGCACGGCGGCCGCGTCCGGCACGTTGACCGGGACCGGCAGGCAGGCCGCGATCGGCGCCAGGATCCACGGGCCGAAGCCGCCAGGCAGGTCGTGGATGCCGAGCGTGATGCGTCGCGGACAGTGCGTCGGCAGGCCCGCGCGACAGAAGGCGCAGCCGTCCTTGAGCCCGCGCGCGTGGCACGATGCGTTGATCTCGACGACGTAGCGCCGACC
The DNA here is from genome assembly GCA_016872675.1 of Planctomycetota bacterium. Lineage (GTDB taxonomy): Bacteria > Planctomycetota > UBA1135 > UBA1135 > UBA2386 > UBA2386. Next base: position 16,753 of record VGZG01000035.1, read on the forward strand.
GCGCTCGTCGACGGCGAGCACTTCGTGGCCGATGAGCTGCGGCAGCGGGAACGGCAAGCGATGGCGCGCGAGATCAGTGGAGCAGACGCCGCACTCGCGCACGCGCAGCAACCGGTAGCCGGGGCCGAGGCGCAGCAGCTCCGCGCCGTCGCGCTGGACCGCCCAGCCATGCCGCTCGTCGCCGACGTAGCGGTAGCGAGCCGGTGCGAACGTCTGGTCGGCGCGGTAGTCCAGGGCGTCGAAGGCGAGGTCGGTCACGGCGCGCACAGGATATCGGACTGCGACGCGGTCGGGCGCAAGAGCTGTGAGATGACCGCGTGCCGACCGCCAAAGGACGTGCGGCCGACGCGCGACCACGGCCGGCGCCGAGCGCTCGGATCGACCGCGCGCCGACGGGCGTCGCCGGCAGGCACGACGACAAGACCCGACGCCATCGGATGCTCGCCCAGTCAGTCCAGTTCGACCGGGCCTGTGCCGTTTCGCAACAGGTAGAACGTCGGCTCGGTCCCGAAGCGGGAGCGGTACGCAGCCGCGGCCGACGCCTGCACGGCCTCGGCGGTTCCCGGCCGCAGCAGCGCGATAGCGCAGCCGCCGAAACCGGCGCCGACGAGCCGCGCGCCGTACACGCCGGCGCAGGCGCGCGCCGCGTCAGTGATGACGTCGAGCTCGGCGCAGCTGACCTCATAGTCGATGCGCGTGCTGGCGTGACTCTGGTCGAGCAGCGCGCCTAGCGCGCGGAAGTCGTGCGCGCGCAGCGCCACCGCGGCATCGCGGGTGCGCTGCATCTCGGTCAGCACATGCCGACTGCGGCGGTAGTGCAGGTCGTCGAGCTTTGTCCGCACGCGCTCGAGGTCGGCGACGTCGTAGTGAGCGAGGTGCGGCAGGTCCTTGCCACTCGCGCGTAGCGCCGCGTGCACCGTCGCGCACTGCGCGACGCGCTCGTTGAAACCGCTCTTGGCGAGGTGGCGCGGCTTCCTGGTGTCGAGGACCAGCACCTCGCCCGCGGACGGATCGAATGGCAAGTGCTCCCACGTCGGCCCGGCACAGTGCAGCAGCAGCACGTGGCCGACACGGCCGAGCGCGGACGCATACTGGTCCATGATGCCGCAGCGCACGCCGACGAAGTCGTTCTCGGCGCGGTGCGCGAGCAACGCGAGCTGCTCGCCGCCGAGCCGCGTGCCGTGCAACGCATCGAGCGCGAGCGCGGTGACCACTTCGATGGCCGCCGACGACGACAAGCCGCTGGCGACCGGCAGGTCGCCGGCGAAGACCGCGTCGAAGCCGCGGGCGCAGCCGGTGGCGGCGTGGAAGCCGCGCCAGACGCCGAGCGGATAGCCCGCCCAGCCGAGCGCTGGCGTCGTGCGTTCGCCAACGGCGGCGGCGGCGATCTCCACCACGCGCTCGAAGTCGAGGCTCTGGAGGCGCATCACGCCGTCGTCGCGCGGACGGATGGCGAGGTAGATGCCGCGGTCGACGGCCATCGGCAGCACGTCGCCGCCGTTGTAGTCGAGGTGCGCGCCGACGAGGTTGATGCGGCCCGGCGCGAAGAAGCGCCGCATGGGGCCCGGCCCGTACGCGGCACGGAAGCGCGCGGCGAGGGCATCGAGCAGGGCGGCGCGCTTGGTCTCTAGCATCGGGGCGTTGGGACGGCGCAGTGGAACCCCGCTCAAGGCCACGCGCAAGCCGGCGATGAGCGCAGACGCACGGGGTTACACGGTAGCGGCCGCGTGCTATAGGCTGCGCTCGCCACCTTCCGCACCCCCGCATGCCGTCGCCCACGCCGTCCGTCCTCGCCGCCTTGCTGTTCGTCGCCGCGGCCATCGCCCAGGATCCGCCGACGCCGCCGACCCCGCCCTCGCCGCCCGCCGACGCGCCGCCGGAGGCGCCGGCGAAGCCGCACTTCGTCGTGCGGCGCTGGCCGCAGGACAAGGACGCAGTAGTCGCCATCGTCGGTCCGCGCGCAATCTCGCTCGCCGACCTCGTCGACCACCTCGACGCACGCCACTACCCGGGCTTCCGCAACGCGCTCGGCAAGCGCCCCGAGATCCAGCGCATGCTGACCAGCGACCTCGTGGCGCCGTGGGTCCGGCACCTCGCCGACCTCGAGGCGATGCGCCAGACCTACGCGGCGGAGATCGACGAGAAGGCGCTCGGCGAAGCGCAGAGCGAGGCGCTGCGGCAGAGCTTCCAGCGCTGGCTCGATGCCTACGTCGAAGGCAAACGCAAGGCCGGCCGGCCGGACGAGCTGACCCAGGCGCAGGTCAACCTGCACCTCGCACGCTTCCAGCTCGAACAGGGCCTCGCCGCCGAGGCGCAGGGCATGCTCGACTACCTCGAACCGGGCAAGTTCAACCGCCAGCAGCTGCAGAACTTCTTCAACGCCAACGCGCGCGCGTTCGGCGGCCAGGTGACGGCGCAGCACGTCCTGATCCAGCACCGCGACGGCGGCACCGGCATCCTGCTCGACAGCGAAGCGTACGGCCTCGCGTCGGCGCGCCTCGCCGACGTCAAGGCGCGCATCAAGCCCGACGGCAGCAACTTCGACGAGGTCGTGCCGCGTTCCGACGATCAGCGCACGGCCAGGGATCGCGGCCTGCTGCGCGGCCTGCACCGCTACGACGACCGGATGCCGGCGGCTCTCTGCCGCGCCGCGTGGGCGCTGCGCGACGGCGAGGTCAGCGACGTGGTCGAGACCCCGTACGGCTGGCACATCCTGCGGCGCGTCGAGTTCCAGCAGCAGGTGTTCGTGCTGTTCACCGACGACGCCATCCCGACCATCACGCAGGTGATGCGCCGGGCCCTGCAGGAGGAGCGGCTGTTCCAGGCGCGCGCCAAGGCCGGCGTGCAGCTCAAGCTGTAGCGCGGTTTGGCGGCGCGGCCGCGCGCGCTACGCTGCGCCGCGATGCCGGTCACGCCCCAGGACGTCCTCGCTGCGCACGGCGCCATCCAGGCGCACATCCAGCGCACGCCGACCATCGCCGCGCCGCGCCTGTCCGAGATGCTCGGCGCGCGGCTGTTCCTCAAGCTCGAGAACCTGCAGTTCACCGGCTCGTTCAAGGACCGCGGCAGCTGCCTCAAGCTGCAGCGCCTCGCGCAACTGCCCGACCCGCCCGCCGGCGTCGCCGCGGCGTCGGCCGGCAACCACGCGCAGGGCGTGGCGTTCCACGCGCGGCGCCTCGGCATCAAGGCGCTGATCGTCATGCCGCTGACGACGCCGTTCTCCAAGATCGAGCGCACCGAGGGCCTCGGCGCCGAGGTCGTGCTGCGCGGCGAGTCGGTCGCCGAGTCGACCGTGCACGCCAAGGAACTCGCGGCGCAGCGCGGCTACGCCTTCGTGCATCCGTACGACGACCCGCTGGTCGTCGCCGGGCAGGGCACGGCCGCGATCGAGATGCTCGCCGACCAGCCGCAGCTCGACGCGCTGGTGGTGCCGATCGGCGGCGGCGGCCTGTGCGCCGGCATGGCGCTGTGGGCCAAGCACCACAAGCCGTCGCTGCGCGTCTACGGCGTGCAGCTGGCCGCGTGCCCGTCGATGCACGCCAAGCTCAAGGGCCTGCCGACGCCGGCGCTGCACACACACACCATCGCCGACGGCATCGCGGTGAAGACGCCGGGCGAGATCCCGGCGGCGATCCTGCAGTCGCGCCTCGAGGACGTGCTGCTCGTCGACGAGGTCGACGTCGAGACCGCCGTACAGGTGCTCGCCGCGCACCAGAAGGTCGTCGCCGAGGGCGCCGGCGCCGCCGGCGTGGCCGCGGTGATGCGCCACTCCGAGCGCTTCGCCGGCCAGGACGTCGGCGTCGTCGTCTGCGGCGGCAACATCGATCGGCGTATGCTGTCGACGGTGCTGCTGCGCGGGCTCAAGCGCGACGGCAAGGTCGCCAAGCTCCGCATCTCCATCCAGGACGTGCCCGGCGTGCTCGCGCGCGTCACGCAGATGATCGGCGCCGCCGGCGCGGACATCATCGACATCGAACACCAACGCCTGTTCACCGGCCTCGCGCCGCGGCAGGCCGAGCTCGACGTCGTCATGGAGACGCGCGGCAAGACGCACGTCGACCAGATCCTCGCCTCGCTGCAGGGCGCGGGTTTTCCCGCTCAGGCGCTGTAGCGCGTGGTGCCGGGCGGGCGCGAGCGCGGGCGCGCTCAGCGACCTACAGGTACGTGTAGGTGCGCGTCGTCTGGCAGCCGTTGGCGTTGCGGATCACGACGGTCGCGACGCCCGGCGTGCCCGGCGGCGCGTTGCCGACGATCGCCGTCGCGTTGCTGTTGGTGATGGTCATCAGCACGCCGTTGAACGTCACCGTCACGCCGGACAGGTTCTGGCCGGTGAAGATGATGAGGCCCCCGCCCGCCGCCGGACCGCTCGTGTACGGCATCGACGACACGACCGGCGTGCCGTTGATCACGCGCGAGGCCGACGTGGTATTGAGGTTGGTCAACGTCAGCGTCGCGTCGCACGGCACGCCGGCCGGCATGACGAACTGCGCCTGCGTCGGACCGTTGACCTGGATGGCGATCGGCGCGCCGGCGAGCGTCGCTTGCAGGCCCTGGAACAGGTTGGTCCCCGTGACGACCGCCGTCTGGCCCGGCGTCGGCGAAGCCGGCGCCACGAGCGTGATCGTCGGCGGCGGCAGCGGCAGGACGCGCAGCAGCACGGCGTTGGTCGCGGCGATCGCGCCGTTGGGGTCCGTCATCATCACGCCTTGCAGCGCGATGTCGCCGAGCGCGGCGAAGTACGGGATCGTCACCTGCCACGGCGCGGTCGGCGCGTAGATCAACCCGCCGGCGCCGAACGAGTCGGCGAGCAGCAAGGTCGGCGCGCCCGAGAACGGCGCTGGCGTGTAGCACAGCGCGCCGGCGCCGAGGCCGAGCGGCAGCTCCGTGCCGACCGCCGGCCGACCGAGGTGCGCCCACAGGCCGAAGAAGCCTGCCGGCGGCGTCGGTGCGCCGCTGCCCGGCGCCTGCAGCGAGATGGTGAATGGCTGGCCGAAGCCGACCGAGGTCACGCGGTTCACGCCGGCCGTCCCGTCGACGCGCAACACGTCGACGACGCCGCCACCGCTTCCCGGCACAGCACCGCTGCCGCACGGGCCAAAGAAGTCGAGCACCTGCACGCTGGGCTGCGGCCAGATGCCGACGCGGCCGAAGCCGTCGGTCGTGGCGACGTCGACGACCGCCGTGCCGGCGCCGAGGTTGCCCTGCATGCTGAACGTGTACGCGCCGTTGGCGGTCGGCGTGACCGGGCTGAAGGTCACGCCGCTCGCCGTGCTGCCAGCACGCAGCGACACGGTCACCGGTCGCGTGTTGCCGAGCGGGTTGCCCGCGGCGTCGCGCAGCACGACCGTGCCGGTCAACGTGTCGACGCCATTGGCGCGCAGCGAACTGCCGCTCATCGTCACCGTCGACTGGTAGTGGTCGGGCCGACCGACCTGGTTCTGCTTCCACGTCGTGTACAGCGCTTGCAGTTGCAGCACCGGGTCGAGCGCCGTCGCCGGCTGGTTGGCGACGTTGAGGTCCATCCAGTAGTTGCCGGCGCCGCAGCCGAACGTGCCGTTGCACGGCAGATCGACGTCGCTCGGCCGGCTCCAGATCATCAGGCCGATGTGCGCCGACTTGGTGAAGCTCGCGGGCGGCGCGCCGCACGCGGTCGGCTGGTTTGGGTTGCACGAGCAGCGGCCGTCGCCGCCCATCAGGCGCGCAGCGTCCATCGCCGCCATCAGCTTGTCGCCGATGCTTCCCGGCGTGTTGAGGATCGCCTGCTCGGCGGCGAGGTTGACCGCCTGCCCGGTGAGCACGTTGCCCTGGATCGTGTAGCGCAGGTTGCCGACCTGGCCGACGAGGTCGCCGGCCCACGCGCCCGCCCCGTTGCCGGTGAAGGCGATCTGCCCGCCGAACACGCTCGCGATGCCATACTGGCGCGACTGATGGCCTTGGTCGGCGGCAGCGAGCTGACCGAGGATCACGCTCGCCGGCGTGCCGGCGAGGAAGCCCGCGCGGATCAGTTCGCGCAGCGACAATGGCCCGACGTACGACTGCGCCGCAGCGACGCCGTAGCCCGGCACGACGACGACGGTGTTGGGCTTGAGGTCGAAGCCGGTCAGGCACGTCGCGATGCCGATGGCGACCTCGCCGGTGACAACGTCGATGATCAGGATCGACCACGTCGCCGCGGCGGGCGCGGCGAGGCTGCAGAGCGCGAGCAGGAACGCGGCGGCAAGGCGGAGGAGCGGCATGCGAGGCATCCGATTGTGGCGCGGCGCAGCAGGCCGTCCAGGGGGGGCCGATCTTGGTGCCGTCGCCGTTCGCACCGTAGCATCGCCGCCTGCATGCGCCGCCGTCCCGCCGCACTCCTGCCGCAGTTGCTGCTCGCCGCCGCCGCGACCGCCCAGGCCCCCGCCGCTGGCAAGGACGCTGGCGCCACGGCCAAGGCCGATCCGGTCGCCATGGTCGCGCAGGCCGAGAAGCAACTCGGCAAGAAGGACGCCGACGTCGAGGCCGCCGTGATGTTGCTGTGGCAGGCGCTCGACGAACTTGCCGCGGCGCCGGCGAGCACGGTGCGCGACGCGACGGCGTTGTCGGCGCGCTTCCTGCTGCAGCAACACGATCCGCGCGAGGGCGAGCGGCGCAAGGCGCACGCGTCGATCGCCAAGCAGCAGCTGGACCTGGCGACGGCGTATCGCCTCAAGAAGTGGCTCGACACCGCGACGACGCGCGTCGACGCCGCCGAGCGCTTCGAACGCGACGCCGGCAGCAAGGAGCGGGCGGCGATCGCGGCAGCGCGGCCCAAGGACAAGCCGGCCACCGGCAAGCCGGCGAGCGCGCCGGCGAAGCCCGCGTCCGCCGCGCCTTCGTTGTTGCAGAAGGCGCAGGCCGAGTTCGCGGTCGGCTCGTGGACCGAGATCGACGGCGGCGTGCGGCTAGCGCCGCTGACGCCCGACGCGAGCACGATCAACGAGTGGGTCTCGCGCGCGACGCACGCCGACCACGAGGTGGCGCTCGAGTTCCGGCCGCTCGAGGCCGGCCGCAAGTTCGACGTCGCGCTCTGCGTCGGTCTCGGCATCCTGCCGGACAGCAACGTCTACAGCGGCGTTCGGCTGCACCTCGCGTACGACCCCGAAGGCGACCAGATCGGCGTGCAGACGATCCAGCTGGTCCGCGGCGCGCACGCGGCTCTCGCCGACGTGTGGCATCCGGCGACGAAGACCGCCGACGGCTGGCGGCGGTTGGCGGTGCGCGTCCAGGGCGAGTCGCTGCGCGTGTTCGTCGACGAGACGGACTACGGCGCGAGCACGGCGAAGGGCGACGTGCGCGGCAAGATCGGCATGATGAACGGCATGTCCGGTCGCACCACCTGCGGCCTGGAGATACGCAACCTGCGCATCGCGCCGCTGCCCGCCGACGCGCCGACCGACGCCGAGCTCAAGGCCAAGGCCGCGGCCGACGACCGCGACGCGATCACGCGCCTCGTCGACGAAGGCAAGGCGCTCGCCGACAAGAAGCAGCCCGAGGCCGCGGCAGCGAAGCTGCGCGAGGCGCTGACCCGCATCGACGCGATGGACGCGGGCGTGCTGCGCGACGCGCTGCGCAGTGGCGTCGAACCGCAGCTCGACAAGGCGGACCCGCTGTCGCCGCGGCGGCGCAAGACCGCGCAAGCGATCGCCACCGAGCTGATCGCGCTCGCCGACCAGTACGCCACCGCCGGTTGGGCGCGCGCCGCCGAGCAGGTGGTCGCGCAGGCCGCGGCCTTCGATCCCGTCGGCACGTCGCCGCGCGCCGACGCCGCGCGCACGGCGGTGCAGCAGTGGAACCTCGCGCAGGCGACCGCGCGCGCCGCCGAGCTGCAACCGCCGAGCGACGACGGCGCCGTGCTGCGCGAGTGGTTCGCCAAGGGCCGCAAGCTCGACACCAGCGCCGGCGGCTTCGCCATCGACGGCGCCGCCGCGCGCGTCGACGTGCTCGAGCCCGACGCGCTGGCGGCGTGGCTGCCGCACCCGCTGGCGCCGAAGGCCCAGCAGGCGGCGCTCAGCGTTCGCCTCGCGGCGAACGAGACCAGCGCCGGCCTCGTCGTCGACGCCGTCGACCAGACCAACTACACGATCGCCGTGGTGACGCGCCGCAAGGCCGGCCTGCAGCTCGCGGTCTACCGCTTCGCCGGCCGCGCGTGGACGACGCTCGCGCGCCGCGACGTGCCGCTCGACGCGTGGCGGCTCGACGGCTGGCACCGGCTGAGCGTGACGTCGAACGCCGTCGGCATCACCGCGCGCATGGGCGACGCCGAGGTGAAGGTCGCGCGCGCCGTGTGCGGCCGCGCCACTGGGCTGATCGGCCTATTCGCTAGCAACAGCGGCGCGCAGCCGGTCGCGTGCGAAGTGCGCGCGTTCGAGGTCGGGACGTAGCGCGGCGTGCAGGCCGAGCGAAGGCGCTCGGCGAACCTGCGATCGACTGCATTTTCAGCACGATCGACTTCCTGACGTCCATCGACCTGGCGACGATCGAGCGACGCATGGCGCGCCACTTCGGCGCGTGTCCGTCGACGCCGTGACCAGCCAGCCGCCGCCCATCGCCCCAATTCACGGTCCCCTCGCGCACCTGCGCGCGTGGCGCCGTGCCATCTGCTTGCTGGCCGTCACCGGGGCCATGGTGACGGCGTGGCTCGTCGGCGCGCTGCCGCTGCTGCCGAGCCGCGCCGCGCGTTCGCGCTGGCGGCGCGTCTGCATGCGCGGCTGGTGTCGCGGCGTGCTGTGGGCGCTCGGCGGGCGGCTCGCCGTGCGCGGCGCGGTCCCGACGAGCGCGCGCTTCCTCGTCTGCAACCACCTCAGCTACATCGACATCGTGGCGCTCGGCAGCGTGCTGCCGGTCGCCTTCGTAGCGCGCGCCGACGTCGCTGGCTGGCCGCTGATCGGACCGCTCGCGCGCGCCTTCGACACGGTCTTCATCACGCGCGAGGTGAAGCGCAAGCTGCCGGAGGTCAACGCGATCGTCGCGCGCCGCATCGCCGACGGCTGCGCGCTGGTCGTGTTCGCCGAGGGCACGACGACCGCCGGCGACCGCGTGCTGCCACTCAAGCCGTCGCTACTGGAGCCGGCGGTCGCCGCGGGCGTATCGGTGCAGGCAGCGTGCCTCCACTACGTGACGGAGCCGCCCGACGCGCCGGCGTCGGTGGCGGTGTGCTGGGTCGACGACGTGTCGTTCATGCGGCACGGTTACGCGCTGCTGGCCCTGCGGCGCATCGACGCCGAGCTGACGTTTGCGCCGACTGCGCGCACGGCGAGCGACCGCAAGGAACTCGCCGCCGCGCTCGACGCCGACGTGCGTGCGATGTTCTCACCGATGGCGTGATCGCGGTCGCGACAAGCGCGCGCGATGGCGCTCAGAAGCTCACGAACATCCAGATCGTCGCGCAGTGGTTCATCTTGTCCTCGCCGGGGCGATCAACCCACTGGTTGAGGTAGCCGACCTCGATCGACAACTTCCTGGCGTCGTCGAGGAACCAGCCCGGGCCGACGAACGCGCGGTTCTGGCGGAAGCCCTGGCGCTGGCCCCAGTCGGTGTCGTCGAGGTCCCAGAACATCTCGTCCCAGACGCTCGCGAACGTGCGCTTGTCGGCGGCGAGCGGCACCGTGGTCTTGAACATCTGGCGCAGGCGCCAGCCGGTGTCGCCGTCGGTCTCGACGAAGCGCTGCTCCAGGCGCGTGCGCGACTGCACGGTCAGCTCGCCGACCGGGATGTTCCAGGTCAGCTGCTGCCACGGCCGGCTCTCGTACTGCTCTTCGCGATTGGCGGGATCGGTCCAGATGCCGGCGTAGCCGGCGAACACCGTGACGCGGTCGCTCAGCGCGTAGCCCAAGCCAGGTCGCACGATCGCGGTGTCGAAGTGCTCGCCGTCGTCGCGCTGTCGTTCATGCAAGTCGAGCCACAGCCGCCAGCGCTCGAGCGGCGTGTCCTTGGCGCCGAGCTTGCCTTGGATGATGGCGGCGGACCAGATCTGGCCGTCGTCCTTGGTCTGGGCAACGAGCGGTGCAACGAGCAGGAGCGGGACAACGACAGCGGACGACGCGCGATGCGACATGCGGCGATGGTGCTCCGGTTGGTCCGTGATCACCACGTCGAATCCGACACGCGACGAGGAAGTGACCATCGCGCCTGCGTCGGCGCTCGGCGTCGCGCCACGACGCGTCGGCGGCTGGGGAAGCGCCCTGGCTCCCGCCGCTCGCTGTCCTCGACGGCCACGGGCAAGCGTCGGCGCGAGCACGACGCGGTGGCGCGAAGGCGCGCTACCGCGCACGATCGCGGCATGAACGACGCGATCCTGATCTTCGTCGGCGACGACTACGAGGACCTCGAAGTGCACTACCCGCGACTGCGCTTCCGCGAAGCCGGCCTGCGGGTCGTGCTGGCCGGCGCGCGCGCTGGCGAGCGCTACCGCAGCAAGCACGGCTACCCGGCGATCAGCGACGCCGCGATCGCCGACTGCCGCGCCGACGACTTCGCCGGCGTGGTCGCGGCCGGCGGCTGGATGCCCGACAAGCTGCGCCGCGATCCGCACGTCAAGGCTCTGCTCGCCGCGTTCGACCGCCAGGGCAAGCTCGTCGCCAGCATCTGCCACGGCGGCTGGATGTGCGTCTCGGCCAACATCGTGCGCGGCCGCGAGTACACCGGCTCGCCCGGCATCCAGGACGACCTCGTCAACGCCGGCGCGCGCTTCCGCGACGCCGAGGTCGTCGTCGACGGCCACCACGTGTCGTCGCGCAAGCCCGACGACCTGCCGGCTTTTTCGCGTGCGTGCCTGGGCGTGCTGGCGGCGCGGGCGAAGGGCTGAGCGAGGCGCCGCTCCTCCTCTGCCCGACTCACCGCGCGAGCGGAAACTCGAAGCGGCGCGTCACCCGCCGGTCGGCGACGCGGTAGCCGGCGGCGGCGACCAGCGACGCGGCGCACGCCGCGCCACGGGAGCGAATCGCGCAGATCCTCGAACCGACGCCGCAGGCGCGTCTTCCTGCTCGGGGGCACGGGTCGCGGGCTCATGGTCGAGGCGGGCGAGGAGCGCCCACCTCGGCACGATGCGCCGGCTGCCGGCGCGCGTCACTCGGGCCCCGAGCCCGCCGTGCTACTGCGCGCCGACGACCATCAGCACGCCGTTGCTGGCGATGAAGCCGAGCGGCGTGAGCGGCGGGCTCGCCGACAGCGACTGCGCGCCGACGGGCAGGCCGATCAGCGCAGTGTTGCTGGGCACCACGAGCGGCACCTGCGCGGTGGCGACCGGGTTGAGCCACACCTCGTTGACGCCCCCGGAGACGTGCGCAAAGCACGTCGGCATGCCGATGACCGCGAGGTCGATCGGCGCGGGCGTCGGCGTCAGCGACAAGACGGTGACGCCGAGCGGCGTGCCGGCCGGGATGCCGGTCGTGGTGATCTGCGCCGTCGTGCCGAGCACCGGGCGCGTCGCCGTGAGACCGAGGCCGAAGCAGCCCGTGCCGAGCGTCGCGACGCTCGCCGACAGCGCCCCGTTGGGCACGTCGCTGGCGACCGTCACCGACAGGGCGCCGGGGCCGATGCGCGCCTGGTCGATCACGACCGAGCCCGCCGTCGGCGCGACATTCGAGTCGAACCAGACGTTGTAGATGCTGTTCCAGTCGAGCGAGTTGTTCGCCGACGCGAGGAACGACAGCTCGCCGCCGCTGCGCGACAAGGCCCAGTCGTTGAGCACGTTGCCGTCGATGTCGCGGAAGCCGACCGCCGTCAACTCGGCCGACGGGTGCAGCGGGATCTTCAGCGACGCGCCGCCACGGGCGTTGTCGATGTTGTGGACGGCGTACTCGTAGTGGTAGAGGCCGTTCACCGGGCCGGTGACCTTCGCGGCGACGAGGAAGCGGCCGTCGTCGAGGCCGTTGCCCGCCGTGTTGCGCGTCGCGCCGACCCAGCGGTTGAGCACGGAGCCGGCGACCGGGCCGCCGGCGTTGCTCGTCGACCACGCCGTGCCGCTCCAGGTGAAGTTGAGGCGCTCGGACAGCAGATTGTCGCCACGCGCCGCGAGCGGCTCGCCTTCGCAGACGAGGTGGACCTGGCCGTAGAAGGTGCCCGGCTGGCTGAGTTCGCTCTCCGGCACGGTGACGCGGTTCTTGACCGTGTCGAACGTGAGGACCTGCGCGCTGGTCAGCGACTGCACGCCGTCGTTGGCGGCGGCGCCGGCGACCATGGGGTCGCCGCGGTCGAAGTAGCTGCCGACCGGATTCCAGCTGCCGGTCCACGGATCGATCTCGCTCGCCGGGCCGAGGTTGAAGCGGTCGCCGTTGAAGCCGGTGCTGTAGGCGTCGTAGCAGCCGATGCGGAAAGTGCTCGCCGGGCCCGTCTGGCAGGTGCCGCACTGGCTCGAGCCGAGGTTGTAGGTCACGCGCGAGTGCTTGACGTAGCTGTTGGGCAGCGAGACCTGGACGATGCGGCCGTTGCTCTCGCGCGCCAGCAGGAACGCGATCTTGAAGTGGATGTCGGTCATCTGGCCGCTGGTCGTCGGCGACGTCTGCCACGGGATGTGCACCGTGCCCTTGTTGCAGAACGCATGGCCGAAACCGATGCCGACCTCGCCGTTCGGGTAGGCGGGGCCGCGACGGCCGTAGATCGTCGAGTTGCTGACGTCGTAGAGGTAGACGTCGGTGCCGGGAACGGCGTTGGACTGGGCGGCGCCGACGGACGCGGCACCGACCAGGACGAGGGCGAGGCGAGGTAGATGCATGGGACGGGTAGCATGTCCATGGGGCACGAGGCAAGTCAAGGAGGTGGGCGGCGACGCCGCAGCGCCCGCAGTCGGCGGCGGCGGCGCTCACTACGGCCCCGCGCCAGCGCTCAGCCTGTCGGCTGCGGCGGAACAGCGACCACCAGACTGCGCCCCGCGCGGCCGTGGTCCAGCCACCGGAACTCATACGCATTGGCGAGGAAGAACGGCGGGTAGCTGTACCAGAGCGTGTTCGGGCTCGGTTGATCGTACTGCACCCAATAGGCCGGGCCGATGCGCCGACCTTCCTGCAGCCAGAACGGCGCCGGCTCGGGTCGGCCGCCGGTCCAGTACACCGGTTCCGTCGTCACGAAGACGCAGAACCTCTGCGCGGACAAGCGCGGATGCGAGCCCGCCGCGCGCATGCGCTCGAGGCGATGCATGTCCTTCAGGACGGCGTACCCGTAGACGTCGGACTTCCGCTCGGTGACGTACTTCAGCTCGAGCGGGATCGCTTCGTCGCCGCGCCGCCAGAGCAAGTCGAGCTTGGCGCCGCGCGCGCATGGATCCTTGCCTTCGGGCGGCAACGCCTTGGGCGGCTGTGCTCGCGCCAGCGCCTCGATCGCCGAACTCGGCGGCCGCTTGGGCGGCAACCGGGGCGCGTCGAACGACGCCGCCAGTTCGCGCTCGACCGAGCCGAGCGCTTCCGCGAGCGCAGCCTGGAAACGGTCTTCGTCGGGAAACCTCGCACCGCCAGCCAAGACCGAGGCGAGGGCGCGCTGCAGATCGGAGAGAACGTTGTTCATGGTCGTCGGGGGAAGCGCTGCCTGGCGCATCAGGCGCGCTCCGCGCGCGCGTACCAGATGATCTGATCGAGCTCGAACGGGTGCATGCCGAGCGCCGTGCCGGCGTCAGCCAATCGGCGCAACATCTCGTCGACGGGCGCGTCCTTGGCGATGCCGCAGGCCTCGCTGACCACCGCGCGCACGTGCGTGTCGAGCTTCGGCCGCAGATGGCCGACGTTCATGAGGACGTTGGACGTGAGCGCCTCGCCGAGGCCGGACGTCGTCAGCAACGCGTGCTCCATCCGCGCCCGCCGCGCTGCGTCCTGGGCCCATGCGTGGGCGTCCGTCGCCGAAGTCACGCCGAGCGCGAGCAGTCGTTGGCACGCCGCGAGGATCGTCCGCACGCGCCCTTCCGTCGACAGGTGGTTGTGGCTCGGCGCCGCCGGGTCCTTCGGCGGCTTGCCGAACGTGCCCTGGAAGACCGTCGTCCACGGCTGGCGGCAGAACTCGGCCAGCGACGCGCGACCCCACGCCGCCGCGAAGGGGCGCACGTGGTTGAGCACGGCGGTCCGGTAGATCTTCTGTTTGCTGAACACGGCGTCCGCGACCGCCACGTGCAGCGTCTGGAAGCGGCCGCTGCGCCAGCGCTGCAGTTCCCGGACACCGACCTCGCGCGCCGTCACGATGTGGCCGGTGAGCGCGCTGGCGCGACCCTCGATGTAGTCGTCCCAGTTCGTCCAGTGCACCCGCGTGGCGGCGAGGCGGCGGATCTCGTCCGCCAGACGTTGCGCCGTCACGACGACTGCTCCCCGACGATCGTCGGTGTCACGGTGACCGCAGCGCGGACTTCGCTGCCGTGGTCGAGGCCGAGGCCCCGCAGCGTGGCGGTGATGATCCGGTTGCTGCTCGCCGTCGTCGGGCCGAGCCAACAGGTGGAGCCCTTGGTGCGCACGAGCCCGCGCACCGCGGCCTTGCCGCCGAGGTCGAGTTCGACGGCCGTGCGCTCGCCGAGTTGGAGGGTCTCCAGCTCGCGCCGGCAGAGCTGGATGTAGAGGGTGTCGCCGAATCGGCTGAGGCGACGGATCTTGCTGGTCAGCATGGTGTCCTTGGTGATTTGGCGCCCAGGTCGGGCGCCTCGCTAAGCTGCCCCCGCTATCCGCCCCTGTCACCTTGTTCCCTTCGCTAGCCCCCGCTATCGTTGTTAGTTGGGACTTAGCCGTCCTTCCCTCCGAGCGTGCCTCCAACCGACCCCGCAGGCTGCAACGTCTTCTGCCGCCGGTGCTTGCGCACCGAAGGTCGGCTCGTGACCGGCGGCACGTACTGCCCGCACTGCCGCGACGAACTCGCCCCACTACCTCCCCGCTTCCTCGCCCAACTAGCAGATTGGACCGAGGAAGAACTCACCCACCGGCCCGCCGCCGCATCGTCCGGGGTCGCCGGCGACGCGCGTGAACCCATCCGCGGTCGCACGCGCCGCGCCCCGTCCGGCAAGCATGGCTACGCGCCGCGGCTCGAGCTCATCGTGCCGAACTCGCAGGGTGGCCTGCTGCTGCCCGGCCCGCGCCAACCGTTCCGGCTGCTGCTGGGCGCACCCGGCCGGGAGACCGAGGTCATGGCTTCGGTCAGTCGTGCGAAGAACACCCCGACGTACTTCCTCGCCTCGGTCCAGAAGCAGGGCGCGCGCGCGAAGCTGAGCGACGAGCTCAACGAACTCGGCTACACCGAGCGCGACGACGTCCTGCTCGAGCGCGTCGAAGATGGCGCTGCCTTCGCCATCCGTCCGACGGCGCGACCGAGGGAGCAAACGACCCTGATCGCGCGACCGGGACTGCGCGACGAGCCGAAGCTCGCGCGCGCGACGACGCCGACCTGGTCGCCGGCGGAACTGCGGCGACTCGTCGCCGAGTACGACGCCGGCTCGTGGCGCGGCAAGGGCAACGTCGAGCTCGATCGCACGGCGTACAGGCTGTTCGCCGCCGGCCTCGCCGTCGACACGGCGCGCCTCGTCGACATGCTGGCGCACGTCGGCGAGTTCTACGGTGGCGCCTACCGACCAGAAGGGCCGGTCCGCGAACAGGCCGCGAAGCTGGCCGCGAAGATCGAGCTACAGCGCGCCAAGCTGGCGGACCTGCTCCGCGCACAGGCGCCCTTGGTCGACCGTTTGCCCAACGTCGACCACGTCGTCAACCTGCTGCAGCCGTTTCACACCGAATCGAAGACATGGTTCGTCTGGGGCGCGAAGTTCCTGCACTTCCTGCGGCCCGACACCTTTCCGATCATCGACCGTCGCATCGAATTGGCGCTCGGGTTGCGCCAGCGCGTCAGCAACACGCCGGGCTACCTCGTGGCGTTCTGCAAGGTCGTTCGCAAGGTCGTCGTCGCGAACCACGACGCGCTGTGGCAAGCGCGCCGCGAAGGCCCAGAACACGCCGAGCCGAG
>VGZG01000036.1 GCA_016872675.1 Planctomycetota bacterium
CGGCCTTGGTGGTCGGCGACGACGGCAAGCGCACCGAGGCGGCGCCGTCGCCGGCCGCGTCCGTCGCGACGGTGATGGTCCGCGGCCGCGTCATCGACCCCGCCGGCAACCCGCGCGCCGGCGTCGATCTGACGCTGCCGAGTTGGCGCACCAACGACTTCGACCCGGACTTCGTCTTCGACCTGCCCGCGAGCGAGCTTGGCGCGGCGTCGAGCGCGCCGCGCGCGCGCACCGGCGACGACGGACGCTTCGCGCTGGCGTTGGCCGCTGACCGCAGCGGCGCGCTCGAACTCGTCGGCGACGGCTTGGTGTTCGTCGGCGCCGCTCCGCGCGCTCGCGGCGGCAAGGGCGACCAAGACCTCGGCGACGTGAGCGTCGTGCGCGCGGCCGTGGTCCGCGGGCGCGTGCAGGACGAGGCCGGCAAGCCGGTCGCCGGCGCCAGGGTCGTCGCCGAGCGCGGGCTGTTCGGGCGCGCGGACCAGAACCGCGTCGTCACGGCGGTGGACGGCGCGTTCGCGGTCGGCAAGCTGCGGCCCGGCGCGTTCACGCTGCGCATCGCGGTCGCCGGCTACCTGCCGCACGCGGTCGAGCTCGAACTGCAGGCCGAAGAGCAGCGCGACGGCGTCGTCGTCACGCTGCGCACCGGCAAGGCCATCGCCGGTCGCGTCGTCGACGACCGCGGCGTTGGCGTCGCCGGGGCCAAGGTCGGCGCCAAGCGCAAGGAGGTGCGCACCGGCATGGACGTCGAGCGCTTCGCCAGCGACGAAGCCGCGCAGACCGACGCCAACGGCTGGTTCACGCTCGCCGGCCTCGGCGACGACGTCGTCACCGTCAGCGCCTTCGGCAAGGAGCACACCACGGCGACGGCAGCGGACGTCGCGCTCGGCACCCTGGACCTGCTGCTGCGCGTCGAGCGCCTCGGCGCGATCGAGGGCACGCTGGTCGGCGCCGACGGCGCGCCGATCGCGGGCAGCGAGGTGCGTCTCGGCGCGCCGAACGGCGATGGCGCGTTCGAGTTCGTCGGCGAGGAGATCGACGTCGGCATGGCGCCGATGCGGCGCAATCGCCCGGCGCGCAGCGGCGCCGATGGTTCCTTCCGGCTCGAAGGCGTGAAGCCCGGCACAGTCACCGTCAGCGCCAGCGGCAAGGGCCACCGGCCGGCGCGAGCCGACGGCGTCAAGGTCGTCGCCGCGCAGACCACGGCCGAAGTGCGTCTCGTCGCCGACCGCGGCGCGGTCGCGCGCGTGCGCGTCGTCGATCCCGCCGGCGCGCCGGTGGCCGGCGCCAAGGTGCGCGCCGCGAGGCCGCCGGCGCGCCCCGGGTTCGTCGCTGCGGGCGGCGAGAACGTCGAGGTGTCGATGCGGGCGACGTCGGTCGCGGTCGGCGGCGAGATCGGCGACCTGGAGATCCTGGGGGGCGGGCCGCTTGCCTCCGGCGTCACCGACGCGGATGGCCGCTGCGAACTCACCGGCCTGCCGGCCGGTGACACCCAGTTCACGGCCAAGCACAAGGACCACGCCGACGCGGCGCCGACGACGGTCGTGCTGCCGGATTCGGGCGGCGTCGACCTGGCGCTGGCGCTGCGCGTGCCGGGGTTCGTCGCGGTCACCGTGCTCGGCGTCGATGGCAAGCCGGTTGCCGAGGCCGAGGTGATGATCGAGCCCGCAGGCGGCGGGGGTGGCGGTCGTCGCAAGCTCGCGACCGACGCCGAGGGCAAGGCGACGTCGGCGGCACTCGCGCCCGGCGACTACAGCGCCGTGCTGGCGCGCGCGGCCAAGAGCCGTTCGGTCGGCGCCGGCAGCAATCACATCATGATGGTGGGCGGTGAGTCGGACGTCCTCGACGAGACGCGCGCGGCCATCGTCGTCGTCGCCGGCAAGACCGCCGAAGTGACGCTGCGCCAGCCGGTGCTGGCGCGCGTCCATGGCGTCGTCACCGGCGCCGATGGCCCCGTCGCCGGGTGCGTCGTCGAGTTGGAGCGCGGCAGCGCGATGCAGATGAGCATTCCGGGGTTCGGTGGTGGTGGGCTGTCGACGACCACCGGCGCCGACGGCACCTTCGCGTTCGAGGGCGTCGCGTCCGGCGACTACACCGCCAGCTACGGTCGTGAACAGGCGATCGTGAAGGCGGAGGCCGAATGCGCCGTCCCGCCCGGCGTCGCCGACGTCCGGCTCGATCTCGCGTTGCGCACCGGCGTCGTGCGGGTGCGCGCGCTCGACGAGGCCACCGGCAAGCCGGTCGTGGGCGCCGAGGTCGAGATCCGCCGCAGCCAGAACGGTGCGCGCGGCGGCACGACGCGCAGCGCGATGGTCGTTACCCTGTCGATGACGGCCGACGACGAAGGCGGCGAAGGCATGACGACGATGACGCTGGGCGCGCAGAAGGCGCGCACCGACGAGCAGGGTGTCGCGGTGTTCGACGACGTGCCCGAAGGCGAATGGTCGCTCTCGGTCACGCACAAGAGCCACGCGCCCGCCGATGCGCGGCCGGTTGTCGTCGCCGAGCGCCAGACCGCCGATGCCGGCGACGTCGCGATGGCGGCCGCCGGCGAGGTTCGTGGCGCGGTGGTCGGGGCGGACGGCCGGCCTGAGCGCATGGCGATGGTGCAGCGCCGAGCGGTCGGCGAGACCGACTGGACCGCGCCCGAGATGGCGATGGGCGGCAAGTACCGCATGCGCGGGCTCGCGCCAGGGCGCTACGAGTTGCGCGCGCGCGCCCTCGGCCCCGACGAGAAGCCGGACGGCGATCCGGTCGTCGTCGAGGTCAAGGCCGGCGAGACGGCCCAGGTCGAGTTGCAGACGAAGTGACGCGAGCGTTGGCGGTGGCGCGCCGAGCGCCGGTCGCCACCGCGGTCACTTCGGCGCGTTCTTCTTTAGCCACGCCGTCGCTTCGGCGGCGCTGCTGAAGCGCTGGCCGGTCACGGCGAACAGGGCGTCCTTGACCTTGCCCCTCCAGGCGTGCCACGACTTCCAGCGCGCTTCCCAGTACTCGGCCGGCGGGTTGTTGGCGCCATCGACGTTCTCGGCGAGCGGCTCGTCCATGTTGCGCAGCAGCGTCGGCAGCGCCTGCGCCTCCTTGTGCGCGATCACCAGCTCGAGGATCGCCTCCTGCACGACGACGCGATCGAGGTGGTACTCGCCGTCGAACAGGCCGTCGATCTCGCCCCACTGCGCCGTGCTGTAGCCGCAGCGGGAGAGGGTCTTCACCAGCTCAGCCATCACCGTCGGATGCGGCGCGACCTTGCTGTTCTTCAGCAGGCTGCGGATCGTCGGGTTCGCGTCGACCTTCGGCTGATTCGCCAGCAACTCGGCAGCGCGGCGACGAATAACGACGGACTTGTCGGTCTCGACAACCGTGGCGAGGGGCTTCACGAGCAGCTTGTTGGAGCCCTCGGCGAGCGCATTGAGGCCGCGGCTCTTTTCGGCCATCGACGCATTGCCTTTGGCCAACTTGGTCCACTCGGCGATCGCCGCCTTCGCCTTCTTGTCGTCCCAGGCCTCGACCAGGACCGTCGGCGCCGGGGCCGCCGCAGCCGGCTTGTTGGCCGGCGGCGCCGGCGTGGGGGCAGGCTGCGGTTCCTGGGCGGCGAACAGGCAGGCGACGAGGGCGGCCAGCATGGCGGTGAATGATACCGACAGATGTGTCTAGGAAGTCGACACCGGCGCCCCCGACCCGACTTCATTCCTTCGGCGGCATCGGCCGATCAAGGACGCATGCGCACCTTCCCCCAGCTTGCTGCGTTGCTGTCGCTGTTCCTCGCCGGCTGCCTCGAAATGGACCAGACGATCACGCTGGCCGCCGACGGCAGCGGCACGCAGACCGTCAAGATGACCATCCGCGACGCGACGCTCGCCGAGGTGCAGCGCGTCAGCGCCGCCGCCGGCGCCGTCAGCGAGGCGACGAAGGCGCTCTTCGACAAGGAGCTCGCGCGCCGCGATCTCGAGGCCGCCGGCATGACGCTCGTGTCGCACGTGACCGAGGCGAAGGACAAGACACGCCGCGTCGAGGTGACGGCGGCGTTCCAGACATTCGACGCGCTGCAGGCGAGCCCGCTTGCCGGCACGCGCGCGGAGTGGACGCTTGGCGCCGGGCCGAAGCCGGGCACCGTCAAGCTGACGCTCTACCCTCAGGGCAAGACGGCATGGACCGAGGCGCGCGCCAAGGCCGAGGCGATGCAGGCCGCGAGCGACCCGATCGCGGAGTCGTTCTTCCGCAAGAAGCAGGCGGAGCTGAGTGGGCTCGACCTCGTCGTGCGCTTCCAGCTGCCCGGCGACGTGTTCGTCTACACCGCCAACATGGAGAAGACCGGCGACCGCGAGGTCACCGCGCGCATCGCCGCCGAGCAGATCAAGACGCCGCAGGACCTCGTGCGCCGGCTCGCGCCGCGCTTCGAGGTGATCTTCGACGGCAAGGACTGCAAGCTGCCGCTGCAGTGAGTGGAGGCCGCATGCGCGCCCTCCTGCGCTGGATGCTGACGACGCTCGGAGGCCTAGTCGCCGGCGTTGGCGTGACGCTGCACAGTCAGGTCGCGTTCGCGCGGTTCCTGCAGGATGAGGTCGACGGCACGTTCTTCGTCTGGCGCGCCATCGGCCGCGCGACGTTTTGGTTCCAGGGCGAGTCGACGCAGTTGGCGCTGGCGATGGCCGAGGTGCCGGCGTCGGCGCTGCGCGCGTCCGACATCGCGGCCTGGACCTTGGTCGCCGTTGGCGGCCTGGTCGCGTTCGCCGGCCTGCTGTTGCCACGGCACGCGCCGCCGCCGGCCAAGGGCCGCCGCGGTCGTTGAACCGCAGCAGCCCCGCGCTTCAGAGCTTGCGGAATTGGCCGCCGTTCTGCTGCGCCATGCGGCGCATCAGCTCAGCCGGCGGGATCGACAGGTCGGGCTGCGCCTGGCGCGCTTCGGGCGGCGTCGCCGAGTCGATGAAGATCGTGTTGATGCGCACGCCGGCCCAGCGGTTCGACTCCTGCACGAGGCGAAGGATCTCCAGCGGGTCGAGCACCTCGCCGACCGTCGGCGCGCCGTCGGAGATCACGAACACCTCGTCGACGTGCGTGTCGTAACGCGAGCCGTAGACCAGCGACTTGATCTTCAGCGCCGTCTCCATGCCCGCCCAGACGTTGGTGCCGCCGTCGGCGCGCATGTCGTCGACGTGCTTCTTGAACAGCTCGCGGTTCTTGTCGGTCGCCGGCACGAGGTCGTCGCGCCACGACTTCGACTTCGGCAGGCCGTTGAACGAGACGAGGTTGAACTGCGAGTTCGGCGGCAGCGCGTCGCAGGCGCGCTTGAGCTCGCGCTTGGCGAAGTCGAGGCGCACCGAGCGCTGCTTCTTGCCATTGCCGTCGTCCTCGTCCATCGGCCACTGCATGCTGCCTGACAGGTCGACGACGAACACGACGCGCGTGCCGGTGACCGGGATGCCGCAGAAGCCGCCGGCCGACGTGCCGGGGCCCTTCTTGGCGTCCGGCGCTTGCTTCTGCGCGACGGTGATCTTGGCCTTCTCGGTCTCCCAGAATGTGCGCCACTCGGCCGGCTGGTCGGCGCGATAGACGGCGCCGGTCATCGCGACGAGCAGCTCGTGCGACTGCGTCAGCAGCAGGCCCGAGAGTTTGCCAGACTTGACGTCGGCGGGATTGGCGGCGAAGCGCTCGAGCACGCCGATCAACGCCGGCACGACGTCCGCCGTGCGGAAGTCGTCGAGGAAGCGCACTAGCTCCATGTCGGCGCGCCACGACGTGCGGCCGAGCGCGCCGATGCACGCGCGCACGGCGGTCTGCAGCGCCGCCGGCGGCGGCGTCGGTTCGGCCTTCGCCGGCGGATTCGCGCCGTCGCCGGCCGGCTCCGTGCCGTCCGCGGGCTTGCTCTCCGCGGCCTTGCCGGCACCCGGGTTAGTCGCCTCGGCGTCCTTCTTGCCGTCCTTGTCGGCCTTCGCTGCGTACTTGCCGAACGTCGCCCGCAGCGCCTTCGCCGCCGCCATCACGACGGCGTGCGACGCATCCTTCTCGACGGCCGCGGTCAGCGCCGGCGCCGTGGCTTCGTCGTCAAGTGCGCCCAGCGCTTCGGCGGCGCTGGCGCGCACCACGGCGTCGGGATCGACCAGAGCCGCCTCCAAGGCCGGCCGCTGCGCCTTGTCCTTCGTCGCGCCGAGGCATCGCACCGCCGCCGTCTGCAGGGCGACCGCCTGCGCCTTGTCGGCCTTGGTCTCGCCGCGCGCGTTCTTGGCCAGCTCGGCGATCGCCGCCGCGCTCTTGAAGCGGCCGGCAGCGGTCTCGGCGAGCGAGCGGACCTCGTGCGGCGCCATCGCGTACTCGTACTTGCCGTTGTCGATGCCGACCGCGGCCACAGCGAGCACGGCGCGCGCAGCGGCTTCGTCGTCGAGCGCCACGACCGCGCGCAGGATCTCCTCGAGGTCGCCGCCCCACGTCGGCGTCGTCAGGCCGTTCTTCACCAGCCCGAACTTGACCGAGAATGCGTCCTTGGTCGCGATGCCCTTGGCGCGGAAGTCCATCTTTCCGGTGCGATAGAACTTCAGCCACGCTTCGAGCGCCTTGATCGCCTTGTCCTCGGCGGTGGCGGCGCTCGCGACGGCAGTGTGAGCGTGCGTGGTCGGCGCGGGGGCGGCGACCAGCAGCGAGACGACGGCGAGGTAGGCGAGCATGGTGGCGCGAGGTTGCGCCATGCTAGCGGGCGGCGGCCCCGGCGGATCGTCCGCGCTCGCCGGTCGTCACCGGCGGGCGGGCAGGGTCGCTGGCGCAGGGGTCGGGGTCGGCGCGCCGGTACGGTCGCGCACGAGCCGCCACAGGCTCTCGCGTGCCTCGACCTCGCTGCGCGGCGCGACCCAGCTCGGGCCGCAGTCGTCTTCGATGCGGAAGGCGCCACCGGCGCGCAGCAGCGCGAGGTTGCCAGCGGCGACGTCGTCGCTGCCGACGATGATGAATAGCTTCGGGAAGATGTCCGGCCGCTGCACGGTCAGCTGCTGCAGCACGTCGATTTCCTCGCCGCGTTCGAGATGCACCGGCGCGATGGTGCGCGAGACGGACGCGAGGCGGTTGCTGCGCAGGGCAGGCGCGACGAGCGACTGCACGCCCTGTAGGTCGCGGCGGCCGCGGCGGCTCTCGCCGAGCATGCGCACGGCGAAGCGCAGATCGGGCTCGACGTCGCTCTCGGTGAACAGCAGGCGCTTACGGTCGCGCAGGTCGAGCAGCAGCTCGCCGAGCGCGAGCACTTCGTCGGCGTTCTCGAGCACTATCGGCACGGCGCGGTTGTCGCCGCCGTCGACGCGGCGCATCGCCGACGCTGCGGCGTCGTAGCGCTGGTCGAGTTGGCGCGCGGCCTCGCGCGCGACGAGGTGGAAGCCGAGCGGTTGCGTCGCTGCCAACAGCGCTGGTTGGACCTCGGGCGCCGCTTCCTGGTGCAGGTTGCTCGCACGCACCGCCGTCGCGGCGGCGAGATCCGCCGGCTGCGGCGCTGAGCCCGGCATCAGCCAAGACGCGCAGAGGATCGCCGCGGCGGCTGCCGCCGCGCCGGTGACGGTGTAGCGCACCTTGGTCAGCGTCGGCACCGGCTCGCGGAACACCGCCTCCGGCGTGCCCTCGCCCGATTCGATGCGCGCAAACAGCATCTCGCGGAAGTCGGCCCCGACGCGCGGCTGCTGCAGCCGCAGCGTCAGCTGCTGCGCCTTCTGCAGGTCGGCCCAGAAGCGGCCACAATCATCGCATTCCTCGGCGTGCCGGAGGACGATCGTGCGCCGGCTCGGCGCCAGCCGGCCGTCGAGGCACTGCGACAGGTCGAAGCGGAAGGTGTTGCAGTTCATCGGTGCAGACTCAGACCTTGATTAGTCGGCTGACGAGTGACTGGAAGCGCGCGCGGGCGCGGAACAGGCGGGTCGAAATGGTCTTGACGGGGCAGCCCATGACGGCGGCCGCGTCTTCGTAGCTGAGGCCTTCGATCTCGCAGAGCAGGAAGGCCTCGCGGAACTTGAGTGGCAGCTGCTCGATGGCCTGCTCGATCGCGGCGTTGGCCTCGCGCGTTTCGGCGATCTCGTCCGGCCGGTTGCCGTCGCGGTCGACCGGCGTGAATGGCGTCTCGTCGTCGTCGCGCTGTAGGTCGCGAAACAGGCTGAGCTTGAACTTGCGGCGGCGCAGTTGGTCGAGGCAGAGGTTGCGCGCGACGCGGAACAGCCAGGGCCGGTAGGCGGCGGCGGGCACCTGGTTGAGGTGCCGGTACAACGCCAGGAAGGCATCCTGGGCGACGTCCTCGGCGGCGATGCTGTCGCCGAGCAGGCGCGTGGCGTAGGCATTGAGGCTGTCGGCGTGCTCGGCCAGCGCGCGATGGTAGGCCACCATCGTCACTGGGTCGGGCTGGTATTCGGTGTTCGCCTTGGCCATGGGAGGTGGTTATCGGCGCAAAACGCGGTCGCGCCAACGGCGGATCGGCCGGGCGCACCACCAGGACGGCAGCCCTCG
Source organism: Planctomycetota bacterium (assembly GCA_016872675.1). GTDB lineage: Bacteria > Planctomycetota > UBA1135 > UBA1135 > UBA2386 > UBA2386. The sequence continues at coordinate 8,461 of VGZG01000036.1, forward strand.
GCGCAAAACTCCGACTGGACGAAAAACCGCCCCCCGGACACAGTTCGTTCGCTGCCTTGCCCCACGCGCCCCTGGTGCGCCCTTGCCATGGCCGACTCGAATCCCTCCTTCCGGCGTCCTGCGTTCCTGGGCGGCGTCGTGGTCATCGCGACGGCGGCCGTTCTGTGGTGGTTCGCCGGCGGCGGTCTCGGGCACCGCTCGGTTGCCGAGACCAAGGGCAGCCTGCCGATCTCTGCGGCGGTCGATACCCTCCGCATCGAGTTGCAGAACGGCACGATTGGGGTCGACAGCCCGTTCGACGCATCGGCGCCAGCGGTTGTGAGCTATGCCGGAGGCGTTCGCCGCGCGGCCGACTCGGCGGCGGAACTCCAGCAGATCGAGAAGGTTGCGATCGTCCTGACGCCAGTCGAGGACGCCGCGCGACCGCGCACCTTGGTGTTGCGCGGTCCGGCCATGCCGGCCGGGGTCAGCGGCCTGCTGGCCTTCGATCTGGGGGTCCGCGTGCCCGCCGGCCTCAATCTGGAGATCGTCATCACCGGCAACGGCCACGTCACCCTCGGCAACCGCACCGGCCGGTCGGTCGTAGCCACCGGCCGCGGCGACCTACGGTTCGAGCGCTGCAAGGCGGCGATCCGCGGCAAGACCGGCTACGGCAACGTCATCGCCTTCGACCACGAGGGCGACATCGATCTCTTCACCAGTGCTGGCGACATGCAGGCGTTCGTCCGTAAGCCAGGTGGCGAAATCAGGTTGACGACGGGCAAGGGCACGGTGCAGTGCGGCGTGCCCGAGGACTGCGAGTTCGACCTCGACGGCCGCGCGACGACTGGCAAGATCGGCGCTGACTTCGGCCTTGTCGCCGAAAAGGTCGGCGAGTTCGGCGCCGCGGTCGTTGGCAAGCGCGGTTCGGCCCGCACCAAGGTCGTGCTGCGGACCGAGACCGGGCACCTGGCCTTCCGCGCCAAGGCGGCCGGCTGATCGCCGCAGGTTTCAGTTGCCCGAAAATTACGGCCCATCGCAACTCTGGGACGTTACCCGGAAAAGTCTCCTGCCTATTGGGATCACCGCCAGCACGCACTCGCGTGGGTGCGATGGCGTGTGGCCCTGCGCCCTGCCATGACAGGCCCACACGGTTTCGTAGTCCGCCCCCAGCCCCCAAACCGCTTGCTGCTCTGGCGGCGTCACGCAGACCAGCCAGTGTTGCGCCTTCCTCGCCCATGACTCTCGGCAAGCGCCTGCTCCTCTTCTCCGCCCACGATCCGGTCGCAGCTGGGTTGGCGAAGATCACTGCGGACTGGAGTTGCCTCGCCCACGTCTGCGCCTCGGCCGACGAGTTGCGCGGCCGACTGGAGGGCGGGGGCTACGACATGGTTCTCGTCGACCCGGCCAGCAGCCTGACGAAGCTGATCGCCGACAACACGCTCCAGGACAACCTCAAGCTGACCCTCGCTGACACCGAGAAGCGCCACATCCTGCGCGTGCTCGCCGCCAACAACGGCAACAAGACGCGCTCGGCCCGCGTGCTCGGGATCGACACCAAGACGCTCTACAACAAGCTGAAGGGCTACAAGGCGTCCGAGGATCTCGTGCGCAAGCTCGCCGGCCAGACCTCGCCGCCGCAAGCCTGACCGGCGTTAGGTAGGCGGCTCTGGCGCCCTGTCTCGCGGGGCCGCGCGCAGGGAGCGACCAGGTGTCGCGTCGACGCACAGTGGCGCAAACTGCAAACCCGCCATCGCAACGGCCATCCAGGCTTCCTGGCGGCCGGTTGTCCGCTGGCGGTGGCCATCGTTGACGAGCGCACGCCGTCCCATGCCCGCGCGCAGGCGCTCGAGCGGCTGGCCGAGACGTTCGAGCGCGACCGGCGCAACCGCGGCGACTTTGCCCAGGCGCAGGCGGCGTGGCGCCGCCACATCGGCGACCTGAGGCGCCTGCTCGGACGCTGAATTCCCGTGCCCGACGGTGGTGTCGCGCAGCGCGCCGGCTCGGCGCCGCGGGCCGCGCCGCGTCCCGTCGCGGAAGTTGTCGCGTCGCCAGCAAAATCGCGTCGCTGCAGCGAACCGCCGATGCGACCGTCGATCCCGCGCCCGCCCGCCCCAAGCGGCGCGAAATCCGTGTGTTCCGTCGCTCAGGTCGCGGCGACTTCCGCCGAGGATCAGCCATCGGCGCACGCGCCGGGAACCGCACTCGGAACCCGCGACGGGCCATGATTCGCCGACTTCGATCCTTTGCCTGCAGTGCCCGTCGCGGGTCCCACTTCTCCCGCTGCTGACCGCGAGCCGAACGCGCGCCGGATGCGCGCCTGCTGCCTGGAAAACGACCCAGGCCGCCGCTCCGATCTTCGCCCCATGGGTCTGAACGATCACGAGCAGGCGCTGAAGGCAGCAGAGCAGCGAGTCGAGTCGCTCAAGGTGTCTCTTTGACTACGTTCGCCGCCACCGCGAACTAGCCGACATCGAACACCAGATGGCCCAGCCGGGCTTCTGGGAGGAAGCCGAGAAGGCGCAGCTCGTCGTCGTCAAGAAGAAGGCCTGCTTCAGCGTCGTCGAGCCGATCGAGAGCCTGCTCAAGCTCATCGAGGACGGCCGCGTGCTGATCGAACTCGGCGCCGACGACCCCTCGGCCGTCGAGGCTGACCTCGTCGAGACGCACCGCAAGATCAACGAGCGCCTCGACCAGCTCGAGTTCCAGCTGATGCTCGGCGGCGAGCACGACGGCATGAACGCCATCGTCACCCTGCAGCCCGGCGCTGGCGGCGTCGACGCCTCGGACTGGGCCGAGATGATGCTGCGCATGTACGTGAAGTGGGCGACGAAGAACGACTACGTCATCGAGGAGTCGGACTTCCAGAAGGCCGAGGAAGCCGGCATCAAGAACGCGACGATCGTCATCCGCGGCCCGTACGCCTACGGCAAGCTCAAGGCCGAGCAGGGCGTGCACCGGCTGGTGCGCATTTCGCCGTTCGACGGCCAGGGCCGCCGCCAGACGTCGTTCGCGTCGGTCGAAGTCGTGCCCGAGTTCGACGACACGATCGACATCGAGATCAAGAAGGAGGACCTCAAGGTCGACACCTTCCGCGCGTCGGGCGCCGGCGGCCAGCACGTCAACAAGACGGAGTCGGCGATCCGCCTGACGCACATTCCGACCGGGCTCGTCGTCGCCTGTCAGGCGGAGCGCAGCCAGCACAAGAACCGCGAGACGGCGATGCGTATGCTGAAGTCGAAGCTGTACCAGCTCGAGCTCAGCAAGCGCGAAGCGGAGCTCGCCAAGTTCTACGGCGACCGCGGCTCGATCAGCTGGGGCAACCAGATCCGCAGCTACGTGCTGCAGCCGTACCAGATGTGCAAGGACCTGCGCACCGACGTCGAGACGTCGGATGTGCACGGCGTGCTCGACGGCCGCCTCGACCCGTTCATCGAGGGTTACCTCAAGCAGAAGAAGGACCAGGCGAAGAAATGAGACGCGCACTGCTGTCGGTCACTGACAAGACCGGGATCGTCGAGTTCGCGCGCGGGCTGCTCGATGCGGGCTTCGCGTTGCTGTCCACGGGCGGCACGGCGCGCACGCTCGCCGACGCCGGCATCCCGACCCAGGAGGTCGCCGACTACACCGGCTTCCCCGAGATGATGGACGGCCGCATCAAGACGCTGCACCCCAAGGTGCACGGCGGCCTGCTGGCGCGGCGCGACATGCCGACGCACGTCGCCGCGATGGGGCAGCACGGCATCGACCCGATCGACGTGCTGTGCGTCAACCTCTACCGCTTCCGCGAGACGCTGCGGAAGCCCGGCATCGGCCGCCAGGAGATCGTCGAGCAGATCGACATCGGCGGGCCGGCGATGCTGCGCAGCGCCGCCAAGAACCACGCCAGCGTCGCCGTCGTCGTCGATCCGGCGGACTACGCCGGCGTGCTGCAGGCGCTGCGCGCCGGCAGCGGCAAGCTGCCCGAGGCGACGCTGCGCAAGCTCGCGGCCAAGGCCTTCGCGCACACCGCCTCGTACGACGCCGCGATCGCGCAGTGGTTCGACGCCGAGCGCCGCGTGCAGCCCGACGAGCCGTTCTTCGCGCCGCGCACGGCGTTCGCCGGCGAGAAGCTGCAGGACCTGCGCTACGGCGAGAACCCGCACCAGAAGGCCGCTTTCTACAGCATGGGCGATGCCGGCCCGTGCCTCGCCAACGGCAAGCAACTCGGCGGCAAGGAGCTCAGCTACAACAACATCCTCGACGCCGACGGCGCGCTGGCGCTGGCGCTCGAGTTCGAGCAGACGGCGTGCGTCGTGGTGAAGCACAACAACCCGTGCGGCGCTGCCATCGCCGGCTCGCTCGCTCGCGCCTGGGAGCTCGCGCTCGCCAGCGATCCGGTGTCGGCGTTCGGCGGCATCCTGGCCACCAACCGCACGTTCGACGAAGCGACGGCGAAGGCGATCGTCGCCACCGGCACGTTCCTCGAAGTGATCGTCGCGCCGCACGTCGAGCCGGCCGCGCTCACCGCGCTGCAGCAGGCCAAGTGGGGCCCCAACGTGCGCGTGCTCGACCTCGGCGGCCTGCCGGACCTCGCCGCGCGCCAGCGCTTCGTCGCGCGCCAGGTCTCCGGCGGCTTCCTGCTGCAGACCGCCGACGTGCCGCGCGAGCAGCCCGGCAAGGCGGTCGCCACCAAGCGCCAGCCGACCGCCGCCGAGTCGGCGACGCTGCGCTTTGCGTGGCTCGTCTGCAAGCACGTCAAGTCCAACGCCATCGTGCTGGCGCGCACCGCCGATGACGGCGCGTCGCACACCGTCGGCGTCGGCGCCGGCCAGATGAGCCGCGTCGACAGCGCCAAGATCGCCGTCGACAAGGCCGGCGCGAAGACCAAGGGCTGCGTCGTCGCCAGCGACGCGTTCTTCCCGTTCACCGACGGCCTGCTGGTGTGCGCCAAGGCCGGCGCGACCGCGGCCATCCAGCCCGGCGGCAGCAAGCGCGACGACGAAGTCGTCGCCGTCGCCGACGCGCATGGCATGGCTATGGTGATGACCGGCCAGCGGCACTTCCGCCACTGATCCAGCCGCGATGAACCTCCAGGCCGCGGTCAAGGACGTGCTCTACGGCGCTTCGCTGTCGCAGGTCGCCGCCGGCCTGCGTGAGCAGCTGATCAAGGACTTTGGGTTTCGGCCCGACGAGGTCCAGCCCGACACGTTCCAGGCGGAGGTCGCGGCGTTCATGCGCAAGCTGGCGCGCCACCTCGGCGATCGCCACGCCGGCGACGTGCGCGTCGGCAGCGCGCTCAAGGACTGGGTCATGCGCTGCGACCACTACGAAGCGTGGGACGCGCTGCTGTCGGGCTTCCCGGTCGAAGGCCGTCCGGCGCTGCTGCGCCGCGGCCGCACGCTGTTCCCCGGTCCGCTGACGGCGCACTGGGGCGACGAATGAGCGCCGCGCCCGACGACGTCCGCCACAACCTCGCCGCGCAGCGCCAGCGCCTCGTCGCCGCCTGCCGCGCCGCCGGCCGCGCCGCCGACGCCGCAGCGCTGCTCGCCGTCAGCAAGACGCATCCCGCCGCCAGCGTGCGCGCGGCCTACGCCGCCGGCCTGCGCGCCTTCGGCGAGAACCGCGTGCAGGAGCTCGCGCAGAAGGCCGCCGAACTCGCCGACCTGCCCGGCCTGCAGTGGCACCTGATCGGCTCGCTGCAGACCAACAAGGCGCGCGAGCTGCTGGCGGTGCCGGGCCTAGCGCTGGTGCACAGCCTCGACCGCGGCAAGCTCGCCGACGAGCTGCAGCGCGAGTGCGTCCGCGCCGGCCGCACGCTCGACGTGCTGCTGCAGGTGCACGCCACCGACGAGCCGACCAAGCACGGCTGCCCGCCGGAGCAGGCGCCGGCGCTGCTCGAGCACGTGCGCGCCCGCTGCCCAGCGCTCGCGGTGGTGGGGTTGATGGCGATGGGGCCGCTGGTCGGCGATCCGGCGCCGACCTTCGCCGCCGTTGCGGCGCTGCGCGAGCGGCTGCGCGCGGCGACTGGCCTGCCGCTGCCGGTGCTCAGCCTGGGCATGTCCGGCGACCTCGAGCCAGCCGTCGCCGCTGGTTCGACCTTGGTGCGTATCGGCACCGCCGTGTTCGGCGCGCGCGATTGAGGGCGGCGGTCCCGTTCCCTAGCCTTCCCGCCTCGTGGCCACGCGCAAGAAGACCGAACCGCAGCTGCCGAGCGGCCCGCCCGCCGCCGCCAAGGAAGTCGCCGCGCGCCTCGCCGTGGCGATCCCCGCGCCGCGCTGCGAACTCGACCACAAGGACGCGTGGACGCTGCTCATTGCGACGATCCTCAGCGCGCAGAGCACCGACCGCACCGTCAACACGGTGACGCCGCTGCTGTTCGAGAAGTACCCCACACCCGCAGCGCTCGCCGCCGCGCCGCGCGAGGACGTCGAGGCCGTGGTGCACCGCACCGGCTTCTTCCGCAACAAGGCCAAGGCCATCCAGGGCGCCAGCCTCGCGATCGCGCAGCAGCACGACGGCGCGGTGCCCAAGGACATGGCCGCGCTGATGGCGCTGCCCGGCGTGGCGCGCAAGACCGCCAATCTCGTCCTCGGCACCGCGTTCCGCATCGCGTCGGGCGTCGTCGTCGACACGCACGTAACCCGCGTCGCGCAGCGCCTGGGCCTGTCGGCGGCGAAGACCGCCGAGAAGATCGAACAGGACCTATGCCAGCGCCTGCCGCAAGACCAATGGATCGACGGCGGCCACCGGCTGCTGCTGCTCGGCCGCTATGTCTGCCTCGCCAAGGGCCCCAAGTGCGAGGACTGCCCGCTCGCGGAGCTGTGCCCGTCGCGCGTCGGCGACCCGCTCGGCAGTTGGCAGCAGCGCGCCGAGCACTTGCAGCAGGCGGTGCAGCCCGGCGACGCGCCGGGCGAGGGGTAGCGGCGGGCGGTGCGCGCCGCTAGCGCGCAGCAGCGCGTCACCAGCTACGGTATGGTTGGATATGCCACCACGGATGCACAAACTAGATGACATGGAGAACTGAAGATGTCCGACCTCACGAGACGAACGGTTGTTCTTGGCGTTGCCGCCGCGACGGCTGGCAGCCTGCCCTCATGCAGCACTACGCAATCAGGAGGTCCAGCCGTGGCCGATTCCGACTTGCAGAAGAAGATCGACGCCGTCTTTAAAGCTCACATGGACGCCGAACTTTCCGGCGACCTCGAAAAGACGTTGGCGACGATGACGTCCAATCCACACCTCGTGAACGTGCCGACGATGGTGGGAGGCCAGGGCCCGGAGAGCGTGCGAACGTTCTATGCGAAGCGGTTGATCGGCCAGTTCTTCCCGCCCGACGTGAAGTTCGAGACGATCTCGCGAACCTACAGCAAAGAGCGTCTTGTCGATGAGCTCATCATTTCCTTCACGCACACGACCAAGATCGATTGGATGCTCCCGGGCATCAAACCGACCGGCAAGAGTGTGGAGGCGGTCTTCGTCGTGATCGTCGGCTTTGACGGCGACAAGGTTTCCTACGAGCACATCATGTGGGACCAGGCGAACGTGCTGGTCCAGATCGGCTTGCTCGACCCGACCGGCCTCCCGGTCACCGGCGCCGGCGCAGCGGCGAAGCTCAGAAATCCTGCCTTGCGCGATCCTTTCTTCAACGAAGGCTAGGTGCGGCAGAAAGGCCGTCGAAAAATGCGCTTCAAATTGCGGCGGGCTGAGGGCCGCTGCAGAGCCTGGATGACGAAGCGCATCGGCGGCCACGACGTCAGTCTGGCGGACTACGAAAGCTGGGTTGCCGTTCTCGTCGCGAAGCAAACGCCAACATAACCCAGGCCAGCAACGGCATGCGTTGGACGGCGCTGCGCGCCCCGCTCACTCGAACTTCGCCTGCCGCGCCATGCGCTTGCGGATGATGTCGATGCGCTCCATCTGGCCGCGCGCCGGGAAGCGCTCGTAGAAGCCTTCGCGCCGGAACTCGTGCGTCATCTCGGCGATCGCCTTGAAGCGCGCCTCCAACAGCTTGACGAGGTCGGCGCCCGGCATGACCGCGGCGTCGATGCGCGCGGCGACGTCGCCGCACAGGCGCAGCATCGCCTCGATGGCCACGTCGCGCGTGACCATGAAGTTCTTGTTGTCGCCCCACGCCGTGGCGAACGTCGTGCGCAGCGCCTTGAGCACGTCGCGGATCAGGCCATAGCCGCGGTCCTTGCTCCAGCCGCGGCCGTCCTTGAAGCGGTGCTGCGCGTCCTTGCGGCCGATCAGGCGCAGGACCTCGCCGAAGATCTGCGCCTGATTGATCCACATCTCCTGGTGGCTGCGGCCGCCGAGCATGTTGATGTGGTACTGCAGCGGGCTGTCGCCCTCCTCGTAGCAGGCGCGCACGAGCGACGCGGCGTACTTCTTCTCCGGGTCGGTGCCCCACTCGATGCGCTCGTAGAGGTCGATCAGGTGCGAGCGGTTGATGCGCGTGTGCGTGCTGTTGATCACGACGAACATCTCCGTCGCGAAGTCGCTCGTCTTGCCGTCGAAGATCACGACCGGCACGTCGATGCGGCGGTCGGCATCCTTCTCCTGCAGGTAGAAGTGCAGGCCGGCGAGGCGGTGCTGGCCGTCGATGATCAGGAAGTCGCTGCGCGGCTCGATCAGGTTGCCGGCGCGCTCCATGCCCTTCAGCGGCTGGAACTCGAGCTTCTCCGGGGTGAACAGCAGCACCGCGCCGGGGATCACCGGCTGGCGCGACTCGTTGCGGTAGAAGTCTTTGATCTGGCGAATCTTGCGTCGGTTCAGCTCGCGCTGGAACGACTTGCTGTTCTTCTCGATCGCCTGCACGTAGCGCTCGACCTCGTCGGGCTCGCTGGTCTTTCCTTTCTGCTCGCTGAGCGCATCGCCACCGATCACCTGGCCGCGTTCGCCGTAGAAGCGCGTGACGAACCGCACCTTGCGCAGCAGATCCTCGGCGGGATAGCTGACGAAGTAGAACTCCGACTCCTTCTGGCGCATGCGCTGGGCAAACACGGGCGAGTCTCCTGCGGTAGGGGTGTCTTGAGGCGGAGAGTCTCCGCTGTGCGCGCAGCCTTTGGAAGGGGCTGCGCGCGCGCCAGCGCTGGCGGCGTACGATCACGGCGATGACCGGCAAGCCGGAACTGCGGGCGGCCCTGCGCGCAACGCGCGATGCCATCGACACCTCGGCGCGGGCGGCGCGTTCGACTCGCCTCGCCGAGCACGGTGCGGCCGTGCTGGCGCCGCGCGCTCGATCCGGCGCCATCGTGGCGGCGTATTGGCCGATCCGCAGCGAGGCCGATTCGCGGCCGCTCGCGCGGCTGCTGGCCGCTGCCGGCGCGCGGCTGTGCCTGCCGGTCGTCGACGGCGAGGTGATGACCTTCCGCGCGTGGCATTCCGACCGCGACCTCGTGCCTGCCGGCTTTGGCGCGCTCGGTCCGGCCGCCGACGCGCCCGAGTGCGCGCCCGACGTCGTGTTGGCGCCGTTGCTCGCCTGCGACCGGCGCGGCGGGCGGCTCGGCTGGGGCAGGGGCTACTACGACCGCATGCTCGCCGCGCGCGACGGGGCGGCGGCGCGCGGCGCGGGGCAACGGCCGTTCGTCGTCGGCGTCGCGTTTGCCTGCCAACTCGTCGCCGCCGTGCCGATGGACGCGCACGACCGCCGCCTCGACGCGATCGTCACCGAGGAGGGCTGGCTGCCGTGCTGACCGTCGTCTGGGCCTACCGCCGCACCGGCAAGTTCGCGTTCCACGTGCTGACCGGCGCGCTCGAGACCGACCCGCGCACGGCCGGCGTGCCGGTCGTGTTCGCCAACGGCGTCGACGCCGTCGTCGCCGCGGTGCGCGAAGCCTTGGCGCGCGCCGGCGGCCGCGTGCTCGTCGGCTGGTCGTTCTACTCGCCAGACGCCGCGCAGATGTTCGACGAACTGCGTGCCGTCAAGGCGCAGATCGACGACCCGCGCGCGCTGCACGTCTGCGGCGGCGTGCACGCCAGCGCCGAGCCGGCAGCGACGCTGCGCGCCGGCTTCGACCTCGTCGCCGTCGGCGAAGGCGAACGGCTGGTGCGCGACCTCGTCGATTGCCTGCAGCACGGCGGCGAACCGCGCGACCTGCCGGGCGTCGCGTCGCTGCGCGACGGCGCGCTGCGCAAGAACGCCCGCGCCGACCGCATCGCGCTCGACGACTTCCCGCCATTTGGGCCAGGCCACGGACGCTACGGCCCGATCGAGATCACGCGCGGCTGCGTGTACGCCTGCCGCTTCTGCCAGACGCCGTACTTCGCCGGCGCCAACTTTCGCCACCGCAGCGTCGACAACGTGCGGCAATGGGCGCGCTGGCTCGTTGGCCGCGGCTTCCGCGACTTCCGCTTCCTGACGCCGACATCGCTGAGCTACGGCGCGCACGGACCCGAGCCGGACCTCGCCGCCGTCGAAGCGCTGCTCGCCGGCGTGCGCGAGGACATCGGGCCCGCGCGCAAGCTGTGGTTCGGCACGTTTCCGAGCGAGGTGCGGCCCGAGCACGTCAGCGACGCGAGCCTGCGCCTGCTCAAGCGCTGGGTCAGCAACCGCTCGCTGATCGTCGGCGGCCAGTCGGGCAGCGACCGCGTGCTCGCGCACAGCAAGCGCGGCCACGACGCCGCCGAGGTCGAGCGCGCGGCCGCCAAGTGCGTCGAACACGGCTTCGTGCCGCACGTCGACTTCCTGTTTGGTTTGCCACACGAGACCGCCGACGATGTCGCGGCTACGCTTGCCCTGATGGATCGCCTCGTCGCGCGCGGCGCCAAGGCGCACGGCCACACCTTCCTGCCGTTGCCGGGCACGCCCTATCGGCGCGCGGCGCCGGGCGCGATCGACGCGACCACGCGGCAGAGGTTGCTGCACCTGGCCTCGAAGGGCCAACTGTACGGGCAGTGGGAGCAGCAGGCCGCCACGGCGGCGCGCCTGCAGGCGGCGACGCCGTGAAGGCTATGCGTCGACGCCGGGGCCTGCGCTGCGCTACCGGCGCGCGCGCGCCAACGGTGGGACTGTTTCGCCAGCCCACCCGACCCGACGGCGTGCCCACATGAACGGCGAACTGCGCGAGGCGCTGCGCATCGTCGGCACGTGCGTCGGCGGCGCCGTGCTCTACGGCGTCCTGCACGACCTCGTCACCGCGCACCTGAGCGTCGAGTACTTCACCGTCGCGCATCCGTGGATCGGCACCGACGACCCGATCTTGCTGGCGCTCGCCTGGGGCGTGCTGGCGACGTGGTGGGTCGGCGTATTGCTCGGCGTGCCGCTCGCGGCAGCGGCACGGCTGGGACGCGCGCCGCGCGTCACCGCCGTCGAACTGCGAGCGGCGATCCTGCGCCTGCTGGTCGTCATGGGCGTCGCTGCCGTCGCGGCGATGTTGTTCGCGGCGCTGGCGACGGGCGAGACGTTCTACCTGCCGGATCCACTGTTCGAGCGCGTGCCGCGCGACCGCCACGGACGCCTCGCCGTCGCCGCCGTCGGCCATGCGGTCAGCTACTTCGCCGGATTCGTCGGCGGCATCGCACTGATCGTGCGCACCGTGCGCGACCGCCGCCGCGCCGCTTGCGCGGCCGCCACCGGCGTCCCGTAGACGCACCGATGAAGGTCACCATCAAGCACTGCGTCTCCTGAGGATTTGGGTCGCGCGCGGCGGGTCTCGCCGCGCACATCGAGGACGCCCTCGGCATCCAGGTCGTGCGCGAGCGCGGCAGCCTCGGCCAGTTCGACGTTCTTGCCGATGACACGCTGATCGCCAGCCGAGGCGGCAGCATGCTGAAGAAGGCGCTTGGCGGCGGCTGGCCCGACCCCGAGGAAGTGCTCGCCAAGATCGAGGCGATACAGCGCGCGAACTAGCGTGCATCGCGGACGGCGCCGCGGATCCCGGCCTTTGCGCCCGCTTCTTCGCCGCGCCGACCACTTCGGGTCGCGGGCAGTCGCCGGTGACGATGCGAAGGCTGGCTGACCGCGACGCAGTGTGGCAGTTTGCGACCGACGCCCGCGTCAGACGTTGAACTTGAACAGCAGCACGTCGCCGTCCGCGACGACGTACTCCTTGCCTTCGATGCGATAGAGGCCCTTCTCGCGCGCCACCGCGACGCTGCCGCAGGCGACGAGATCCTTGTAGGCGACCGTCTCGGCCTTGATGAAGCCGCGCTCGAAGTCGGTGTGGATCACGCCCGCCGCCTTAGGCGCGGTGTCGCCGGCGCGGATCGTCCAGGCGCGCACCTCCTTCTCGCCGGCGGTGAAGTACGTGCGCAGGCCGAGCAGGTGGTAGGTCGCGCGGATCAGCGCGCCGACGCCGGACTCCTTGACGCCGAGGTCGGCGAGGAAGGCCTTGGCGTCGTCGGGCTCGAGGTCGACGAGGTCGCTCTCGATCTGCGCCGAGATCACGATCGCCTCGCAGGCGAGGTGGCTCTTGGCGTACTCGCGCACCTTCTGCACGTACGGGTTCTGGTCCGCCGTCGCGAGCTGATCGTCCTTCACGTTGCAGGCGAAGATCGTCGGCTTGTCGGTCAGCAGCTGGAAGTTCTTCGCGATCGCCTTCTCCTCGTCGTTGAGTTCGACGAGCAGCGCCGGCTTGCCGGCGTTGAGCGCCGGCAGCACCTTCTGCAACACCGGCATCTCGGCGATCGCCTCCTTGTCGCCGCGCTTGGCCTGCTTCTGCTGCCGGTCGATGCGCTTCTCGACGGCCTCGAGGTCGGCGAGCACCAATTCGGTCGTGATGACCTCGATGTCGCGCACCGGGTCGACGCCGCCGGCGACGTGGTGGATTTCCGGGTCCTCGAAGCAACGCACGACCTGGACGATCGCGTTCACCTCGCGGATATGGCTGAGGAACTTGTTGCCGAGGCCCTCTCCCGACGAAGCGCCCTTGACCAGGCCGGCGATGTCGACGAATTCGATCGCCGCCGGGATCACGACGTTGGTCTTGGCGATCTTCTGCAGGACCTGCAGGCGCTCGTCCGGCACCGTCACGACGCCGACGTTGGGGTCGATCGTGCAGAAGGGGTAGTTCGCCGCCTGCGCTTTGCGCGTGCGGGTGACGGCGTTGAAGAGCGTGGACTTGCCGACGTTGGGCAGCCCGACGATGCCAGCCTTGAGGGTCATGCGGTCTGCCTGTGCGTGCGGGTCACTTACCCTTCATCACGTCCGCAATCGCGGCCGTGAGCGCCGGGACGACCTCGAAGGCGTCGCCGACGATGCCGAAGTCGGCGACCTTGAAGATCGGCGCGTCGGCGTCCTTGTTGATCGCGACGATCGTGCGCGCGGTGCGCATGCCGGCAAGGTGCTGGATTGCGCCGCTGATGCCGACGGCGATGTAGAGCGGCGGGCTGACGACCTTGCCGGTCTGGCCAACCTGCTCGGCGTGCGGACGCCAGCCGGCGTCGACCACCGCGCGCGACGCGCCGACCGCGGCGACGCCGGGGCCGAAGGCGGCGGCGAGGTCCTCGATCAGCTTGAAGTGCTGCGGCTCCTTGAGGCCGCGGCCGCCCGACACGATGACCTTGGCCTCCTGCAGCGGCACCTTGCCGCCGGCGGACGCGACGATCTCCTTGACCACGGCCAGCAGGTCGCCGGCCGGGGTTGCGGCCTTGCTGACCTCGGCGTCGCTCGTGCTGCACGCCGGCGCGAACGCGCCCGGGCGCACCGTCGCGCAGAACGGCGCCTTCGCCGCGCGCGCGGTCATCGTCGCCTTGCCGGCAAACACCGGCTTCTTCGCCGTGAAGGCGCCGCCTTCGTGCCCCAGCCCGACGACGTCCGTGATCACGGCTGCGTCGAGCAGCGCTGCGACGCGCGGCAGCAGGTCCTTGCCCATCGCGGTGTGCGCCATCAGCACGGCCGTGGCGCCGTTTGCCGCGCACTGCTCGACGACGGCCTTGGCGAAGCCGTCGCCCGAATAGTTGGCGAACGCCGGGCCGTCGACGGCGACGACCTTGTGCGCGCCGGTCTTGCGCAGCTCGGCGCAGGCGCCGTCGAGCCCGCTGCCGCAGGCGACCACGATGACCTTGCCGCCGGTCGCGGTGGCGAGCTGCAGGGCCGCGGTGACGGTCTCGAGCGACGGGCGCTTGGCGGCGCCGCCGCGGACCTCGGCAATCACGAGGATGTTGCTCATGGGGGTGCTCCGTGGTCTCGGGTCAGAGGGCCTTGGTCTCGCGCAGGGCGGCGATCAGCGCTGGCACCGCGCCGGCGCCGTTGCCGACGATCTTGCCGGCGGCGCGCGGCGCGGGCAGCGACAGCGCGACGATCTCCATGCCGCGCGCGCCGAGCTGGGCGGGCTGCTCGACGAACGGCTTCTTCTTCGCCGCCATGATGCCCTTGAGGTTGGCGTAGCGCGGCTCGTTGAGGCCCTTCTGGCAGCTGATCACCGCGGGCGTCTTGCACGCGACGACCTCGCGCGCGCCCTCGATGTCGCGCTCGGCGGTGAACGCGCCGTCGGCCAGCGTCAGTTTGCCGACCTCGGTCACGCACGCGAAGCCCAGGCGTCCGGCGAGGTTGGCCGGTAGCTGGTTGTTGTCCGAGTCGACGGCCTGGCGGCCGCACAGCACGAGGTGGCACGGCACGGTCTTGATCCACGCAGCGAGCGCGCTGGCGACCTGCATGCCGTCGTACATCCAGTCCGTCGTGCTCAGCAGCACGGCCTTGTCGGCGCCGCGCGCGAGCGCGTCGTCGAGCTGCTTCTTGCAGTCCTTCGGGCCGACCGTCACCACCGTCACCGAGCCGGCGTTCAGCTGTTCCTTGATGCGCAGCGCCTGCTCGAGCGCGAATTCGTCGTACGCATTGAGTTCGAAGGTGACGCCGGCGGTCTCGATCGACTTGCCATCGGCGGCGATCTTGATCGCCGTGTCCGTGGCGGGAACTCGCTTGATGCAGACGACGATGTCCATGGTCAACGTGCCGGGCGTCGGCCCGGGTCGGGCGGGAGTTTGAGGGGCGAAGAGTCTAGCGACGGCGGCGCGGCGGGCGACCTTGCATTTTGGCCAGCGCCGGGGCGCGCCCGGCGGGCGGTCGTTCGCCGCCGCCGTCCGCCCGGACGCAACCCGGGGGATGGCGCGGGATTTCACCGGGGCGGCGGAGTCGGCGGACGCGCCGGCCGTCGCCGTGCGCGCGGCCGTGCCGACCTCAGAAGGCGGCGGTTCGCGGGCGACGGCGGGGCGATGCCGCGGCGATGTTGTCGGGCGGGCCGGTCGCCGCGCGCCTGCGTGGCCGCACCCGCGCCGCCGCGCTAGCGTGCGCCGATGCGCCGCGCCGTCCGCCGCCTTGCTTGCCTCCTGCCGCTCGCCGTCGCCGCCACGGCGCCGGGCTGCGCGTACTGGCGCGCGCGCGCCGTCGACTTCGACGACAGCTTCCTCTACCGCTGGCACGACGGCGCGCTCGGCGGCGCGCTCGAAGCCAAGGCCGGTCCGCTCGACGCGGCGCTCGGCGCGTGGATCGCCGACGGCGGTTGGGGCAAGGACACGTTCTGGCAGACGCCCGGCGAGACGCTGACGCGGCAGGGCATGGGCGTGCCGTTCACGACGCTCGGGCCGTTGCTGTGGCGCGCGCCGCTCGGCCAGTTCCTCGCCACCAGCTCGCTCGGCAACCATCCCGCCGACCCGCAGACGTTTCAGGACGTGCGCGCGTACCTCGGCGTCAGCGACGTGTTCGACCTCGACGACCGCTACCCGTTCGTGCTGTCGCCGCAGCGCCGCATCGCCGACCTGTTCGGCGTCGAGGTCGGCGTGGTGCCGGTGTTCGTCGGCGCGCGGCTCGGCTTCAACGTCGCCGAGTTCGCCGACTTCCTGCTCGGCTTCGCGTTCGTCGACCTGCTCGGCGACGACGGCGTGGCCCGCCCGCCGACGCTGCCGTACGTGCCGGTCGGCGGCGGCTGAGCCGCAGCGCGCCGCCGGCGGACGGGCTCGCGGTTGTTCAGTAGCTGCCGACGACGAGGTCGAGCGCGTTGGTGGCGCCGACGGCGAGCGACGGATCGAGCGCGAAGCTGACGACCTGCTGGCGGAAGGCGGCCCCGGCGAGCGCGGGCACGTTGGGGATGACGAACGCGAGCTGCGCTTCGCCATTGACGGCGAGCTGCACGGTGGTGACGTCCGGCTGCACGAGCAGCGCGCAGCCCGGCAGCGCGGTCGCGAACACGCTGGCGAGCGGCAGGTTGGCGGCTTGCGTGCTGCCGACCGTGATCGCGAACGCGGCGTTCGGCAGGCCGCTCGCCTGCAGGCGCAGCGTCTGGCCGAGCCACGGCGCATCGCTCGCGAGGTCGCCAGCGGGCGACGCGCAGCCGGGCGCGACGGCGTTCGCGGCGCTCGGGCAGCCGGTCGCGAAGCGCGCCGCGGCGGCGACCCGCGTCGCGTCGAGGACCGCAGTGCCGACGATCAGCACGTCGCCGTTGCGCAGCGCGATCGGCTTCACGAACCCGCTCGCGTGCAGCGGCGTCCAGGCGGTCCCGTCCCAGCGCAGCGTCGTGCGCACCTGCGGCGCGGCGCCGGACGCGATGTTGGCGACGAGGCCGCCATCAGGCAACGCGGCGACGCCGATGGCGTTCGGGGTGGCCAGGGCGCCGAGCGTCTGGAACGTGGCGCCGTCGTAGCGCAGCACGCCGCTATTCGACGTCGTGAGCGCGATGCTGCCGTCGCGCAGTTCGACGACTTCCTGCGGCGTCGGCGCGCCCGGCACGGCGGTCGAAGTGCGCGTCGCGCCGACCCAGCGGTCGAGCAAAGTCGTCAATCCAGGGCTCCCGCTCGTGCGCCGCAGCACGACGAACGCGCCGTCGCGGCACGCAGCGAGCGCGATGTTGCCTTCGCCCGCCGCGGCCGTCGCGACCGTCAGCCACTGGGCGCCATCGAAACGGCGGATGGACTGATCCACCATCAGCACGACGAGATCCCCGTTGGGCAGTTGCACGGCGCGGTTCACGGCCCCGCCGAGGCCGCCGACCGGTTGCCAGCTCGTGCCGTCGAAGCGCGCGACGCCGATCGCGGCGACGCCGCCGATCGACGTGAAGGTGCCGGCGACGATGTAGCTGCCGTCGTCTTGCGGCAGGATGGCGTTGACTTGCGCCGGCGCTCCGATCGCGTTCTGCGGGCGTGCGCCGGTCGGTTCGACCGTCCAGCCCGCGGCGCCGTAGCGCACGAAGCCGCCCGGCGCTGGCAAGTTGCTCAGCGCTGGCGTCGTGCTGGCAGCGCTGGTGAACACGTAGGCCACGATGCTGCCGTCGCGAGTTTCCGCCGCAGCCAGCACGGAGCCGACGACGCCGTCGGCGACGGGGCGCGCCGTCCCGCCCTGCGCGAAGTAGCCGAATGGCGGCACGACCGTGGTGGCGTTGGTGCTGGTGCCGAACAGCAGCGCGCCATTGGGCTGCAACTGGGCGTGGGTCGTGAAGACGGCGTTGGCGAAGATCGTCTGCCACGCGCCCGCGACATACTGCGCGCTGCCGAGCGTGCCGAAGGCGATCGGTTCGCCCGCGGCGTTGACGCCACCGCCGCTGATGCCGACCAATAGCATCGGCGACGGGTACGGCTGCCAGCCGGCCGCCGTCCAGCGCGCGACGCCACCCGCAGCGACGCCGCCGCCGACCGTGGTGAAGGTGCCGAACGCGAAGAACTCGCCGTTCGGCAGCGGCTCGACGTCGCGAACGAGGTTGTTGGCGCCGCCTTGCAGCGTGCGCACCACGCCGGTCGCCCACTCGTAGATGGCGACGTTGTTGGCCGGTTGGCCGGCGACCGACGAGAACGAGCCGGCGATCAGCAGGTCGCCGTTGGGCAGGCGCGCGACGTCGGTGGCGCTGCCGCCGAAGCTGCCGCTGGCCGGGCCCAGGGCGACGCCGAACGCCGACGTGCCGTCGAAGTAGCCGAGCCCCGCGCTCTCGACGTAGCTGAGTTCGCTGGCGCCGAGCGGAGCCAGCGCGGTGACCTGGCCGACCAGCGCCGGCGGCGGCGACGCCAGCGCGGTCCACTGGGCGCCGTCGAAGCGCGCGATGCGCGGCGCGGTCACGCCGCCGGCCGTCGTGAAGCTGCCGCCGACCACGAGGCGGTTGGCGCCGTCGATCGCGAGGCTGAACACGGCGCCGTCGCAGCCGGCGCCGAGTGGCTGCCAGCCGAGCGCGGCATCGAGGCGCGCGACGCTGTTGGCGACGACGCCGCCGACGCGCCGGAAGGCGCCGCCGATCACGAGTTCGGCCGGCAGCGGGCCGCTGCCGTCGCGGTCCCAGAGGACGCTGTCGTGCAGCGCGCCGTCGAGGCCCGACGGCACGTCGAGCGTCTGCAGCTGGCTGCCGCACGGCGACTGGGCGAAGAGGGCGCTGGCGAAGCAGAGGGCCAGCGCGGAACGCAGGGCGAAGGGTGTGGGCATCGCGGGACTTCGAGAGGGCGGGGCGGCGCGCCGCCGCCGCCGCGTACGTGGCGACACGATGTCATAGTCGACTTCGCCCGGGAGTAACCCCCCCGGTCCTCCCTCGGCGGCGGCAACTGGCGGGTCCCTGCGGTCGTGCGAGGGGCGCGCCGCGCCCGCCGCATCGTGGCGTTCGCCCTTCGGTCCACCCGACCGCGTCCCCCCTCACACCGGCGGCAGGTCCAGCCGGTTGGCCGCTGCGAGGTCGTCGGCGCTGCCGATGTCGAGCCAGCGGCCGTCGAGCCGCGTGGCGGCGAGCCGCATGCGCGTCGACAGCCAGGCGAGCAGGTGGCCCGGCGCGTCGGGGTTGCCGCCGCCGTCCAGGTAGGCGCGCACGAGTTCGGGCAGCGCGCGCGGCAGCAGGTACACGGCGATCGCCGACAGGTTGCCCTGCGGGTCCGGCGGCTTCTCGCGGAAGCGCGCGACCTTGTCGCCATCGAGCTGCACTTCGCTGTACTTGCCCGGCGGCACGGGCTGCGGCACCTCGCGCACGACCAGCTGGCCGTCGCCGGTCGCGCCAAAGCGTGCGACGAGCCGGCCGAGGTCGAACTCGAAGAGGTTGTCGCACGCGAGCACGAGGTAGCCGTCGGGCGCGTCGGTCGCCGGCTGCTTGCCGAGGGCGAGCGCGAGGTCGCGCACGGCGCCGAGCCGCGTCTCGTTGCTGGTGGCGCCGTCGTCGACGACCTGCAGCGGCAGGCGCGCGCCGCAGCGCTGCGCCCACGCGGCGAAGTCCGCGTGGAAGCGGCCGTTGCTGACCACGACGCCGCGCTCGACGCCGCCGGCCGCTTCGACCTGCCGCAGGATGCGCGTCAGCAGCGGTTGGCCGCCGACCTCGAGCAGCGGCTTCGCCCGGTGCAGCGTCAGCGGGTAGAGCCGCGTCGCGAAGCCGGCGGCGAGGAACACCGCGCACAGCCGCGGCGTCGGCGGCGCGACCGTCGGCCGCAGCGTCGAGTGGTGGTGCTTCCTGCACGCGGCCTCGACGGCGTCGCGCTGCGCCTCGTCGCGGCAGGCGAACAGCACGGCTCCGCCCGAACCGGGCAGCTTCGCCGCCGCGCCGAGCCCGCGGCCGAGCTGCGCGAGCTCGCGGTCGGCAGGCGCGATGGTGAACACCTGCGCGCGCAGGTCGAGGTTGCGGTCGACGCACGCCAGGAAGCCCGCGCGGTCGCCGGCCAGCAGCGCCTCGCGGCCGCGTTCGGCGTTGTGCGCGAGGTCGTGCATCGTCGCGCGCACGGCGCGATCGCCGGCCTGGAAGCGCGCCCACACCGGCGCGTGCACGTCGCCCGAGCTCTGGCTCGGCACGCCGTGCCACGCCAGCAGCAGCGGCGGCAGCAGCGCAGGATCGAGCCGCTGCACCGCGCCCTCGGCGAACGGCTGCGCGAAGTCCATCGCCAACAACCCGCCGTGCGCCTGCACGAGCCGGTCGAGCGCGCCCGCGCGGATGCCGAGCGTCTCGTTCTCGGCGCGCCAGGCGAGTTCGGCGATCCGGGATGGCGTCAGCGGCAGTCCGTGCCAGCGCGACCACGCGCGCAGTGCGGCGACCAGCAGGGCGCTCGATCCCGACAGCCCCGCCTGGAACGGGATGTCGCTCGCGCACGACGCGACGAACGGCCGCGCCGCTGCGTCGATGCCGTGCTGCGCCAGCGTGCGTCGCCACTGCGTCCAGCCGGCGGCCAGCAGTTCGTTGGGCAGCGCGATCGCCGGCGCGTCCGCCAACGTCACCGTCGCGCGCAGCTCGGCGACCGCGAAGCCCAGGCCCTTGCCGCCGTAGAGGTCGGACGGGTTGCCGAGCAGGCCGACGCGCGCGTGCGCGTGGGACGAGAGGGTCGCCATCGCGCGGAGGATACGGTGGGGGCGCGCGACTACACTGCTCGTCTCGCATGACGTCCGCTCCGCACCGTCCCGACGCGCGCAGCCTGCCGATGGTGCGCCCGGTCGACGAAGCGCGCCTCGCCGCCGACCGCGCGTGGCTGGCCGAGACCGCGCAACTGCCG
This sequence comes from Planctomycetota bacterium, assembly GCA_016872675.1. GTDB lineage: Bacteria > Planctomycetota > UBA1135 > UBA1135 > UBA2386 > UBA2386. Next base: position 28,789 of record VGZG01000036.1, read on the forward strand.
TGGGCCGCGCGCCAGCTGCGGTACCTGCGCCGCGGCGGTCCTGGCTACCTGCAGAGCGCTTTGACGCTCGGCGGCGGCACCGCGTCGGCCTGCCTGCTGTCGGGCGCGGCCTTCGGCTACCAGCTGCTGTGGGTCGCGCCGCTGGCGATGGTGCTCGGCGGCGTGGTCTTTGCCGCGATCGCGCACCAGACGCTGTCGACCGGCATGCGGCCGTTCGATGCGATGCGCACGTACGCGGGGCCGGTCACGGCGTGGGGCTGGGCGATCGGCACCGTGCTGGCTTCGTGCGTCTGGCACTTCGCGCAGTACTCGCTCGCATCGGCCGTGCTCGTCGACCTCGGCGCCGTCGCCGGCGTCGAACTGCCGCGCTTCGGCATGGGCCTGGTGGTGCTCGCGTGGGCGGTGCCGACGGCGTTCAGCTTCGGCGCCGCCGGCGCGATGCAGCGCGCGTTCGACCGCGTCATGCGCTGGATGGTGTGGGCGATCGTGCTGTTGTTCGCCGTCGTCGCCGTGCGCCTTGGCGTCGCCGACCCCGCCGCCGTCGCCGCGGGCTTCGTGCCGAGCCTCCCGGCCGACCGCGCCGTTCCGAACGGCGAGCCCATCGCGGCGCTGCCGATCCTGATCGCCGGCCTCGCCACGGCAGTCGGCGTCAACATGACGTTCCTCTACCCGTACTCGCTGCTCGCGCGCGGCTGGGGTCGCGAACACCGCGAACTCGCGCGCGCCGACATCGCGTTCGGCATGGTGATCCCGTACGTCGTCGCCACGACGCTGATGGTCGTCGTCGCCGCCGGCACGATGCACCAGGGCTTCACCGGCAAGGACTGCGGTCCGCTCGACGCCGCCGCGACGCTCGGCGGCCTGCTCGGCCCGGTGTGGGGCCGCGTGCTGTTCGACCTCGGCCTGCTCGGCATGCTGCTGACGACGATCACCATGCACATGGTGTGCTCGGGACTCGCGTGCGCCGAGATGTTCGGCCTGCGCGCCGGCTCCGTCGGCTACCGCGTCGCCACGCTGCTGCCGACTCCCGGCGTGCTCGGCAGCCTGTTCTGGTCGCAGCTCAAGCTGTGGCTCAACGTGCCGACCAGCATCATCGCCGGCTGCATGCTGCCGCTCGCGTACGTCGGCTTCTTCAAGCTGCAGACCAGCAAGGCGTATCTCGGCGCCGATCGGCCGACCGGCTGGAAGGCGGCCGTGTGGCTCGCGCTGATGGGGCTCGCGACCGCGGTGCTGGTGGTGTTCCTGGCGATGTATCTGATGGACGAGGCGCCGAAGTTCTTGGCGCAGGTGCGGGCGGCGATGGGCTGGTGAGCGGGGCTGGGTGGGTGGCGGCTCGCGCGCGGCGCACGGCGTCGACGTGGCGTGCCGCCGCCGTCCTCACGCTGCCATGGTCACACCGCCGCCAACTCCCAGATCTCGACCTTCTCGCGCGTCCGTCGCCGCAGCGGCTTCACGCGCCGCGTCATCTTCTCCACCAGCCGGAAGCGCCCGCGCTCCAGCTCGGTCGTGATCGGATGCGGCACGTCGGGCTGCGACAGCTCGATGATGTTGGAGAACACGAACACCACGCGGCCGCCGGGCGCGAGCCGCTGCAGGCACTGCGCGTAGAAGCGCTCGAAGAAGCCGTCCTGGAAGTACATCGCCAGGTCGAGCGTGCGGCCGACTTCGCCCTTCATCCACGGCGGGTTGGACACGATGAGGTCGATGGGGCCGCGGTCCGCGCCGAGCAGGTCGGCGTGCTGCAGTTCGATCGGCGGCGGCTGGGGCAGGCGCCGCAGCTGCCGCGCGACGCTCTCGATCGCGTTGGGGTTGATGTCGGTCGCGAGCACGTGCTGGAAGCCCGCCTTCGCCATCTGCAGCGCCAGCACGCCACTGCCGGTGCCGACGTCGATCGCGCGGCGGCGGGCGCCCTGGTACTTGGCGAGCCACGTGCCGAACAGCTCCAGGTGTTCCATGCGCGCCGGGATGTACGCGCCGTAGAACGGGTGCACGCGGTAGCCGAGCACGGGGAAGTGCACGCCCTTGTCGTACCAGTCCCACGCGCTGCTCAGCACGCGCGCGTCCTCGACGGGCAGCGCGAAGTCGGCGTGGTCGGGGTACAGCTCGGCGAGGAAACCCGGGCGCGGCGCGTCGGGCAGCGCAACCTTGCGGCCGACGACGGGCACGAGCAGGCGCTGCGACGCGGCGGCAAACGCTTCGCGGAAGGCGCGCTTCTTGACGTAGCCGCCGTCTTCGCCCGGATCGTCGAGCAGCAGGCGCAGTGCGGCGAGGATGCCGAGCCCGGTGCCGAAGCGATCGGCGACGAGCAGCGAACGCCCGTCGCGCAGCCACGCCGCGGCTTGTGCGGGCGGGGTGGTCTCGTCGACGGGTTGCGCGCGGTGGCGCAGGACGGGCTCGGGGCGGTGCAGGGCAGCGGACATCAGGCGGATGCGGGCGGGCGCGGGGCAGGCGCGGCGCGGAGGTGTGATACCTCGCGCGCGGGCTGGCGGCACGCGCGCTTCGGCGTGCATCTCGCCGCCGGTGGCGCCGCCGCCTGGCGTCGCCGCCGTCGCCGGGCGGGCGTCACGCCCGTTCGCTACTTCGCCCTGCCGCCGCCTCGCCCGTAGCGCCGTCGGTCCCTTCGGCTACCGTGCTAGCGCCGCGCGCGGCCGCGGCCCCTCGCCCCGTGATGCAACGCTCCCTCAAGGTCGTCCTGTTCGGCACCGGCTTTCTCGCGCGCACGCGCGCCCGCTGTTGGAAGCGTGTGCACGGCGCGCAGGTGGCCGTCGTCGTCGCCGCGCGCGATCGCGCGAAGGCCGCGGCGTTTGCGCAGCAGCACGGCCTGCACGGCGCGTGCACCATCGACGAAGCGCTCGCCGATCCTTCCGTCGACCTCGTGGACCTGTGCGTGCCCAACCGCGCGCACCGCGAACTCGCCGAACGCGCGTTCGCCGCCGGCAAGCACGTGCTGTGCACCAAGCCGCTGACCGCGTACTGGGGCCAGGGCCTGCCCGCCGATGCCAGCGCCGCCGCCGTCGCCGCCGTGCCGCGCGCGCAGATGCTCGCCGCCGCCGTCGCCGACGCCGAGGCGATGGTCGCCGCCGCCGCGCGCGCCGGTCGCCGGCTCTTCTACGGCGAGAACTGGCTGCACGCGCCCGCCATCCGCCGCGCCATGCAACTCGCCGCCGCGTCGAGTGGGGTCGTGCTGGAGATGCGCGGCTGGGAGAGCCACTCGGGGTCGCATTCGCCGTACGCCAAGGACTGGCGCGCGACCGGCGGCGGGGCGCTGCTGCGCCTGGGCGCGCATCCCATCGGCGCCATGCTGTGGTGGAAGCGCCACGAAGGCCTGCGCCTGCGCGGCCAGCCCACGCGCTGCATCGCCGTGACCGCCGAGGTCGCCGACACCACCGCCGCCGTGCGCGCGACCCGCGCGCAGTGCGATGTCGTGAGCGGCTGGGAACACGTCGAGAACTGGGGCAGCTGCGTGCTGCACTTCGACGACGGCTCGCGCGGTGTCGCGTACGGCGCGGACACGTACCTCGGTGGCATGCAGAGCCATCTCAGCGTGCTCGGCAGCACGTTCCGGTTCGAGTGCGCGTTGTCGCCGGTGGATGCGCTGCGCGCGTACGCGGTGCGGGATGGCGCGTTTGGTGGCGAGTACGTGATGGAGAAGGTGAGCGGGCAGGCCGGGTGGTCGACGCCGATTCCGGATGAGGATGAGGTGTCCGGGCAGCAGGGGTTGGTGCAGGCGGTGGCGGGGGAGGTGGTAGGAGGTGGAGGTGGTGAGGGTGGTGGCTGCGGAGATGGCGGGTTGGGGCTGGAGGTGGTGAGGGTGGTGTATGCGGGGTATGTG
>VGZG01000037.1 GCA_016872675.1 Planctomycetota bacterium
CGCCGCCGCCGCCGGGATCGTCGCTGCCGGTGGCCCGCTGCGTCAGGCGCTCGGCGGCGCGCTCGCCGCGCTCGACCGGGCGCTCGCCACCGGCGGGGGGCCGGAGCTGGTTGCCATCGACCTGCAGGCGGCGCTGCGATCCCTCGATGCCATCGGCGGCGCACACTCGCCGGAAGACCTGCTCGATCGCATCTACGCGCGCTTCTGCCTCGGCAAGTAGCGGCCAGTCGGCCGGACTGGTCCTGCCATGGCGTCGTTTGGCGCTGCTTCTTCCATTGCCAGACCCTTTGACACACAAAGGGTTGGGTGCGTATCGTCGCGCCGTCCGTTGGTCAGGGCGCCCGGGGTCAGCCGGGTGTTCCACCTGCCGAGAGCCCCTTCCGAACCCCGCGCGTCGCGGTGGTTTCGGTCGGATTCCTGCCATGCGTTGCCCGTACTGCAAGGCCGACAACGACCGCGTCATCGATTCGCGCGCCAGCGCGGACGGCTTCGCGATTCGTCGTCGCCGCGTCTGCGCCGATTGCGGCCGTCGTTACACGACGTACGAACGGACGGAGACGGCGCCGCTGCGCGTGGTGAAGAAGGATGGCGAACGCGTCGCGTTCGACCGTCAGAAGGTTCTCGGGGGCATGCTGCGCGCGTGCGAGAAGCGGCCGGTGTCGCTCGAGGTACTCGAGACGATCGCCGACCGCATCGAACGCCAATGCATGGAGGCCTTCGACAAGGAGGTGCCGAGCAAGGTGATCGGCAACCTCATCATGCAGGAGCTGCGGCAACTCGATCAGGTGGCGTACGTTCGGTTCGCGTCGGTCTACCGCGAATTCAAGGACGTCACGCAGTTCCTTGAGGAGCTGAAGCCCATGCTGGAGAAGCGTCGGGAGGGCGGTCATGAAGCGTCGGGCGGAACATCTAGTTCAGAAGCGTGACGGCAGGCGGGAGTTCCTACGCGCGACCAAGCTCGCGCGTTCGATCCATCTCGCACTGCACAGCGTCGGCGTCGACGAGGACTGGCGGGCGCTCGCGCTCGCCAACGTGACCCTGCAGGCGCTGCGCCAGAAGCGCGGCGGCCACAACGCGGAGGTCAACGCGATGCTGCTGCAGACGTCGGAGATCGCCGACGCGGTGCAGCACCTGCTCGTCGTGACCGGCCAGCCCAACGCAGCCGTCGCCTTTGGCGCGGTCGCCGCCGAACGGTCGCGCCGGCGCGCGTCGATCGCGCTGTTGCGCCCGCAGATCGCCGAGGCGGTGGCCGCCGAGTCCGCCTTGGCCGTGCGCGAACGCCGGCTACAGGAGTGATGCCATGCGCCTCAAGCGACTCGTCGCGCGTGGCTTCAAGTCCTTCGCGGATCGCACCGAGCTCGAGTTCGACTCGCGCCTGACGGGCATCATCGGTCCGAACGGCTGCGGCAAGTCCAACGTCGTCGACGCGATCAGGTGGGTGCTCGGCGACCAGCGCGCCAAGAGCCTGCGCGGCACCGAGATGACCGACGTCATCTTCAAGGGCGCCGAGGGTCGCGAGGCCATGGGCATGGCCGAGGTGACGATCACCTTCGAGGATCCCGAGGGGCGCATCGATGGCCGCACCGAGGTCGACATCTCGCGCCGATTGACGCTCGACAAGGAGTCGGCCTACCTGCTCAACGGCAGCGAGGTGCGCCTCAAGGACGTTCGCGACGTGCTGCTCGACACGGGGCTGGGCACCGGCGGCTACTCAGTGATGGAGCAGGGCCGCATCGACGCGGTGCTCTCGGCCGACCCCGAGGCGCGCCGCGCCATCTTCGAGGAGGCCGCCGGCGTCTCGCGCTTCAAGCTTCAGAAGAGGGAGACGCTGCGCAAGCTCGAGCGCACTGACCAGAACCTCGCTCGCATCACCGACCTGCTCGAGGAGCGTGCGCGCCACATCCGCGGCCTGCGCATCCAGGCGGGCAAGGCGCGTCGGTGGCAGGAACTGCAGGCGGCGTTGCGCGATCTGCGCGCGGCGCTGGCGGTGATCGACGGCCAGGCGCTGCGCGCCGAACTCGTCGCCCACGCCGAGCGGCTCGCCGAGCTGCAGTACGCGCTGACCACGGCCGACGAAGGGCGCGACGGCGCCGCCGAGCGGCTGGCGCAGTCCGACGAGACGATCACCGCCGCGTCGGCGGCGCTCGGTCGCGTGCAGGACGAACTGCGTCAGTGCCAGGGCGAACTGACGACGCACCGCGAGCGCGCCGATGCACAGAAGGATCGCGCCACCGCGCTCGCCGAGGAGCTCGAGCGCGGCCGCCAGCGCACGCAGGGGCTCGTCGATCAGCGCAACGAGCGCGCAAACGAGTTGGCGCGCGCGCGCGACGGCCTCGTCGGCAAGGAAGAGGAGCTCGTCGAGTTGCACCGCCAGCTCGAGGATCAGCGCCACGCCGCGCAGCAGGCGCTGCAGGCGCTGCGCCAGATGCAGAAGGAGCGCGACGTCGTGCGCGAGCGCCAACTCGAGCTGCTGCACGCGCGCACGCGCAGCCGCAACGCCGCCGCCGACGCCAAGGCCACGCGCGGCGCCGCCGAGGCTCGCGCCGCCAAGCTGACCGAGCGCCAGGGGACGCTGGCCGACGAGCGTGCCCGCCTCGACGGCGAGGCCGACGGCTGGCGCGCCGAGCAGCGCGACGCCGGCACGCGCCTGCGTCTATTGCAGGAGCGCGAGCAGTCGGCGCTCGCCGACCTGCAGGACGCTGACGCGGCCGCGGCGGCGATGGCCGAGCGCGAGGCTCTGATCCGCCGCGAACTCCACGAGGTCGAGGGCCGCCGGCAGGCGCTGCTCGGCATGGAGGCCCACATGGAGGGCTTCGACCAGGGGCCGCGCCACGTGCTGCAACAGAAGCCGCCGGGCCTGCGTGGCCGCCTGCTCGACTTGATCGAGATCGACGTGCGGCACGGTCAGGCGCTCGAAGCTGCGCTCGGCCCGTTCGTGCAGGCGCTCGTCGTCGACACGCGCGAGCACGCTACCGCGATCGTGCGCGAGCTCGCCGAGAAGCGACTCGGCCGCGTGCTGCTGCTGGTCGAGGAGTCTTTCGGCGAGGCGCCGCCGTGCGCATCGCATTCGACACTGCTGAAACCGCCGGACGGCGTGCGCTACTTGAGCGAACTGGTCCGGCACGTCGTCGTCGACGGGACCGTCGACGACGCGGCGAGCAGTCGCCTGCTCGGTTGGCTGCTGCGCGGCGTCGTCGTCGCCGACTTCGACGTCGCCGATAGCGCGCGCGCCGACCTGTGTTTCGTCACGCCCGAGGGCACGTTGGTGTGCGGCCCGCGCATGGAGGGTGGCGCGTCGGCCGAGGGTCATACCGGCCTCGTCGTGCGCCGGTCGCAGATCCAGGACCTCGGCGCCCAGGCCGCCGCCGTGGCGGCGCGCCTGCAGGAGCTGCAAGCCGGCAAGGAGCAGGCGACCGGGCGCGTCGACCGGCTGAAGCGCGAGCTGAAGGCGGTCGGCGACGCGCTCGCGGCGGCGACCCGCGAGCTGCAGGCAGCGCAGGGCCAACAGGCGCGCCTTGAGGCGCGTCTCGGCGACGTCGCGCGCGAGGTCGGCGAGCTCGCCGACGAGGCCGCGGAACTGTCGGCGACGCGGGCGGGCGCCTTGGCGCGGCTCTCGGCGTCGCTGTTCGACCAGCACCTGCTGGGCCAGCGCGAGGCCGCGGCGCAGGCCGAAGAACAGGCGTTTGGCGACCGCATCGCCGTCGCCGAGCGCGACGCCCAGGGCCAGCAGGCCGCCGAGCAGGACCTGCGGGTCCGGCAGGCGACCGTGACGCAAGCGCGCGCGACCTTCGTCGCGGCGATCAAGATGCACGAGGACGCGCTGCGCGACTCCGAGCGCTCGCTGCAGGAGCTCGGCGAGCGCCAGCTCGACGCCGAGGCGAGTCGGCAGCGGTCCGAGGCCGAGCGCGACCGTCTGATCGAACTGGCCGCGGCGCTCGAGGACCGCTTTGTCGTCCTCGAGGGTGGCAAGGGCGAGGCGCAGACCGGCGTCGACGCTGCCCGCGCGGCCCGCGCCACGGTGCAGGCCGAGGCGCAGTCGTGGGAAGCGAGACGCAGCGCCGCCAACGAAGCGCTGACGCAGACGCGCCTGCGCCACGCCGACGCCGAACACCGCTTCCTGCGTCTCGAGGAGCGCTTGCGCGAGGACGCCGGCATCGAGGTGCGTCGGTGCCTGGGCGAGATCGAGGGCCTAGGCCTCGAAGATCAGTCGGCGCATCACGGTCCTATCGCGCCACTCGAGCTGTGCGAGCAGCTACAGGGGCCGCCGTTGCCGCCCGAGGTCGTGCAGGCCTGGCATGGCCTGCAGCGACTCTGGGAGCGGGACGCGTTCGACCAGGACGGCGCCCGCAAGGACGTCCAGCGACTGCAGAGCCAGAAGGAGCGCCTGGGCGCCGTCAACCTCGACGCCGTCAAGGAACTCGATCAGGAAGAGGGCCAGTTCTCGACGCTCGAAGTCGAGGTCGCCGACCTCAAGGAAGCGCGGCGCTCGTTGATGGAGACGCTGAAGAAGCTCGAGGCCGAGTCGAAGACGCTATTCGAGAGAACGTTCCACGAGGCCCGCAAGAACTTCCAGGAGATCTTCCGCAAGCTCTTCCAGGGCGGCAAGGCGGACATGTTCCTCTCGCACAACGTGGAGGACATGCTGGAGGCGGGCATCGAGATCGTCGCGCAGCCGCCGGGCAAGCAGTTGCAGTCGATCCGCCTGCTGTCGGGCGGCGAGCGCTCGCTGACTGCGGTTGCGATCCTGTTCGCGTTGTTCAAGGTGCGGCCGAGTCCGTTCTGCATCCTCGACGAGGTCGACGCCGCGCTCGACGAGACCAACGTCGAACGCTTCCTGCGCGTGCTGCGCGACTTCACCTCGCAGACGCAGTTCTGCATCGTGACGCACCACAAGCGCACGATGGCCGAGTGCCAGGTGCTCTACGGCATCACGATGCAGCGGCGCGGCGTCAGCTCGCGCATCGCCGTGTCGCTGCAGGAGGTCGACAGCATCCAGCAGCCTGAATCGCCCAGGGAGAAGTCGGACGTCGCGTTCAAGCGCCGCATCGCCGGCGAGGAAGCGGTCGGCTTCGCCTGACCGTTCATTGGACTGTTCGCCTGATGGTCGGCCGACGTGGGCATCGCGCTGTCAGCGACGCGACGCCAGCAGCACGTGCTCACCCGGCAGTTCCTGTCCGGTCGCTGCGAGCACGACCTCGTAGGCCCATTCCTCGCGCTGCGGATCGCGCCAGAAGCGCTCGGGAACGCGCACGGTCGTGGGGGAGACGCTGATGATGCGCGTCTCGCCGAGCGGCGACGCGTCTGGCCGTTGCAGTTCGAGCGCGCGCGCCTGCTCGATCTGGCCGCGCGCGGTCGCTGTCACGTAGGCGAGCACGCGGCGCGGCGTCGCGTCGACGACCGTCGCCACCTCGGTGCCGACGGGGAGCCACTCGCCGGCCGAGGCGCCGATCGCGGCGACGTGGCCGCGCATGGGCGCCCGCAGGTCAAGGGCCTGTGCGTCGAGCGCGATGCGCTCAAGCTCTGCTTCCTGTTCCTTGAGCCGCCAGCGCAGCGGCGCCAGCGCCGTGTCGACGGGCAGCGTCGCAGCCTTGCCCGGCATGAACTCCTCGAGTCGCTTCGTCGTGGTCGCGACGACGGCGCGCTGGCGATCATAGAGGCCCTCCAGTTCCTCGATGCGCTTGGTCAGCGCGTCGCGGTCGGTGCGCATGGCCACCAGCTGCGGCTGGCCGATCATTCCCTGCTCCACCAGCCCGGTCAGGCGCTCGGTCTCGATCGCCGCGCCCTGCATGCGCACGCGCGCTTCCTCCAGGTCGGTGCGCGTAGAGAGCGCGGCCAGCTGCGCCTGCTCGACGGCGCTGACGAGTCGTCGGTACTCGGTCGATGCCTCGAGCTGGATCGCCGTGGTGTCGGCGCGCGAGGCGCGCTCGACCTCGGCCTCGGCGTGGGCCATGTCGGCGCGCAGGCGCTCGAGCTCGAATTGGGCCTTCGCGAGGCGCAGGCGCACGTCGCGGTCGTCGAAGCGCGCGACCACGGCGTTGGCCTCGACGAGTTGGTGCAATTGCACGGCGATGGTGATGACGCGGCCACTGACCGGCGCCAGCACAGCGCTGGCCTGCGCGTCGACGAGCGCAGGCGAGCGATTTGCGGACGGCGCCGCCTGCGACAGCGGCACGAGCGCGGCGGCGGTCGCGAGCCAGACGGCCAGCGGGATCACAGCGCGGACGGACGAGCGGGCGGCGGCGAGCGGCGACTGCTTCTGGAGGATGGGCTGCGGGGCGCTCACGTCATGTCTCCGTGTGGTCGTCCTGCAGGAAGAGGTTCACGTCCTGCGCGCCCGGGATCGTGCACAGGTCGGCGACCAGCGCCTGTTGGCAGCCGGGGTCGCGCAGGTGCAGTTGGTAGGCGAAGTCCATGGCGCCATCGCGCCGGGACTCGCGCAGGCTGACGAGGGCGAAGCGCCGGCAGTAGTGTTGCAGCACCTGCCGCAACTGCGCGTCCTGTTCGCCCTGTGCCGGCATGCTGAACTGCAGCACGCTGTCGTGGTCGACGCGCTTGCCGAAGCCGATGGCGGCGAGGTAGGCGGCGGCGAGCAGCACGAAACCGGTGCCGGCGATCGCGAGCGCGGTGTTCTGCACGCCGACGGTGATGCCGACGGCGACCGAGAGGAACAAGAAGATCGTGTCGCGGCTGTCCTTGATCGGCGTGCGGAATCGGATCAGCGCCAGCGCGCCGAACAGCCCGAACGCGCGCGCGAGGCTGTCGCCGATCGCCATCATCACGATGGTGACGATCAGCGGCAGCAGGATCAGTGATTGGACGAACGAACGCGAGTAGCTCGTGCCTTGGTGCGTGCGGCTGTAGATCCAGGCGATCGGCGTCGCCAGCACGAACGCCAACAGCAGGTGGTAGAGCAGCGACGGTAGCGCCGGCATCGCGGCGGACAGGTCGGCGAGGGCGTCGGAGAGGGGCGGCATTGGGCGGCCGGTCAGCTTACCTGCGCACGCCCGCCGGCGAGAGAATTGAGTGAGTGGCAGTACTTGGAGCACGACACGCGCCGCAGATCGTTGGCGGCGATGACGCGGTGCATCCACACCGGCATACGGTCGGTGAACTTCAGCTCCAGGATCGCTCCGGGCAGCGGCACGGCGCGGAAGCCGGGGCCGTCGAAGACGACCTCGGGGCGGTCGGTCGGCATGCAGCACAGTCGCCGGTCGACGGTCACGCGCACTTCCGGGTCGTCGAGGCCGACGTACGCCTCCCGTTCGTAGCGCACGACAGCCGTGGGGACGGCGCGGCGCAGCAGCAGCAGCCGTTGGAACTCGCCGAGCGAGGCGCGCTTCTGCGGCGACGCGCCGGGCACATCGATTGGCGCGCCGGCGAGCGCGTCGGCGAGGAACCCGCGGGGCAGCGGGCAGCGCAGCTTCTGCACGACCTTGTCTTGGCGGCGCTTGACCTCGAGGAACAGCGGCGCGTTGGGGTGATCAGCGTAGGCCCGGACGCGCAGCTTGAAGCGCTGGCAGACGCCGTCGACCGTCTCGGCGTACAGCGAATGCCGGACGTCGTCGAGGTACAGGCTCACGACCGGGTAGCTGTGCGTCGGTGACGCGGCGGCGTTCGGATCGGGCGCGACGAACGGCTGCACGGCCCGAAGGACGCGCTCTGCCGTCGCCTCGTGCACGACGAACTTGCACTCGTGACGGTTGCGGTAGCTCACGGAGCGGGCGTCGTCATCGGCTGACGGCTCACGGACAGAGGGTCGCTTCGATCGCGTGCGAGCTGTCCCAGCCGCCGGCGTTGAGGCCGAAGGTCTGCGCGTACAGCTTGAGGCCGGCGAACGCCGGATTTGGCGGCAGCGCGAATGACCAGCTGCCGACGCCGGTGGCGCCGAACAGCATCGTGCTCGGCAACTGCGTGCTGGCCGGATCGAGCATCAGCACCTCGTCGCCGATGCCGATCGGCGCCAGGTCGAACGCGCCGGGCGCGAGCGCCAGCGCACCGATGCCGACGCCGTTGGCCGGCGCGGCGCTGATCTGGTAGGTGATCGTTGTGCCGACCTGCAGCGTGCCGGCCGCCGCCATGGCGATGCCGTGCGTCAGGCGGCCGGTCGAGCCGTAGGTGCGCTGGCCGCAGGCCGCGAGTTCGTTGCGGGCGAGGTAGGTCGGGTTCGGGAACGTCACCCAAGCGCCGACGCCGTCGACGAGCCGGCCGGTCGACACGTCGGCCGTCTGCGGGCCGAAGTCGTAGGCCTCGTGGATCGCGAGCCCCGTGCTGTCGTAGAGCGCGATGCTCTCGTCGCCGATCGTCGACAGCTTGAAGTTGGCGTGCAGGGGGCCCTGCGTGCCGTCCTCATCGCACCAGACGCGCAGCACGCCGTTGGGCGGGATCGTCGTGCCGGCGGGGAACTGGAACTTCAGCACGACGCGGCTGTCCGAAAGCCATTTGCCGCTGATGTCGACCGTCTGGTTGCTGGTGTTGTAGAGCTCGACCCAGTCCTCGCGCTGGCCGAGCTCGTCGACCGGTCCGGTGAGGTTCTGCGCCACGAACTCGTTGATGGCGACCGGCGAAGCGACGACCGGCCAGGCGATCTGGACCTTCGGGCAGTAGCGCTCGCACTCGGCCGTGTACGGCAGGTAGCGTGCGCCGCCGCCGGCAGCGACGCCCTCAGCGTAGTAGTCGACCAGCGCGCCGGGCTGCTGGCCCGCAATCTGCACGCCCCAGATGCCGTCGCCGGCGGCGCCATCGCCGTGCAGGCCGTCGTCGAACATCGGCGCCTTCTGGAACTCGCCGACGCGGCGCCACCACAGGTTGACCGACGCAGCGCCGGTCGCCTGCACGGTGAACTGGATCGGCTGCGTCGGCGTCGGCAGCGTCGGCGTGTGCGCCAGGTTGGCGAGCGTCGGCCGCGGCACGTTGATGTACGCGTCGGCGGCCATGAAGTTGTAGCGCGTCTGCACGAACGGCACGAGGCCGAGCCGGCCGACGCCGCTCGCCGTCACCGTGCTCGTCAGGTTCGTCGTGAACATCGCCGTCGTGTAGATCTTCTTCGTGTCGGCGGTGACGTGCGGCGCCAGCATCGCGTGCCACTGCTGGATCTTCGGCGTCAGGTGCGTCGGGTTCAGCGTGTTGTCGATGATCGCGCGCTGGTGCGCCTTGTAGCGCTGCAGCCAGTCGGGGAACTGCAGCGTCTTGGTGAAGCCGGGGCGGTAGATGTTGGTCGTCTGCGTGTTGGTGGCCAGCATCATCGTGCCGGCCATCGACTCGTTGAGGTCGAACGGCAGCGTGGTGCCGTCGCCGTGTACGTCGTCGATGTAGAGGTAGTGGTCCTTGCCGCTCGACAGGTAGCTGTCGGAGTTCTGCATCGCGACCATGACCGCGGCGTAGCGGTAGAACGCGTCGACGCTGAACTTGTCGGTCAGCGTCGACTGCGGCGTCGTCGGAGTCATCGCTCCGAGCGTCGTGCACATGGTCATCAGGTCGACGCCGTCGCCCTGCTTGGCCTGATAGGCGGCGAGATAACTAGCGGCGATGTTCGGGCTGAGGACCATGTACGCGCAGCGGCCGTTAGAGAACGTGCCCGAGGTCGGGAAGCAGCGGTAGCGGTTGCCGTCGTTGCTGCGGAACCACTGCTTGAACATGTCCTTGTTGGGCTGCTCGACGTTGATGTAGACGCCCCAGTAAGCGCCGTTGAGGAACAGGCGGATCCAGTTGGCGCGCGGCGCGACGCCGTGGCGGCGCATCGTGTAGTACGTCAGCGGCTCGCGCAGGAAGGTCGGGTCGTGGAAGCCGTTGTTGAAGTTGAAGTGCGAGATGCCGTAGAGGTCCTGGCCGAGGGTGAAGGCGTCGAGCTCGACGTTGAAGCTCTTCTTCTCCCAGCCCTGGTTGGGCGCGACCGGCAGTTGCGTGTAGCTGGTGTTGCCGCGGAAGCGCACCCCGACGTTCTGCACGGTCACGCCTGACCACTGCAGCGTCGCCGGGATGTTGATCTCCGGCTGGTAGTTGGCGGTCAGCTGGCTCCACCAATTGCTTTGCGCGAAGGTCAGGTGCACGTCGCGCACCGTGTCCATGTCGTAGAGGTCGGGAATCTGGGCGCTCAGCGCACTGGCAGTAGCGAGGATGGTGGCGAGGAGGTGGCGCATGGGGGTGTGGGGTAGGGTCCGCGATGCCTTTGGCCGTGGTCGGGTCGGCTGACAGCGCACTACGGGATCATGGTCATGGGAACGAGCTCCGTCGCGCAATCCCCACCCGTACATTTAACTTTCCTGCCGGCGGTCGGCGGCGCTGCGTGCGGTCGGTGCCATTGAGGCTTCCCTGCAGCGACCCGTCCCGGCATCCTGACGCCATGGCGGCGGCGATGCGCGTGGGCCTGCTGGTGCTGTTCTTCGGCGCGTGCGCCGGACTGCGGCCGTCGACGCCCGACCAGTTGCCGGCCGTGGCCTTCGACGTCGTGCCGTTCATCGAACGGCAGCTGCGCGAACAGGGCATCCCCGGCGCCGCGGTCGCCGTCGTCGATGTGCGCGGCGGCGCGACGCGCAGCTGGCAGCAGGGCATCGGTCGCCTGCGGTTGGACGGTCCGCCGATGCCACACGACGCGGTCTTCCGCGTTGCCTCGGTCAGCAAACTATTCACCGCCGTCGCCGCCATGCGGCTGGTCGAGCGCGGCGAACTCGACCTCGACCGGCCGGTGCGCGACTACGTGCCGGAGTTCGTGCCGACCAACCCACACGGCGGCGAGGTCACCGTCCGCCAACTGCTGCAGCACCAGGGCGGCGTGGTGCGCGAGTCGCCGGTCGGCCACTACTTTGATCCGAGCGAGCCGACGCTGGCGGCGACCGTTGCCAGCCTGCGCGACACCGCGCTGGTGCACGCCCCGGGCACGGCGTTCAAGTACAGCAATCCCGGCGTCGGCCTCGTCGGGGAGGTGATCGCGCGCGTCCGGCGTCAGCCGTTCGAAGTCGCCGCGCGCGAACTTGTGCTGCAGCCGCTCGGCCTTGCCGACAGCGATTTCGCCGCTGCGCCGCGGTTGTTGGCGCGTGCCGCCGACGGTGTGATGTGGACGTACGACGGCCGTGCGATCCCGACGCCGGGCTTCGCCTTCGGTTACAGCCCGGCCGCCAACCTGCGCAGCACCGTCGGCGACCTCGCGGCGTTCGCGCGCAGCTGGTGCCCCGGGGCCAAGCGCAGCGTCCTGCAGCGGGCGTCCTACGAGGCGATGTGGACGTTGCCGGCGGGCGCCGAGCGCGGCTGCGGCCTCGGCTTCTTCGTGCAGCGGCTCGACGGCCGCCGCATGGTGGGGCACGACGGCGCCGTGTATGGCTTCGCGACGGCGCTGCGCGCGCTGCCCGACGACGGCCTCGCCGTCGCCGTCGCGCTCACCAAGGACTTCGCCAACGAGGTCGCCGAAGCGATCGCCGAGCGGGCCATGCGCGCCGCGCTGCTGGCGCGCGATGGCCGCGCCCTGCCGCCGGCCGAGCATCCTGAGCCGCTCGGCGCCGCTGCGGCGCGGGAACTCGCCGGCCGCTGGCGTGTGGGCGAACAC
Organism: Planctomycetota bacterium; assembly: GCA_016872675.1. GTDB lineage: Bacteria > Planctomycetota > UBA1135 > UBA1135 > UBA2386 > UBA2386. The sequence continues at coordinate 11,537 of VGZG01000037.1, forward strand.
TGGGTCGAGCTGCGCGAGCGCGGCGGCGACCTCTACTACGATCCGAACATCGGCGTGCGGACGCGCCTGCGCCGCGCTCGCGACGGGTCGCTGGTCAGCGACGATCCGATGTCGCTCGGCGGCCGGCGCCTGCGCCAGCGCGCGGATGGCAGCCTCTACGACGGCGAGGAAAAGTACGTGCGCGACGATGCGATGCCGCCCGCTCCGCCACCGGAGCTGCTGCCCCTGCTGGGCGAGTACGGCTGGGACCACAACGTGCTGGTCGTCTATGAGGACGGCGGTCGGCTCGGCGTGCTGATCGAGTGGGTCGTGCGCGACCTGCCCGAGCGTGTTGGCCCCGACCACTACGTGTTCCCGCCGGGCATGTACGGCGGCGACGCGCTGCGCTTCGAACGCGACGAAAGCGGCGCAGTGGTGGCAGCGCGCGTCGGCGGCGCGCGGTTCCCGCGCCGGCCCGACGCTGTGCCGGGCGGCTTTCGCATCACGCCGCGGCGGCCGCTCGCCGAGATCCTGGCGGCGGCGCGCGCCGCCGAGCCCGATCGCCGGCTCACTGCGTCGAGCGGGCCGCGGCCGTTCCGGCCATCGGACCTCGTGCCACTACACGGCCTCGATCCGACGCTGCGCTTCCAGCTCGTCTACGCCACGGCCGACAACTTCCTCGGCGCGCCGGTCTATCCGCCGGCGGCGCAGGCCAAGCTGCAGCGGTCGGCGGCCGAGGCGTTGCTGCGCGTGCACTGGCGGCTGCGCGCCGAGGGGTTTGGTCTGTGGGTGTTCGACGCCTACCGGCCGTGGTGGGTGACGAAGGCGTTTTGGGACGCGACGCCCGACGACCTGCGCCACTTCGTCGCCGACCCGGCCAACGGCTCGCGCCACAACCGCGGTTGTGCCGTCGACCTGACGCTCTACGACCTCGCCACCGGCCAGCCGGTCGACATGCCGAGCGGCTTCGACGAGTTCACGCCGCGCGCGTACCCCGATTATCCGGGCGGCACGGCGCGCCAGCGGCGCTGCCGCGAGGTCCTGCGGCGGGCGATGGAGGCCGAGGGCTTTACCGTCTACGAGCACGAGTGGTGGCACTTCGATTTTCCCGGCTGGCAGGACTACGCGATCGGCAACGAGCCATTGTGATCGGCCCGTCGGACCGGCCGTTCGCGGCGGCGTGGCAGGGGTGTTTGCGCCGCCGCTGGCGTCGGTAGAGTAGACTTGACGCCCATGGGACTTCTCGCCGTGCTGCGCCTCTGCCTCGCCCCGCTGTGGGCGCTCGCGGCGTTGGCGCAGGCGCCGATAGACACCGATCCGGCGGCCGTCCATCTCGACCGCCTGCACGTCAAGCTCGCCGAGGGCCTCGCCGCGGAGTGGCGCCACGACTGCTTCGTGTCGCGCGTCGGCGCGGACCTCCGGTCGGTCACCGCGGCGCTGGCCGGCGCCCGCGTCGAACCGCTGGTTACCGCTGTCGCCTGGGATGAGCTCGATCGCTGGCATCGGCAGGCGTGCGCCGCGTTGCCGCCGAAGGATCGGCCCGGCCATCTCGGCCTCTGGTTCAAGGTTCGCTGCGTGTCGGCCGACGCCGCCCGCGGCGTGCGCGCGCGACTCGCGCGCGAACCGTTGGTCGCGCACGTGCACCACGAGCCGCGCTACGGCCTCGCCGCGCACACGCTGCCGGTCTCTGGCGACATCCCGCCGACGACACCGCTGTTCACCAGCGCGCAGCTGACGCACAACCCGAGCCCGCTAGGCCACGGCGTCCGCGCCACGGCCGACCTGCTTGGCGCGCGCGGGCAGGGGGTCCGCTTCGTCATGCTCGAGGATTCCTACCTGCTCGGCCATGAAGACGTCAGCAAACTCGTCGCCGCCAACTTCATCGGCGTGGTGCCGGCCTACGCACCGACGTCGTTTCTGCACGGCTGTTCGGGCGCATCGATGCTCCTGGCCGATCGCAACGGCTACGGTCTCACGGGCATCGCCGACGAGATCGATGCGCGCTTCATTGGCATCAACGTCAGCGGCGGCTTCGAGAATTCGCTCGCGATCGCCGTCCTGAACTCGCAACCCGGCGACGTGCTGATGGCGATCATGATCATCCAGGTGCCGTCGCTCGGACTTGGCTCCTGGGTGCCGTTTGAGTACTTCCAGTCGGCGTATGACGCGACCGCGACGACGACGGCGCTCGGTCGGCTGCTGGTCGTGCCCGGCGGCAACGGCAGCCTGAGCCTCGACGATCCGGCGCTGCTCGGCCGGTTCGACCGCAGCTTCCGCGACTCGGGGGCGATCATGGTCGCCGCCTCGCTGCCGGGCCCGCTCGGACGCATCGCCTTCTCGAATTGGGGCTCGCGCATCGACTGCCACAGTTGGGGCGATGGCGTGGCCTCGTGCGGCTTCCCTGGCCTGTTCCATCCCAATGGCGACGATCTGCAGGCCTACACGTCTGCCGCGACCGGCACATCGGCCTCGTCCCCGCAGGTCGCCGGCGTCGTCTGCGCGCTGCAGGGCCTCGCTCGCCGGCAACTCGGGCAGCCACTGACCAACAGCCAGGTCCGCTCGCTGTTCTGGACCCACGGCCCGGCGTCGCCCGACGCGATCGGCCGGCGTCCGGACATGGCGGCGATGGCCGCGGCGATCGGCGCCTTCGACGGCCTGCGGCTCAATGCGCCCGACTTCGATCTGCTCGAAACCATCCAGGTCCAGATGTCAGGCACGGCGGGTGGGATCGCCTGCCTGTTCGCGGCGTTGGCGACTGGCGACGTCAACCTTGGCTTCAATCGCAGCGTCCACCTCGACCTCGCCACCGCGAACCCCACCGGCGCGTTCGCCATGCCGAATGGCGCGGCCAGTTGGCAGATCCAGGTGCCGAACAACCCAGCGTTGCATGGCGTGAGCCTCTACTTCCAGGCCGTCCGACTGGAGCCGAACGCGACCCTGACGTTGACGACCAGTTGCCAGGCGACGGTGCGCTGACCCCAGCCGCTACCGGCGGTCACTGGCGCGCATTTTTCTGAGGCTTGTGAGGGCTCGGTTGCATAGGCTCACCGCTCCATTTTTCGAGACCTTTCGTCGACGACGACGTTGCCGCGATGACGCACCCGACTGCTCTGAAGACCGCGAAGCTGACCATTGGTGATCAGGAGATCGAACTGCCGTTGCTGACAGGAAGCGAAGGCGAAGTCGCCATCGACATTCGCCAGCTACGCGCGAAGACGGGCGTGATCACCTACGATCCGGGCCTTGGCAACACCGGCGCCTGCCAGTCGAAGATCACCTTCCTCGACGGCGAGAATGGCGTGTTGCGCTACTCGGGCTACCCGATCGAAGAGCTGGCGAAGAAGAGCAGCTTCGTCGAGGTCATGTGGCTGCTGTTGCACCAGCAGCTGCCGAGCAGCTCGCAGTTGTCGCAGTTCACGCAAGACGTGACCTACCACACGATGCTGCACGAGGACCTGAAGGCGCTCTTCCAGAGCCTGCCGAAGGTCGGCCATCCGATGGCCGTGTGCGCGGCGGCGGTCGGCGCGCTGTCGACGTTCTACCGCAAGGAAGGCCCGACGACGCAGGAGCAGAACTGGATCGACGCGATCCGCCTGTTGGCCAAGATACCGACGATCGCGGCCTATAGCTACAAGCACAGCATCGGCCAGCCGTTCATGTATCCGCGCAACGACCTCGGGTACGCGGCGAACTTGCTCCACATGATGTTTGGCAACCCGTGCGAGAGCTACGAGGTCGACCCGATCCAGGCCAAGGCGCTCGACCTGTTGTTGATCCTGCACGCCGACCACGAGCAGAACTGCTCGACCAGCACGGTGCGCACCGTCGGCAGCTCGGGCGCCAACCTCTTCGCCAGCGTCTCGGCCGGCATCTCGGCGCTCTGGGGGCCGCTGCACGGCGGCGCCAACCAGGAAGTCATCGAGATGTTGATGTCGATCCGCGACGGCGAGCGCTCGGCGCGCGAGTTCATGGACCTCGCCAAGACCAAGGGCAGCGGCGTGCGCCTGATGGGCTTCGGCCACCGCGTCTACAAGAACTACGACCCGCGCGCGCTGATCCTGAAGCAAGCCTGCTACGACGTGCTCGGCCAACTCGGCGCCAAGGACCCGCTGCTCGACATCGCGCTGGAGCTCGAGCAGATCGCGCTGTCCGACAGCTACTTCATCGAGCGCAAGCTGTACCCGAACGTCGACTTCTATTCGGGCATCATCTACAAGGCGCTGGGCATCCCGGTGGACATGTTCACCGTGTTTTTCGCCATCGGCCGTATGCCCGGCTGGATTTCGCAGTGGCTCGAGTACCAGGCCGACGCCGAAGCCCGCATCACGCGTCCGCGCCAGGTCTACATGGGCTCGACGACGCGCAGCTACGCGTCGGCCGACGCTCGCTGAGAGTCCAAAGAAGTCCCTTCGCAAAAAAAGGCGCGGAGTTCAGCCGCCGGCGCCGCGTAGCGTGCCGCCATGTCGACTCTCGCCGCGCTGTCGCTGGTCCTCGCCGCGCCGCAGGCGCCTGCGTCCGTTGACATCCTGTCGCCAGTCGCAGCGGCCCACCGCGTCAGCGCCGCGCTCGGCGACCTCGACGGCGACGGCGCGATCGACCTCGTGATCGGCCGCAACGGCGCGTTGGCCGTGCGCCGCGGGTTGCCGGGACCGGAGCCGCGCCGCTTTGGCCCGGAGGCCGCGCTCGCGCTCACGCTCGGCGTCAGCTGCGAGAGCGCCGGCCAGCCGCGCCTGTGCGACGTCGATGGCGACGGCGCCCTGGATCTGCTGGGCATCGACGCGCCGCTGGGCGCCGGCGAACGCATCGTCTGGGCGAAGAACGACCGCTCCGGCGCGTTCGCGGCCTGGCAGCCGCTGCGCTTCGCCGGTGCTTCGCCGGCGCGCTGGCCGGGACCGCTCGCCGCCGTCGACCTCGGCGACTTCGACGGCGACGGCGCCGTCGACCTGCTGGTCGCCTGCCGTTCGCCGTGGCTGCACCGCGGCGGGCCGGACGGCTTCGCGCCGACCGGCGTCCGTCTCGCGGTCGGCGGCGCGGGGGCGGCGGCGTTCGTCGACTGGGACCGCGACGGCGCGCTCGACGTGCTGATGGTGGAGGGGCAGCGCCTCGTTGCGCGCTGTCGCCGCGACGGCGGTCTCGGCGAGGCGCAACTGCTGGCCGAGGTGCGCGGCGACGGCGGCATGGCGCAGCTCGCCGTCGGCGACTGGGACGGCGACGGCCGCGCCGACGCGCTGCTCGGCGAGACGGCGCCGGACCAGGACGCGGCCCCCGTGCCGCGCGACCCGCACAGCGAGGCCGAACGCGACGAGCAGCGCCGCGCGGCCCAGGAAGCGCTCGCGGCGATCCAGGCGGCGGTCGAGCGCCTCAACCGGACGCCGCCGCCGCGCGACGACGCCGCCGCCATGGCGCGCCGCGCGGCGTGGCGCGAGCGGCTCGGAGCCTGGGCGGCCGGACCGAAGGCCGTGCTCGCGGCTCCGGCAGCGCCAGCGGCCGGTCCGGCCCGCAGTGGCGTGCGCGCCGTGCTCGCGCGCTGAGGCGCGGCATCAGCGCCCTGGCGCGCTCACTTCTTCACCGCGCCGGGCGCGACCTTCTTGGTCGGCGCCGCCGGCGCACTGACGGCGGCCGCCTGCCAGCCCTTCTCCTGCTCGACGATCACCGGGATCATCTCGCGCAGCTTCTTCGCGCGCGCCAGCGGATCGGGGTGCGTGCTGAGCCACTCCGGCGTGTCGCCGCCGAGCGCGGCCATGCGCTCCCAGAGTTTCGGCGCTTCGTTGGGGTCGTAGCCGGCGCGGATGGCGTAACGCAGGCCCTCGATGTCCGCCTCGGACTCGTGGTCGCGGCTGTAGGGCAGCAGCACGCCGATCTGCGCGCCCATGCCGAGCGCCGCCATAGTTACAGCCTTGTCCTCGTCGCTCATCTTGGTCATGTCGAGGCCGACTTCGGCAGCCACCATGGTCAATTCGGCGAACGCGCCCTGCGTCATGCGCTTGCCGCCGTGGCGCAGGATCGCGTGCGCGACTTCGTGGCCCATGACGACGGCGAGGCCGTTCTCGTTCTGCGTCACCGGCAGGATGCCGGTGTAGATGGCGATGCGGCCGTTGGGCAGGCAGAAGGCGTTGGGCACGTCGTCGGCCTTGAGCAGGCGCGTTTCCCACTTGAACTTCGTCTCGCCCGACGCGGCGGCGATCTTCTTCGCCACGCGCTGGACCATCTCGTACTGCGGCCCCTTGGTGATGGCGCCGGCGGTCTCCTTGGTCGCTTCCTCGTAGGCCTGCACGCTCAGCGGCTCGAGTTGGTCGTCGCTGTAGATGTTGAGGTTGGCGCAGGCCGCGCCGAGCAGCGCCAGCGCCAACGGGACGAAGGTTCGCAGGAGGTTCCGCATGTGGCGGATGGTACGGCCGGCGCCCCGGGTCGCCCAGCCCGCGGCGGGTGCGCGGGCGCTGCCCGCGCAAACCTTGCGCCCGCTGGACCGTTCTTCGATGCTCTGCGGATGCGAACTGATTTGGTGATCGTCGGCGGCGCCCGCACCGCCATGGCGGAGTATTCGGGCACCCCAGGCTTCGGTAAGTTCAAGGACATCACGGCCATCGACCTCGCCGCGCACGCGGCGAAGGCGGCCCTGCAGCGCAGCGGCGTCGCGCCGGAACACGTCGACGAGACCTTCGTCGGCAACGTCACGCAGAGCAGCCCGGACGCCATCTACGGCGGCCGCCACGTCGCGCTGAAGGCCGGCGTGCCGATCGAGAAGCCGGCGCTGACCGTCAACCGCATCTGCGGCTCGGGCATCCAGTCGGTCGTCTCAGCGGCGCAGTCGATCCTGGCTGGCGAGTCGCGGCTGTGCCTCGCCGGCGGCATGGAGAACATGAGCCAGGTGCCGCACGTGATCCGCGGCGCCCGCGAGGGCTTCCGCTTCGGCATGGAGCCGAAGATCGAGGACCTGCTGTTCGCGGCCCTCTACGACCCGTTCTGCAAGTTCTTCATGGCGCAGACCGCCGAGAACGTCGCCAAGAAGCTCAACATCTCGCGCCAGGAGCAGGACGAGTACGCGCTGCGCAGCCACCAGCTCGGCGCCGCCGCGGTCAAGGCCGGCAAGTTCGCCGCCGAGATCGCGCCGCTGACGGTGACGGCGGGCAAGAAGGAGTTCGTCGTCGACAAGGACGACCACATCAAGCCCGACACGACGCTGGAGGCGCTCGCCGGCCTGCGGCCCGCGTTCGGCAAGGACGGCACGGTGACCGCCGGCAACGCCTCGGGCATCGTCGACGGCGCCGCGATGCTGGTCGTGACGACGGCACAGCGGGCGCAGGAACTCGGCCTGAAGCCGAAGGCGCGCATCCGCTCGTGGGGCCTCGCCGGCGTGCCGCCGGAGGTCATGGGGCTGGGGCCGGTGCCGGCGATCCAGAACGCCTGTGCCAAGGCGGGCCTCAAGGTCGCCGACCTCGACCTGATCGAGATCAACGAGGCGTTCGCGGCCCAGTACCTCGGCTGCGAGAGGGAGCTCAAGCTCGACCGCAGCAAGTGCAACGTCAACGGCGGCGCGGTCGCGCTCGGCCATCCGCTCGGTGCGACGGGCTCGCGCCTGCTGCTGACGCTCGTGCGCGAGCTCGAGCAGTCCGGCAAGTCGCTCGGCTGCGCCTCGGCCTGCATCGGCGGCGGCCAGGGCATCGCCATGATCCTGGAGCGCGTCTGAGGTCGCCATGCAGTCCAAGACGGTGACCTTCCCCGGCCGCGTGCTGCACCTCAGCGAGGACCAGGAGCAGCTCAAGGCGCAGCTCTATGGCCACGAGCGCGTGACCTACGACCCCGCGCGCAAGCTGATCGACAACATCTCGACCGACGAGCTGACGCCGGGCTGGGTCTGCTACTACTACGACGAGACGCTGGCCCGGTACTGCCTCGTCGGCCTGCGCGGCGGCAACGTCAAGCAGGACGCGATCAAGAACGGCGGCTTCTCGGTCATCGTCTCCGGCGTCAGCAAGGGCTGCGGCAGCTCGCGCGAGACCGCGCCGTACAGCGAGCTCAAGGCCGGCATCCGGCTCGTGATCGCGAAGAACATCGAGAAGATCTACGGCCAGAACTGCCAGAACATCGGCCTGCTGACGTCGACGGACTTCTCGCTGCTGCCACGCATCGAGCGCGGCGAAGCGATCCCGATCGAGGAGTTCACCAAGGGCCTCGATGCGATCGCCACCGAGATCGTGCGCCACGGCGGCCTGTTCGCGTACAACCAGGCGCGCCTGCAGGGCGCGACGACGCCGCCGGCCGTGACGACGAAGCCGCGGCCGATGACGCTGTGCGAGAAGATCATCGCCCAGCGCGCCATCGCCGACGCCAAGACCGGCCGCACCGGCATCCCGGCCGTGCAGCCCGGCGACGCGCTGTTCGTGCGCACCGACGTGCGCTTCAGCCACGAGTACGTCACGCCGATGGCCGAGGCGCTGTTCCGCATGGGGCTGGGCGAAGGCGCGACGATCACCGATCCGGCGTCGGTGTTCGCCTTCCGCGACCACCTGACCTTCCTCGACCGCATCATGCCCGAGGCCCACGTCAAGATGGGGCTCAAGGAGCAGGCGGCGTCGCTCGCCACCGTGCAGGAGGCGTTCACCAAGAAGCAGGGCGTCAAGCTCTACGGCGAGGTGCATCGCGACGGCCAGCTCGTCGGCAGCGAGGGCATCTGCCACAACATCGTCATCGAGGACATCGCCGAGCCGGGCCAGCTGGTCATCGGCACCGACAGCCACACCTGCATGGCCGGCGCGATCGGGTGCTTCGCCTTCGGCGTCGGCTCGACGGACATGGCGAACAGCTGGTTCACCAAGGACGTGCGCGTCAAGGTGCCGGAGTCGGTGCGCGTGAACCTGCGCGGCGCGATGAAGGCGGGCGTGTGCGCCAAGGACGTCATGCTGCACCTGCTCAGCGACGCGTTCTTCAAGACCGGCGCCGGCATCGGCAAGGTCCTGGAGTTCGGCGGCGCTGGCACGATGGCGATGTCGCTCGACGAACGCGCGACGCTGACCAACATGGCGGTCGAGGCCGGCGGCTTCACCGGCATCATCGAGGCCGACGAGGTGGTGGTGGAGTACATCGCCAACCAGCGCGGCGCCGACCGCGCGCGCCTGCGCGCGCAGATCGTCGTGGCCGACGCCGGCGCCTCGTACTGCAAGACGTTCGACATCGACCTCGCGCAGGTCGAGCCGACGGTCGCCACGCCCGGCGACCCGCGCAACGGCGTGGCGCTGCGGACGCTGCGCCAGAAGGGCCAGCACAAGGTGCACATCGCCTACGGCGGCTCGTGCACCGGCGGCAAGAAGGCGGACATGGACATGTACGCCGAGGTCGTGCGCAAGGCGCTCGACAAGGGCCGCGCGCTGCAGGCCAAGACCTACATCCAGTTCGGCAGCCAGCGCATCCGCGACTACGCCGAGAAGATGGGCTACGTGCAGCTGTTCGAGTCGGCCGGCGTCGAGCTGATCGACCCGAGCTGCGGCGCCTGCATCAAGGCGGGCCCGGGCGTGTCGTTCACCGCCGACGAGGTCACCGTCTCGGCGATCAACCGCAACTTCCCCGGCCGCTCGGGCCCGGGGCAGGTCTACCTGGCGAGCCCGTACGTGGTCGTCGCGAGCGCGTTCCTCGGCTACGTCGGCGGCCCCGACGAGCTGTGACCCTCGCGGCGGGGCGGCTGCTGCCGCCCCGCATCCGCGTCGCTGCTCGCCGCGGGCGTCGGGCTCTCAGTTGCCCAGCACGCCGTGCACGCCGTTGCTGATGCCCGCGAAGCCATTCGGCGCCGCGCCGTCGATCACCAAGGCCTGCGACCACAGGCCGAGACCGCTGAGGACCGGGTTGTTCGGCAGCGCCAACACGTGCGTGAACGTGCCGCCGACCGGAAGTTCGACGGCGGTGGCGTCGGGCCGGACTTCGAGGCCGCAGCCAGGGATGCCGACGAGCGTCAGGTCGAAGGGCAGCCAGACGCCCGGCGTGAACTGCAGGTTGTCGAAGCCGTGCACGACCAGGCCGATCGCGACGGCCGGCGCGCCGGAGAGCGTGAGCTGGTAGTTGGCGCCGAGGATCGGCGTCGTCGTCGGCGCGAAGTCCGGGACGCCGGCGCTGGTCGGACAGCCCTTGCCGTACTTGCTGGCGATCGCGTTGGTCGGGCCGCTGTAGGTCCAGGTCTCGTTGTTGACGGTGCCGGCGACCGTCGGGCCGCTGCCGGCGAAGTAGACCGTCTGGCCGGTGGTCGGGACGAAGGCCATGTAACCCTCGCTGATGCGGCCCGGGCCGCCGGAGCCGACCTGCGTCCAGTCGTTGCCGTCGTACTCCCACGTCTTCTGCTGCACGGCGCCGCCGCTGAAGCCGCCGTAGAGCACGATGCGGCCGCGGTAGTCGTCGTAGACCATGCCGGTGCGGTAGCCGGTCGCCGGCGCGTTCGTCGTCGCCTTCAGGGTCCAGTTGGCGCCGTCCCACTCGTACGTCGTGCGGTAGTCGGTGCCCGGCGACGTCGCGTTGTAGCCGCCGAACATCACGACGACGCCGCGGCCCTTGTCGTACGCGAGCGAAGGTTGCTCGAGGCCCGGGGGCACGGTCGTCGGCGCGCCCTGCGTCCAGGTCGTGCCGTTGTACAGCCACGTCTGGTTGCCGCCGAGCGCGACGCTGCCGGTCTGCAGGCCGTACATGACGACCTGGCCGCGGCGCTCGTCGAACGCCATGCCGTAGAAGGCGCGCGCCGAGGGCGACGCGGTCGGGAACACCTGCTGCCAGTTCGAACCGTCGAACTCCCACGTGTCGTTGGCGGTCGCCGTCGTCGTCGGCGAGCGGCCGCCGAAGGTCACGAGCCGATTGCGGCGGCTGTCGTAGACCATGCGGTGGCCCCAACGCGGCGGCGGCGTGGTCGTCGGGCTCAACTGCGTCCAGGTGACGCCGTTCCACAGCCAGGTGTCGTTGAGCACCAGCGTGGTCCCGGACTGCAGGCCGCCGTACATGACGACGCCGCCGGTCGACGGGTGCCATGCGAGCCCGCCGGCGCGGCGGGCGAGGGTGGTCGGATAGGGCGGCGGGTTCTGCAGCGTCCAGGTCTGGGCGGGCAGGATGTCGGCGCCGAGCAGGGCGGCGCCAACGGCGAAACGGGCGAGGTGTTTCACGGGTGGCTGGGTGCGTGGATTGGGTCCGGTTGCATCGGCGCGCAGGCGACAGAATCTCTGCTGGTGGCCAGGAGCCTAGCGGCCATGTGGGCATTGTGCATTCTTGTCACGCCGGGCCGGGCGCCGCGCCCGTCTTCGGCACGCGACAACGCACGATGCAGGCGGCCAGCAGCGCCGGCAGGCTCGCCGCGAGCAGCCACCACGCCGACGTCCAGGTCGCGGTGACGCCGCGCAGCAGGCCCGGTCCGCCGCGCCATTCGTACGCGAGGGCCAGCGCGCTCAGCCCGACGAGCAGCACGCTCGCCGGGCGCGCCGCTTCCTGCGTGCTCCGCGCGCGCGTCTCGGCCAACGCCATCATCGCGACCAGCAGGCACGAGCACAGGCAGGTGAAGCCGGCCGACGACTGCCAGCCGGGCGGACCGACGTGCGCGCCGAACAGGCTCTCGAAGCGAACCGCGATCCACGGCTGCGTCGTCGCCAAGGCAGCGAGCGCGGCGCTCGCGAGCAGCGCGCGCCGCCAGCCAGCGCCAACCGGCTGCGGCGGCCGCGGCGGTTCCGGCGTCGGTGCGAACGCGAGCGCGAACATGCCGGCACGGTAGGCATTCGCGCCAGCGCGCCAAGCCCCGGTGGCCGCCGTGGCGGGACGCGCGCGGTGGCATCGCGCGTCCGGCGGCATGCGGTCTTTCGCGTCCGCTGCGCCGATGGTGGCAGACGCTACGTCGGCAGCGCCAGACGCCGTCGCCGGCTCACGGCACGACGATGCGCTCTTCGTTCTTCATGCCGGCGCGCAGGAACAGCGGTTGCTTGCTGCGCAGGGCCCCGTTGACGGTGATCTCGAGCTCGTAGGGGCCGCCGGGGATCGCCTCGGCGAGCTCGGCGCGACCGACGCCGGGCAGCGCGTCGACCGCGGTCGCCGCCGCCTGGCCTTGGCGATTGATCCACTTGCGCGCGACGTGCGGCGCGCCGGCGAAGTGCAGGCTGAGCCGCGTCGTGCCCTGCCTGGTCGGATCGAAGCCCTGGCCGGCGCTGTCGACGATCTCCAGGCCCAGCAAGGCGCCAGGCTCGAGCGGCACGTCCTCCAAGAAGCCGTCGCTGCCGGTGACCGCGAAGGCGCGGCGGAACGGCAGCAGCGGCAGCGGTTCGCCGTTCCCGTCGAGCGCCACGACCTGCAGGCCGTAGGTCGCCGGCTCGAGCGCTGGCAGCTGGTACCTGCCGTCCTTGGCCTCGTTCATGCGCGCCCACAGCGCGCGGCCGAGATGCCAGCCTTCGGCCTTGGCGTCGGCGAGCTGGAAGGCATCGACGCGCACGCGCGGCAGCGGCTGCAGGCCGGTGTCGTGCACCATCAGCGTGATGCCGGTGGCGACGCCCTGCGGCGCCAGGAACAGGTCGAGTTGCAGCGCCGCCTGCGGCGGCGTCGGCACGATCACGCCGTCCTTGCTCAGCGGCTGCAGGCCGTTGGCTTCGACCAGCAGCGTGCCGACCGCCGAGGCTTCGAGCGCGAGGTCGGCAGCGCCGTCGGCGCCGTCGCCCTTCCACGTGCCGCGACTGTTCTGGAAGCGCCAGCGGAACGCCGCGACCGGCTGGCGGCTGACCATGTCGCGCACGCGCAGCGTCACGTTGGGCACGGCGGCGACCTGCGGCGGCGGCAGCACGCCGAGCGCCGGCTCGTCGGGCGCGGTCGCGGGCGGCGGGGTCGTCGTCGGCGGCGGCGTCGGCACGGCAACGCGCTCGCCCTGCTGTGCCGACGCGACCTCCGCTGCGGTCTGCGGCCGTGACGCGTCGGGTTCGACGGGGATCACGAGCGGCGGGCGTTCGGCGAACGCCCAGTAGGCGACGGCGCCGACGACCAAGGCGACGAACACGAGCGCAACGGCACGCATGGCCGGCATCGTGCCGACCGGCGCGTCATCCCGCCAGCAGGCCGTGCCGCAGCCACAGCCAGCCGGCGGCGACCGCCAGCGTGGCGAGCGTGATCGGCACGCCGGTGCGCCAGTGCTCGCTGGCCCAGCCGCGGCCCTGCGGCGCCACGCCGAGCCGCGTCGCCGCCTCGACGACGATGAGGTTGGCGATCGAGCCGACCAGCAGCAGGTTGCCGGCGAGCGTCGTCGCCAGCGCCAGGATCGGCCCCGACAGCGGGTGCGGCGTCGCCGGCAGCAGCAGCATGGTCAACGGCACATTGGAGACGACGTTGCTGCCGACGACGCTGGCGGCGAACAGCGTCGCCGGCTCGCCGACGTCGACGCCCTGATCGCGCAGCCACGCGAACGCCGCAGCGGCGTGGCCGGCGTCGGCGAAGGCGGCGTTGCAGACGAACAGTCCGGCGAACAGCAGCAGCAGCCCGCCGTCGACCTCGCCGAGCAGCGTCCTGCTGGCGGTCGTCCGCGAGACCAGCAGCAGTGCGCCAGCGGCGAGCGCCTGCGCCTCGCGCGGCACGTCGCTGGCGAGCAGGCCGGCGACCAACGCCGCGAGCACGGCGAGGCCCTTCGCCGTCTGCCAGCGCGAGAACGGTGCGCCACCGTCGGGGCTGCGCGGCAGCGTGCGCGCAAAGCGTCCGCGGTAGGCGCGCGCCAGCAGCCACCAGACGACGATGAGGCCGAGGACCGCGGGCACGCCGCCATCCAGCAGATAGCCGCCGAACGGCAGCGCTTTCGCCTGCCCGATCAGCATGTTCTGCGGGTTGCCGATCAGCGTCGCCGCCGAGCCGACGTTGGCAGCACCGCACAGCGCCAGCAGGTAGGGCACGGGATCGAGGCCGCGGCGCGCGCAGACGTCGACCAGCGGCGGCGCGATGGCGACGCAGACGACGTCGTTGGTCAGCAGCGCCGACAACGCCCCGACGACCGCGACCAGTTCGCCGAGCAGGCGCTCCGGCGAGGTCGGCCGCGCCGCCAGCCGTTCGGTGACGCGGGCGTAGAAGCCACTGCCGCGGAACTGTGCTGACACCAGCATCATGCCGAGCAGCAGGCCGAGCGTGCCGAAGTCGATCGCCTGCCACGCGGCAGCGCTCGCGATGCTCCCGGTGGCCAGCAGCGCGGCGGCGCCGACGACGCACGCGCCGGTGCGATCGAGCGCCAGGCCCGGCGCGCGGCCAAAGATCATCACGGCGTAGACCGCGGCGAAGACGACGAGCGGGAGGTCCAAGGCCGGCGACGCTACGGCGCGCGCTGCGGCGACGGAAGCGATGCACATGCGCGCAGCCTACGTGCGGTTCGCCTGACGCGCAGCGATCGGGTATTGCAGGCGCATGGTCGCGACGATCCGCATCCACCGCACCGGCGGCCCGGAGGTCCTGGCGCTCGACGACGTCGAACTGGCGCCGCCAGGGCGCGGCGAGGCGCGCGTCGCGCACACTGCGATCGGCGTCAACTTCCTCGACTGCTACCACCGCAGCGGCCTCTACCCGCTGCCGACGCTGCCGCACGGCCTCGGCAGCGAAGCCGTCGGCGTCATCGAAGCGCTCGGCGATGGCGTGCACGGGCTCGCGGTCGGCGATCGCGTCGCTTACGCCGGCGGCGTCGCGCCCGGCAGCTACGCGACGGCGCGCAACGTGCCGGCGTGGCGGCTCGTGCCTGCGCCGGCCAGCGTCGACGACGTCACGCTTGCCGCCAGCCTGCTGAAGGGACTGACCGCCGAGTTCCTGGTCCGGCGCGTGTTCAAGATCGGCCCGGGCCACCGCGTGCTCGTGCACGCCGCCGCCGGCGGCGTCGGCACGCTGCTGTGCCAATGGCTGCGCCATGTCGGCGCCACCGTCGTCGGCGTGGTCTCGACCGCGGCGAAGGCCGACGCCGCGTTCGCCGCCGGCTGCCACCAAGTCGTCGTGCGCGCCGAAGCCGACGTCGCCGACGCAGTCGCGCGCTTCACGCATGGTCGCGGCGTCGACGTCTGCTACGACTCGGTCGGCAAGGACACGCTGCGCGAATCGCTGCGCTGCCTGCGCAAACGCGGCCTGCTGGTGTCGTTCGGCAACGCCTCGGGTCGCCCGGATCCGGTGGCGTTGGCGGAGCTGCAGGCGGGCGCGTTCTTCCTGACGCGGCCGACGCTGCACGACTACACCAGCACGCGCAACGAGCTGCTGCACGCTGCCGAGGTGTTCGGCAAGCTGCTCGCCGGCGGCGTGCTGCGCCAGCGCGTGCACGCCGCGCTGCCGCTCGCCGAGGCGGCTGCGGCGCACCGGCTGCTCGAGTCGCGGACGACGACGGGCGCCCTGGTGCTGCTGCCCTGATGCGCGCTCGGGCGTGCGCTCAGCCCTTCGGCTTCTTCGGCTTCTGCTCGAACGGGTGCGCGAACGGCTGCGGCGCGACGCCGTCGACCAGCGTGCACTGACCCTGCTCGAGGTCGTCGCCGACGGCGGCGACCAGCGACCGCAGGCGGTCCATCTGCCACAGGCCGGTCAGCAGTCGCAGGCCTTTCGCCTGCGTCATCAGCTGCTCGCATTGCAGCGCGGCGACGCGGCGCTGGCTGCCGTCCGGCAGCGCGGCGGCGTGGTGGCACAGCGCCAGCATCGAGACCAGGTGCTCGATCGCCTTGCCCAGGCGCTGCAGCGGGATCTGCGCGCGCGTCAGCTCGAGCTGGAAGTGCAGGTTGATGCCGAGGTAGGCCCAGCGCAACCAGCGCAGACGCCTCTCGGCAAAGCGCGCGTAGCCGCGCAGCTCCTTGGGCAGCAGCTGGTAGCGCGGCAGCATGCCGGTCGGCAGCAGGCGCAGCGGCAGCGCCAGGACCTCGAGCACGAGGTTCCAGACGATCCAAAGCGCCAGCAGCCAGAACGAGCCGTTGGCCAGCAGCCGGACCGTCGCTTGCCAGACCTTGTTGGGCTTGCTGAACACCGTCGCCGGCGTGATGCGCAGCAGGCGCTGGTCGGGCGGCAGCGGCTTGCCGTCTTGGCCGACGTTGATCGACTGCAGCACGCCGAGCATGCCGGCCATGTAGCGCGACGTGAACCCGTCGGTCACGTCTTTGACCATGCCCATCAGGATCAGGTCGTCCTCGCCCTCGACGACGCCGAAGACGTGCATGTTGTGGCGCGCCTGGTGCACGCGCGAGCCGCTGTCGAACGAGCGGCCGCCGAGCACGCGCTCGCAGGCGATCTGCGACTGCAGCGCGGTGGTCGCCGCCGCCGACTTGGTCAGGTCGCGCAGGCCGGCGAGGTCGAAGCCGTCGGCGTCCTGCTGCAGCGACAGGTGGCTGAGCGCGCGCGACTGCAGCGCTCCGCCGACCATGCGGCCGAGGTGCTGGCGCGGCAGCTCGTGCTTGCTGACCTGGCCGCCGACGCCTTCGCGCGCGCGGGCGTAGGCGAGCGCGTCGGCCGCGAACATGCGCTGGTAGCCCGCCGCCATCGCCGCCAGCATGCAGCGGCCCATGCGCAGGCAGTAGAACAGCACCTCGACGCCGTCGGCCTGGATCTGCTCGCTGGCCTGCAGCGGGTAGCCATGGAAGTGCAGCCGCGCGTTGTGGTTGGCGGTGAACGCGCCGGTGTCCGAGGAGCGGCACCAGAACTCGTAGCCCGCGCCATCCTCGGCGCGCACGTCCTTCTCGGGCAGGCGCGTGACGAACAGACCGACCTGTTTGCCGTCCTGGCCGACGCGCGCGACGATGCCAACCAGGCCGCCGTGCGTCGCGTTGGTGATCCACAGCTTGTTGCGGTCACCGTGCGCGTACAGACGGAAGCCGCCGGTCGCCGGATCCGGCTCGACGTAGGCGCGCACCTTCTTGGCGTTGACGCCGATGCCGACCTCGGTGAGACCGAATGCCATCAGCTCGCCCTGCGCGACGAGCGGCAGGAACAAGCGCTTCTGCGCCTCGGTGCCGTACGCCAGCAGCGAGCCGGCGCCGATGGTCAATTCGCCGGAGATCTCGACCGCCAGCGGACCCAGCCCGTTGGCCGCCATGTCCTCCTCGACGAGCGCGAGTTCGATGTACTTGCCGTCGAGGCCGCCGAACTCGCCGGGCACCGTGAAGCCGTAGCCCTTCTCCGCCGCGACCGCCTGCCGGAGCGCCGCCGACAGCTTGCCGTCGGCGGTGAACGCCTCGCCGCGCTGCAGCGACGCCAGCGCCGCGGCGACGACCGGGGCGCCGCGTTCGCCGGCCTTGCTGGCGGCGATCGCGCCGCTCTGCAACTCGCTGGGCGACGGTGTTGGGCCGTAGATCAACCGCTCGACGAGGCCCTTCTTGTTGCGGCCGAGGCGCTCGGCTGCCTGCCTGGCGGCCGCGTCGAGCGCGCCGACGTCGCGGGCCGAGTCGGCGTCGCCCGCGGCGGCCAGGGCCTTCGCGGCGGTCGACTCGGCGGGGGAGGGGGCGTTGGATTGGGTCGTCGTCACGGCAGCGCTCAGGGGCGGGCATGGTGCCCGCTTGGCGGCGCGGAAGGAATGTCCTAGGCGCCGCGCCGTGCGTTCGTCGTTCGGCGCGCTCGCCGGCCCGGATGCCACTGGCGTCGCCTTCGGGCCGCAGCTAGCGTCTTCGCCCCGCAGCCCCCAACGACTCCCGTCAGCCCCGCGAGAACCGAGACCTACCTATGAGCGAAGTGACGACAATTCAGGTCGGGCAGCACGTGCCCGAGTTCGAGATGGAGACCTACCTGCCGACGATCAAGAACTTCGGCAAGTTCAGCCTCGCCGAGGCCAAGAAGGCCGGCAAGTGGACGGTCCTGGTCTTCTATCCGGCCGACTTCACGTTCGTCTGCGCCACCGAGTTCGCGGCGCTCGCCGGCCAGTACGCCCACCTGCAGAAGCTGGGCTGCGAGGTCCTGACCGTCAGCACCGACACCAAGTACACGCACCTCGCGTGGCAGCAGCACGAAGGCGAGCTGAAGAACGTCACCTATCCGATGGCCGCCGACCGCACGGGCGCGGTCGCCAAGCAGTTCGGCGTGCTGATGGGCAACGGCCTCGCGCTGCGCGGCACGTTCATCATCGGCCCGGACGGCAAGCTGCACGGCAGCGAGATCAACTTCCTCAACGTCGGCCGCAACATGGAGGAGCTGACCCGCAAGGTGGCCGCGTTCATCCACTTCAGCAAGCTGCCCGAGGAAGCCTGCCCGGCCAACTGGAAGAAGCCGGGCGACAAGTCGCTGAAGCCGAACGCCGCGATGGTCGGCAACGTCCACAAGGCGATGCAGGGCTGATCCCTGCGGGAGCGGGTTGATCCCGGCGAACGCAAGCCGGACCCGCACCCTGCTCCGCACTGGTCCGTAGCCGGGCCCGTCGCTGCCGCGCGCAGCGGCGGGCCCGTGCAGTTTCGGGACGAGCCGTTGGCGCGACCTCGTCGTCGCTGCGCTATCGTGCCGCGCCATGGCCAACCGCCTCTTCTCCGTTCTCGCCGCCGCGACGCTGGTCGTCGCCGCAGCTCCCGCCCAGGTCGCCAAGGGCGCGCCGGCGCCGGCGATCCCCTTCGTCAAGACGTGGAACGACGCGCCCGCGAGCTTCGACGACTTCGCCGGCAAGGTCGTCATCCTGAAGTTCTCCGAAACCTGGTGAGGCCCCTGCAAGGCGGCCGTCCCGTCCAACAACGAGCTTCATGCGAAGTTCGCGGACCGGGGGCTGCTGCTCATCGGCGTGTCCGGTGAGGAAGAGAGCAAGATCCAGGACGTCTTCGTCACGCAACTCGGCGCGAAGTATCCGTTGGTCAAGGTCGACGAGAAGTCGGTCGCGCCCTACGGCATCCGCTTCTATCCGAGCGTCTACGTGATCGACCCGGACGGCAACGTGTTCAGCGTGCCCGATGACCGCATGCCCAGCGAAGCGACCATCGAGTCGCTGCTGGCGCGCGTGTCGCTGAACCCGAAGATGCCGGCCGACAAGCAGTACGACCCGCTGCGCGCGCTGTGGAAGAAGGGCGAGTACAGCAAGGTGCGCGACTTCCTCGACAAGGCAGTGGCAGCGCCCGGCCTCGATCCGGCGGCCAAGACGGTCTTCGAGGAACAGCGCGCCGACCTCGACAAGAAGGCCGCCGCTGCCGAGAAGCGCGTCGGCACGCTGGGCGCGGGGCCCGACTTCGCGGCCGCGCAGGACCAGCTCGAGCGCATGGAGAAGCAGTGGCGCGGCATGCCGCCAGCCGCCGCGGCCCAGAAGGAACTGCAGCGCTTCGCCGCCGACCCGGCGATCAAGAAGGAACTGCAGGCCGGCAAGGCGCTGCAGAAGGTGAAGGGGCAGTTCGACAGCTCGCGCGTCGCGCAGCGCAAGAAGCTGATCGAGGCGCTCGAGCAGTTCGCCAAGAAGCACGAAGGCACCGAGGCCGCGAAGGAAGCCGAGGCCGAGATCGCCCGGCTGAAGGCGCGGTGACCGGCGCGCCGCGCCTGCTGGTGGCGCGGCGCGGCGGACTCGGCGACGCGCTGCTCGCCGCACCGCTGCTGCGCGCGCTG
>VGZG01000038.1 GCA_016872675.1 Planctomycetota bacterium
CGTCGAGTTGGCCGTCCGCGAGATGCTCAACCGGCTGCCGCGCCGCACGACCTGACCGACGGCGCTAGCCGACTGGGACTGGCCGACTGGGGACTGGCCGACTGGGGACTGGCCGACTGGGGACTGGGCGACTGGGGACTGGGCGACTGGGGACTGACGCGACGCCCTCGTTCCCGTCGCGTCCTGCGTTCGGGTTTCGGCCTGGGCCGGCCTGCCCCTTGCGATCGCCGGGGGGCGGCCGGTAGCATCCTCGCCCTTACTGTTCGACCCAAACTGCCCGCAAGGGCCGACCGTGCCGCTGGAAGCCCTGTTCTGGCACACCGGTTTGACGCATAAGCAAAGGAATCCAGGGATGACCATCTCCGCCGAAGCCAAGAAGACGACGATCGCCGAGAACCGGCGCCACCCCACCGACAGCGGTTCCCCCGAGGTCCAGATTGCGGTCCTGACGGCCCAGATCACCGAGCTGACTGCACATATGCAGCGGCACCCGAAGGACTACCACAGCCGCCACGGCCTTCTGATGAAGGTCAACCGGCGCAACAAGCTCGGGACGTACCTGCGCCGCATGGACGCGGCCAAGTACGAGGCGCTCGCCCAGAAGCTGGGCCTGCGCAAGTGACGCTGACTGTAGGGTGACGCGGATCCTCCCGCGCGGCGCGCACGACGCGCGCCGCCCCTGACCGGCCGGCAGCCCGGTCAGAACCAACGCCGCCTCACGGATGGGGCGGCTTCATCCAGGCCCAGGCGCATCGCCTGGGCCGTCCGCGGCGCGGGCCCCCGAGGAACGGGGGGCGCAGCGGTTCCACCGGCCCGCGGCACGACGCCCCGGAGCCGGAGGGCGGGTTCCCCGCCCGACGCGCCTGTCGTCCCAGGCCCCATGTGGGGGCGGACCGCAGCCGCGAAGCAAGCTGTGAACGAAACGAGAACCAACCTAATGGCAAGCAAGAAGAACGCAGACGATTCGCCGGCTCCGGCCAGCAAACCCAAGACCAGTCGCAAGCCCGCGGCCGCCAAGAGCGGCGGCAAGGCCCTACCGACAGCCGCGGTCAACGTGCCCGCGCCGACCGGCAGGGTCGTCGTCGAGCGCGTGATCGGCGGTCGCACGCTGACGCTCGAGACCGGCCGCATGGCCAAGCTGTCGGACGGCGCCGTCGTCGCCCGCTACGGCGACACGATGGTGCTCGCCACCGCCAACCACCAGAAGGCGATGGACGGCATCGACTTCTTCCCGTTGACGGTCGACTACCGCGAGAAGACCTCGGCCGCCGGCATGATCCCGGGCGGCTTCTTCAAGCGCGAAGGCCGGCCGACGACGAAGGAGATCCTTGCCTGCCGCATCATCGACCGGTCGATCCGGCCGATGTTCCCGGACGGCTTCAAGCGCGAGGTGCAGATCCTCTCGCAGGTGCTGTCGACCGACCGCGAGAACGACCCCGACGTGCTGGCGGCGATCGCCAGTTTCGCCGCGGTTGCGCTCAGCTCGCTGCCGCACGGTGCGACGCTCGGCATGGTCCGCATCGGCTGCGTCGACGGCAAGTTGTCGATCAACCCGCTGTGGAGCGAGATCCAGAGCGACAAGAACACGCTCAACCTGACCGTCGCGGGCCACAAGGACGCGATCGTGATGGTCGAGGCCGGCGCCGAGGAGGCCTCCGAGGAGCTGATGCTCCAGGCCCTCGAACTCGCGCACGACACCTGCAAGCAGATCGCCGAGATGGTCGACGAGCTGGTCGCCAAGGCCGGCAAGCCCAAGATGGCGTTCACGCCGCCGCAGCACGACGCGGAGCTGGTCCAGGCGATCGAGGAGGAGTTTGGCGGCGAGCTGCGCTCCGCCCCGATCACCCCGGGCAGCAAGCAGGTCCGCAGCGCCGCGACCAAGGCCGCCAAGGAGAAGGCGAGCAAGAAGTTCCACGCCCCGACCGGCGCCTCGTCGGACGAGCAGAAGGCCTGGAACGCCAAGGTCGGCGCCATCCTGACCGACATCGTCAAGGACGCGGAGCGCCAGTCGATCCTGGATGGTCGCCGCGCCGACGGCCGTGACCACGTCACGGTCCGCCCGATCACGATCGAGGTCGGCGTGCTGCCGCGCGTGCACGGCTCGGTGCTGTTCACTCGCGGCGAGACGCAGGCGCTCGGCGTCGTCACGCTCGGCGGCACCGACGACCAGCAGATCATCGACGGCCTGATGCCGGAGCAGAAGAAGCGCTTCCTGCTGCACTACAACTTCCCGCCGTTCTCGGTCGGCGAGGTCAAGCGCGTCGGCACCCCGGGCCGCCGCGAGATCGGCCACGGCGCGCTCGCCGAGCGCGGCCTCGAGGCAATCCTGCCGTCGCGCGAGGAGTTCCCCTACACGATCCGCGTCACCAGCGAGATCCTGGAGTCGAACGGCAGCTCGTCGATGGCGACCGCGTGCTCCGGCACGCTGGCGATGATGGACGCGGGCGTTCCGATCAAGCAGCCGGTCGCGGGCATCGCGATGGGCCTGGTCATGGAGGGCAAGCGCTACGCCATCCTGACCGACATCCTCGGCAGCGAGGATGCGTGCGGCGACATGGACTTCAAGGTCGTCGGCACCGGGCGCGGCATCACCGCGCTGCAGATGGACATCAAGTGCGACGGCCTGACGCGCCAGATCATGGCCCAGGCGCTCGAGCAGGCCAAGCAAGGCCGCCTGCACGTGCTGCGCGAGATGCTCAAGGCGCTGAAGGCGCCGCGCGCCGAGCTGAGCCCGAACGCGCCGCGGCTGGAGTCGGTGCAGATCCCCAACGAGAAGATCGGCCTGATCATCGGCCCGGGCGGCAAGAACATCCGGGCGATGCAGGAGAACTTCGAGTGCAAGATCTCGGTCGAGGACGGCGGCATGTGCACCGTCACCGGCGTCAACGCCGAGAAGGTCAAGAAGTGCGTCGAGCACCTCCGCGCGATGACCGCCGAGGTGACCTTGGGCGCGATCTACGAAGGCCGCGTCACCGCCATCAAGGAGTTCGGCGCGTTCGTCGAGATCCTGCCGAGCCAGGAAGGCCTCGTGCACGTCTCGGAACTGTCGGACAGCTTCATCCGCGCCGTCACGGACGTCGTCCGCATCGGCGACACGCTCAAGGTCAAGGTCATCGCGATCGACGACTTCGGCAAGGTCAAGCTGAGCCGCAAGGCCGTCATCCTGGCCGAGCGCGGCGGCGCGCCGGCGGCCGAGGGCGGCGCGCCTGCAGCGGCCCAGGCGCCGCGCGACAGCCGTGGCCCGCGTCCGGAGCGCGGTCCGCGCGATGACCGTCCAGCCCGCGACGACCGGCCGATGCGCGAGGAGCGCTTCGAGCGCGGTCCGCGCGACGACCGTCCGGCCCGCGACGACCGGCCAATGCGCGAGGAGCGCTTCGAGCGCGGTCCGCGCGACGACCGTCCGGCCCGCGACGACCGGCCGATGCGCGAGGAGCGCTTCGAGCGCGGTCCGCGCGACGACCGTCCGGCCCGCGACGACCGGCCAATGCGCGAGGAGCGCTTCGAGCGCGGTCCGCGCGACGATCGTCCGGCCCGCGACCACCGGCCGATGCGCGAGGAGCGTGGCCCGCGTCCGGAGCGCGGCCCGCGCGAG
This sequence comes from Planctomycetota bacterium, assembly GCA_016872675.1. Classification (GTDB taxonomy): domain Bacteria; phylum Planctomycetota; class UBA1135; order UBA1135; family UBA2386; genus UBA2386. The sequence goes on from VGZG01000038.1 coordinate 3,593, forward strand.
GATCGCCCAGCCCGCGACGACCGTCCGATGCGCGACGAGCGCGGTCAGCGCGAGGACCGGCCGATGCGCGAAGGTTGGCGACCGCGCCGCGACGAGCCCCAGGCGGGCGAACGCAGCGAGCGCCGGCCGATGCGCGACGCGGCGGATCCGCGTGACGGCGGCTTCGGCGGCGGCCCGGCCCGCGCCGAGCGCGGTCCGCGACCCGAGCGCAGCGATCGTCCGGCGCGCGGCGACATGCCGATGAGCGAGTTCGACGACGACGCGCGCGAACCGAAGGCGCCGGCGCAGGATGTCGGCCAGCTCGAGTCGCTCGACAGCGTGCTCGGCGACGCGCCGCGCGGTGATCGCGGCGACCGCGGTGGCCGCGGCGACCGCCGCCGCCGGCGCGACTGACGGGCAGATCCCCGACCGTAGGGGCATCGCTGACGCCGCGCCGAGGCCGGTCCCGGGTTCGTCCCGAGGCCGGCCTCGGGCGTTTCCGGCGCGGCGGCAACCGGAAGATCCCGCTACCATCCTCGTCCGATGCCCGTCATGGCCGCGTCCGCGTTCCGTCGCTCCGCCGCCCGCTCGCCACGCGCGACCGGCGAGGATGGCATCGCGCTCGTGTTGGCGCTGATCTTCTCGATCCTGCTCTACATCCTCGTCGCCGAACTGGTCGTCGCCGGCCGCATGGTCCGCGCCACCGGCGAGAACGACGCCCTGCTGGCGCGCATGCGCACGCAGATGACCTACCAACTGAACGACGCCGAAGAGCAACTGCTCGCCGACCTCGCCAGCGCGGCGGCCGAAGGCGAAGGCGGCGCTGGCGGACTCGGCGGCGCGCTCGGCGGCCAGGGCGCGGGCGGTCTGGGGGCAGGCGCCCAGGGGGCCGGCGGCGAAGGCGAAGAAGCTCCGCCTGATCCGGCCAGCAATTGCGACGGCAGTCGCGACGCGTGGTTCCAGCCGATCGGCAAGCCCGACGGCGACCTGACCACCTACGTCTGGGTCGAGGACGAGAACCGCAAACTCAACCTACTGGCGTTGTGGAGCCCGGACGAGCAGTTCGCGCAGCTATTCCGCGAGCGGGTGGTGCGCATGATCGATGTGCTGCGCGAGGACACCGAGTTCGACGTGCCGCTCGGCGACGCCGAGCGCATCGTCAGCGAGATCATCGAGTGGGGCACGCGCGCGGGCTCCGAGCAGATGCCCAAGCCGCTGCCGAAGGCCGTCGACGAACAGCGGCGCGACATCTCCGGCATGATGCACCTCGACGAGCTGCTGCTGCTGCCGTCGGTGACGGAGGACCTGTTCTTCGACAAGGTGATCGACGGCAAGGTCTACCTTGGCCTCGAGTCGACCCTGACGGTCTGGACGGCGCTGCGCGTCGATCCCGGCAATCCTGAGAAGATCGCGCGCCAGCGCGCCGCCGCCGAGTCGCGCGGCGAGACGCCGGGCGCTGGCAACGCGCCAGCCGGCGGCGCTGCGCCGGCGGGCGGGCAGGGCGCCGGCGAGGCGGGACAGGGCGGGGCCGGCGGCGCGCAGGCGCCGACGCCCGAAGGGCTCGGCATCCTGATCAACGTCAACACCGCGCCGCGCGCCGTGCTGCGCTCGCTGTCCTCGGCCGAGCGCGTGCCCGACCGCGTCGTCGATGGGATCGTCACGTTCCGCAACCAGATCGACGAGGAAGCGATGGAGGCCGCCGCCGAGCAGTCCGGCGGCACCGAGGCCACTGACTTCGGCGACATGCAGCTCGGCGCCGACAAGAAGCTCAAGGTCTTCGAGACGATCGCCGACCTCGACAAGGTCGAGGAGTGGAAGGGTTTCGCCGACGCCGACGCCAAGGCCGAGTTTCAGGCGGCGCTGACCACCAAGTCGGAGGTCTTCGCGATCCACGTCACGCCGCTGTTCAAGCGCAGCGAGGAGAACCGCATCTACGTGCTGCGGCGCGCGCGCTCGATCGTGCTGCGCGTCGAGGAAGGCGATGGCAGCATCGTGCCGATCGTCCCGTTCGAGGAGCGCATCGGCCTGCGCGTCATGCCCGTCGACCTCCAGGACGACGTCCCGGACTTGACGGTCACCTACTCCCAGATGGACCGCTTCGCGCAGGAGGAGCGGGCCTGGAACCCGTTCCTGATCGACTTCTACTTGCCGAAGTCGATGCGCGATCAGTTCTACACCGGTCGCTGAGCGCGAGGCGATGCCGCGTCGCCCCGACTCGTCGTTGCGCGGGCGCCTGATCGAGGCCGCGACCGCCGACTTCGCGGCGCACGGCTACCGCGGCGCCTCGCTCGACGGCATCGGCGCCCGCGCCGGCGTGACCAAGGGCGCGGTCTATTGCCACTTCGCCGGCAAGGAAGAGCTGTTCTACGCCGTGCTCGACCACTGGCGCGACAAGCGGCGGCGGTTGCTGCAGGTCCAGGCGGCGGGGCCGGGCGGCGCCGCCACGGCGCTGCGCGCCTTCCTCGCCGGCTACCTGCGCTTCCACTTCCGCGAGCCGGCGGCGACGCACCTGCTGCGCGTGCAGGCGACCGAGCTGCGCGGTGGCTTCACCGCCCGGCTGCGCGAGGACGAGCGGCAGGAGCTGCGCTGGCTGCGCGCCAAACTGCGCGAGCTGCTGGTGCATGGCGTGCGCGACGGCACGCTCGGCGTCGAGGACGCGGCCACGACGGCATTCGTGCTCGCCGCGGCGGTGCGCGGCGCGCTTGAGCAGTGGCAGGCGTCGCCGACCGACGTCGAGACGCACTGCGACGAAGCGCAGCTGGCGGCGCAGTTGGTGGCCCGCTTCGCCACCGGCGCCGACCACGAGCGCGCCGACGGCGGCGTCGGCGACTTCGACTTCCGCGGCGGCGCGGGGTGAGCGGTCAGAACACGACGGCGACGCCGAACATCACGCCGTGGAAGTTGGCGTCGTACGGCAGCACGGTCAGCGGCGGGGTGCCGTCGGGGTCGCTCTCGTCCATCGACTGCCAGCGGCCGACGTATGCGAGACTCAGCTCGCAGAGGCCGAGCTGGACGCGCGTGCCGAGCTCGAGGCCGGTGAACACGGTCGCGGAAGCCCACTCGCGGCTGTCGTTGTCGATCTCGATCGTGGTGCCGCCGCCGCCCAGGCCGATCTCGCCGTAGACCGTCCACGTCGTGTTGCCGTGGCGGGCGAGCGTGAACTCGGGCGTGAGCTCGGTCTGAATGCCAAGCGTGCGGTAGGTGGCCATGTCGTCTCCGGAGGTCGTCACGTTGTCGACCGTCAGCGCGTTGGCCAGCAGGCCGATGCGCACCGGCATGGCGAAGCGGTGACTCTGCACGCGGTAGGTGAAGTGGCCGAACAGCGAGCCGAAGCCGACGTCGTAGTCAGCGGGCGCCGCGCTGAACTCGAGTTCCTTGGCAGCGAAGCTCTCTAGGCGCAGGCCGCCGCCGAAGCCGCGGCGGCTCGTGCCTTCGAAGCCGACGCGGAATGCGCCGGCGCTGTTTGCGTCGGCGCGCGGGAAGGACTCGTCATCGTGCTCCAGCATGCCGGCGCCGACGCCGAGCGCGATGCGCCAGCGCGCGGGAAGGTCGTCTTGGGCGGCGAGAGAGGCCGCCAGCAGCGACGGGACGAACAGGAATGGGAGTCGCACGGCCGGAACAGTACGACGCCGGCCGGCGCCGCGCCTCCGCCGGAAGGACGCCCAGGATCCCCGCACTCCGGTTGGTCAGCGTTTCGCCGCCGCCCCGGTAGTTGACTCCTGCCGCGAGCCGGCGCGACCAAGGCGCGTCGCGCGCGTCGATGCCGCCGGCGAGCGCCAGCGCGACCCACGGCGGGTCGATCGCCTTGCGCGCCATTGGCAGCGCGGTCAGCAGCCGTTCGCGGTTGCGCGCGCCGCCGCGCTCTCAGGCCTGCAGGTACTTGCCAGCGATCGGGCCGGCCTTCGCCATCGCGTTGCGCGAGTCGACGACGAGGCGAGCGTGCGCGCCGATCAGCTTCCAGTCGACGGCGGCGTGGTCGGTGACGATCAGCACGCAGTCGGCTTCGCGCACGTTCGCCGGGGTTAGTGGCACGGAGTGCATGCGGTACTCCATGTACTTGCGCATGCCGGCGAACAGCGGCACGTGCGGGTCGTGGTATTGCACCTTGGCGCCGTGCTCGAACAGCAGCTTGATGATTTCGGCTGCCGGCGTCTCGCGGACGTCGTCGACGTCCGGCTTGTAGGCGAGGCCGATGACCAGCACCTTGCTGCCGCGCATCGGCTTGCCGAACTCGTTGAGTCCCTCGACCGCGCGCGCGACGACGTAGTGAGGCATCGCGTGGTTGATCTCGCCAGCCAGCTCGATGAAGCGCGTATGGTGGCCGAACTCGCGCGCCTTCCAGGTCAGGTAGTACGGGTCGATCGGGATGCAGTGCCCGCCGAGGCCGGGGCCCGGATAGAAGGCCTGAAAGCCGAACGGCTTGGTCTTGGCTGCGTCGATGACCTTCCAGATGTCGATGCCCATCGCCGCCAGCACGGGCTTGAGCTCGTTGACCAACGCGATGTTGACGCAGCGGTAGATGTTCTCAAGCAGTTTGGCGGCCTCGGCGACCTCGGCGTTGTCGACCGGCACGACCTTCTGGATCGCGGCGGCGTACAGCATCGTCGCCAGGCGCCCGCTCTCCGGATCGACGCCGCCAACCAGCTTCGGGATCGACTGCGTGCTGTGGTCCTTGCGGCCCGGATCCTCGCGTTCGGGACTGAACGCCAGGAAGTAGTCGACGCCGGCCTTCAAGCCCGTCGCGTCGAGGATCGGCTGGCAGTCGCCGCGCGTCGTGCCCGGGTACGTCGTCGACTCGAGCGACACGAGCTGGCCCTTGCGCAGGACCTTGGCGACCATCGCGGTCGACTTCTCGATGAAGCTCATGTCCGGCTCGCCGTGTTTGCCGAGCGGCGTCGGCACGCACAGGATGATCGCGTCGGCGATCCCGAGCGCCTGCGGGTCCGACGTCGCGGTGAAGCGGTCGGACTTCGCCATCGCCTGCACGAAGTCGGTGCCCAGGTGCTTCAGGTACGAGTCGCCGCGCCGCAGCATCTGGATCTTCTGGTCGTCGATGTCGAAGCCGACGACGCGGAAGCCGGCCTGAAAGAAGGCGCGCAGCAGCGGCAGGCCGACGTAGCCGAGGCCGATGACGCCGACGGTCGCGGAGCGATCGTGGATCCGGGCTTCGAGCTGGGCGGCGGGGGTCGCAGGTCCGGGCATGAGGGCAGATGGTGTAACGCGGTGCCCGGATCGGGGCCAGCGCGTCGGGTCGCGCGGCGCTGCTGCGGGCCGCCCGCCCCGGCGGCTACGATCCGGCGATGATGTGGCACCAGGCCGCTGCGCGCGCGTGGCAGGATGCGGCGCCCGTCGCCGGCGACGAGTCGGTGATCGGGCCGCTGACGTGGGCGCTCGGCCTCGCCGTCGGCTCGCTTGCGCTGGTCGTCGTGCTGCTGCCGCTGTTCGTGCTGCAGCTGCCGGCCGACTACTTCGTCGCCTCGCGCAAGGAGCTGCGCGTCGGGCGCACGCCGCTCGGCTGGGTCTGGCACGTCTTGCGCAACGTGCTCGGCCTGCTCTTCGTGCTCGCCGGCGGCGCGATGCTGGTGCTGCCGGGCCAGGGCCTGCTGACGATCCTGATCGGGCTGCTGCTGCTCGAGTTCCCCGGCAAGCGCGCGCTCGAGCGGCGGCTCGTCGCGCGGCCGGGCATCAAGGCCTTCCTCGACCGCATCCGCGCCCGCGGCGGCAAGCCGCCGCTCGAGGTCGGGGCCGACCCGACTTCGCCTGCTACCTCAGCGGCGCCGACTCGCACAAGGGCGACCGGCTCGGCAAGCTCGCCGTGACCAAGGCGGGCCTGCGCGAACGCGACCGCATCGGCTTCGCGGCGCTGCGCGGCTGACGGCGCGGTCGCGCAGCCGTCGCGGCTGCGGTCACTTCGGCGCCGGCGCGGCGGGCATGCGCACGCCGCTGACGCGCACGGTGCGCCGGCGCACGAGGCCGAGCGACAGGTGCGTGCCGAGCCAGTCCCACAGGTTGGCCGAGGCGGCGCCGCGGAAGTCGGTGATCGCCGCGGTCGGCCGGTCGTCGCCGGCGCAGGCGCGCGGACGGGGCGGCGGCTCGCCGCGTGGCCCGACGCTCGTCAGAGCGCGCCGACCGACAACTGCAAGCCGTTCGACGTGTACAGACCGACCCAGTTGAACGACGGGTCAAACTGCAGTTCCGCGACCTGCACGTTGATCGCGAAACCCGACAGCGCAGCGCTGTCGGGGATCGGCAGCGACATCGTCGCGACGCCGCCCGCCGGCATCGACGGGCCGGCCAGCACATCGCCGGTGTTGAGCAGATCGCAGCCGGGGCCGGCGATCGGCAGCAGCGCCAGCAGGGGGATCTGCTGCTGGCCGACGCCCCAGACCGTGAGCGCGAGCGACAGCGGGCCGAGGTTGCTGCACGTGCCCGTCCATGTCCGGTTGGTCCACGGCCGGCCGTTCGAGACGAGACCGAGCGCGCCACCGGGGCCGCTACAGCCGGCGCCGTACGCCGTCGCGTTGGCGATCACGGCGGCCTGGTACTGGTAGATGTTGTGGTTCGGCCTGCTGCCCGACTTGGTCGGGTCCTGGCCGCAGGCCTTGTAGACCTTGCCCGTCGCCGGCAGGAAGGCCGCGTAGTAGCGGCTGACGCGGCCGATCGCCGCGTCCGTGTTGTTGAACGGCGTCGTGCCGGTGGTCGGGCTGGCGTAGATCGACCACGTGTTGGTCAGGCAGTCGAACTCGCTCGTGTAGTTGGTCGGCGAACCGCCGTAGCTCGGGCCGTAGACGTACGTCGTGTTGCTCGCGACCGTGATGCCACTGCCTCCCTGCACGACGATGCGCTGGCGCAGCGGGTCGTAGACCGCCTGATTGGCGTTCGCGCTCGCTGGCCACGTGGCGCCAGCGCCGGTCGGGTTGGCCAGCACGTCGCAGTTGCTGAGCAGCGACCACGCACCGCCGCTCCAGCGCCAGATGTCGAGGTGGCGGATCTGCTCGGGCGTCGCCGAGCCGTGGTCGATGCCGCCGACGAGCACGACGTCGTTGAAGGCGTCGCTGCGCGTCACCAGCGAGTGTTCGCCGCGCGGCGCCGGCGACGTCGGCGGCGTGAGCTGCGTCCACGCGCCGCCGAGCAGCAGCCACGTGTCGTTGGCCACGATCGTTGGCGCCACGTCGTTGATCTGGCCGCCGAACAGCAGCATGCCACCGAGCTGCGGATCCCAAGCCATCGCCGCGAACTGCCGCGGCGCCGGGCTGGCGCCCGCCGGCGTGACGTTGGCCCAGGCGTTCGTCGCGGGGTCGTACTCCCAGGTGTCGTTCAGCAGCATGGGCGTCGTGCCGCGGGTGTTGCCGCCGAACACGACGAGCTTGTTGGTCGTCGGGTTCCACGCGATCGCCGCCCGGCCGCGGGCCGCCGGGCTGCCGGCAGCGCCGTCGGGGAGGCGCTGCGTGAACACGCCGGTGGGCGCGTGGAAGGCCCACAGGTCGTTGGTCGTCGTCGACGTGTTGTTGCCGAGCGAGCCGCCGAAGACGTACAGCGTGTCGCTGCTGCCCGCCCCCGGATTGCCGGCGCGGAACGTGGCGTTGACCGTCGGCGGCGTCGTGGTCGCGCCGGTGGTCGTGCCGGCGCTGATGACCGCCGACCACGCGGCGCGCGGCGCGGCGCGGTTGATCAGCGTCGGGGCGGGGAGTTGGGCGGTGGCGGCGGCGGCCAGCGCGCAGTAAGGGACGAGGCGGAGGCTTGGGTTCATGGCGAGGGGGGCATGATGTGTGCCCGCGGGCGCGTCGTCGAGGTCCCAAGGCGGTGTGCCACGGGGACTGGCCAGCAAAATGTCGTCCGCAGCGCCCAGTGCAGGCCGTTGCAGTTCGCCGGCGCGCCAGGAATGCGGTGCAGGGCAACGCCGGCGCTGGCGGGACTCAGCCCGGAAGTCGGCGCACGAGCACGTTCGCCCAACTCGTTTTCAGCGCCTCGTCCAGCATCGAGGCCCAAGGCTCCACGAGGCGCGCGAGGTTGCGGGTCGCTTGCGGCAGCGACACCGACGTGCGTTGCGTCCGCGATCGGCACGCCGTGCTTGCGCCAGCAGTGGTGCGCGAAGTTGAACTGCGACGCTAACTGCGCGACCGACTCGCGGTTCTCGGGCGCCTCCATCAGCGCGCCGGTGGCGTAGTGCAACTGCGACAGCAGGCTGAGGCGCTGCTCCAACTGTTTGCGCGAGGAGTGCTTCTCGACCTTGTCGATGCGCGAAAGCAATTCGGCGCCAAGGTCGCCGAGCGTCACAGCTGATAAATCGGCGTTGGGAACGAAGTCGTGACGCTTCAGGCGACCTGGGACATACGGAGGCTCCTCGGCGGCAGCGCCTATGAACGCCGCACGATCCTAGCTGGGCAGGTCTCGCTGGCGCCAGTTCTCCCGGGGCGGGCGGCTCGCAGCGCGCGGCGGTCTTCGCGGGCCGCGCCGGCTCGCCGCCGCTCACGGCAGGAACTTCTGCGCTTCCTTCAGCTTCTTCGGCAGGTACTCGTCAATGACGAAGTTGAGGCCGTGCTTGGCGAGCGCCTGCTGCTCGGCGCGCTGGCCGGTCTTCAGCATCATCTCGATGGCCTTCTGCCACTCCTTGTGCGCCTGGAAGAACGGGTCGTTCTTCAGCATGTCCTGGGCGCGCTTGATGTCGACGTCCTTCAGCGCGTGCGTCGGCAGGTCGTAGTCCTCGATGTCCTGTGGCGACACGCCGAGGAAGCGCGCGTTGGGCACGCAGAAGAACTGGTTGAGGTGCACGGCGTTGCCCGAACCGACCTTCAGCGTGCGGTAGATGTTGCTGAAGGCGTACGGATCGCAGTCGTTGAAGGCGAACACCGGCAGCTTGTGCGCGTCGGACAGCTTGCGCACGAAGCGGCGGGTGGCGCGCGTCGGCACGCCGGCGGTGCCGATCAGGATGCAGTTGGCGGTCTTCCAGTAGTTGTGCTGGCTGAGCCGCTCGAACATGCCGATGGTCTCGATGACCAGGATGAACTTGGCCTTGGTCTCGAAGCCGAGGTGCTCGACCGACGACGGGATCGAGTACGCGCCCGAGCCGAAGCCGGTGCAGTCGATGCGCAGCGGCCGGCCGCTCTCGCGGTCGCGGTCGAGCACGACCAGCTGGCCGGCGACCTTGCCGCCGTGCTCGTCGGCCTTGAAGCGCAGGTGCTCGCGCATCACGCCCTCGAGCGAGAACAGCGCCTCGATGTCGTCCATCGCGGCGTCGGACTCCGGCTGCTCCTCGAACTTGGCCTCGTCCCAGTTCTTCGAGACATAGTACGCCTCTCGCTTGGTGGCGAAGTCGTCCTCGTCGACCAGCTGCTGGCTCAAGGCCATCATCTTCAGCGTCTGCGCGAACGACTTGACGGTGTTGACCGACAGCGTGCGCTCGACGCGCGAGCGGCCCATCACGAAGTAGCCGTCCTTCTTGTCGTAGCGGGCGTTCTTCAGCGAGCGGTCCGGGAACTTCAGCTCCGGCTTGCCCTGCGCCCGGATCGCCGCCAGCACGTGCGTCGCGCAGGCGGTGATCTCCTTCATGGTGATCTTGTCGAAGTCGGAGAGCGGGCCGCGAGCCTTCTTCTTCGGCGGCGGCTGCGGGGTGAACTTCTTGGCGGCCATGGTCGATCAGGGGTGAGCGGTTCTTGGATGCGGGTTCAGGGCGCGCGGTCTCAGAGCTTGCGCGACTTCTCCAGGACGACGGTCAGGCTCTCGCGGGCCTTGGCGGCTTCCTTCTCGTCGAGTTTGAGGATGTCCTTCAGCGCGACGACGAGGTGCGGGATGTACGTCTCGATGTAGTTGCGCTTCTTGAACTCGTTGGCGAGCTTCTTGCCCTTGCGCACGTGCTTGCCGAGCTTGCGGCCAGCCTCCATCAGGCCCAGGCGCAGCTCCTCGAGGATCTCGTCGTACGACGCGATCGCCTCCTTCGACTCGCTGGTGAACGGCACCCAGACCGAGGCGATGTGCACGAAGACGACCATCGGGCCGATCGGCAGCGAGCCGCGCGGTTGCTGCAGGCCGTAGTTCTTCCAGTTGGTGGCGATCACCGCCTTGGTGATCGCGCACGCCGACTGCTGGAACACCAGCGGCACGCGGTTGGCGAAGCGGATCAGTCGGATCGGCTCGTCCGCGTTGCCCATCAGCACTTCCTGGTTCTCGGCCTTCTTCGTCGCGACCTCGACGATCTTGCCGGCGTCGGTCATGTGCAGCGTGTCGCCCGGCTTGCCGTAGGCGATGCCGACCTCGATGGCGAACGGATGGCCGCGGTAGACCACCGGCCGGCGCGACGTCGCCACGTAGAAGTCGGCCTCGACCTCCTTCTTGAGGCCGGCGAGGATCAACTCCTCGCCGATCGGCGCGATGCACGACAGCGGCGGCGCCATGATCTTGGTGGCGTCGATCGCGGCCTTGAGCTTCTGCACCGCCGCGGCGTCCAGCCGGCGGGGGTTGGTCTCCGGTTTGATGCCGGCCTTCGCGCAGATCTCCTTGGCGACCATCGGGCCGACGCGCGAGAAGTCCTGCTGCAGGAAGGCGCTGACCGTGCGGTTCTCGCTCTCGGCCATCATCTTGAGCAGGATGCCGAGCTCGACGCCGTGCGGGTGCGGCTTGATCTCCTCGACTTCCTTCGGCAGTTCCTTGGTGCCGCGGTGGTACTCGATGACGTTGCCGTCCGGGTCCTTGAAGGTCAGCTTGACGTGCGGGTTGGCGACCGCCATCAGCTTGAGGAACTCCTCGATGCTCTTCTGGCCGCGGCGGTACTCGCCCTCCATGTCGATCGCGACCTCGGTGCCGTGGTCCTTGTCCCACTCGATCGCCGTGTCCTTGAACTCGGGGCGGTTGCGCGCCGTGTCGATCTTGATCTCGAACGCCAGCGGCACCGACTTCTTGCCGGGCTTGGTGCGCACGCGCACCGGCGCGCCGGTGGTCAGCTGGCCGTACATGCCGGCGGCGCTGATGCCGATGCCCTGCTGGCCGCGGCTCTGGCGCAGGCGGTGGAACTTGCTGCCGTAGAGCAGGCGGCCGAAGACGTTGGGCACCTGCGCCTTGACGATGCCGGGGCCGTTGTCCTCGACCGTCATCGTGAACTGCTTCTCGCTCTGGCCGATGCGCGCGATCGTCACCACGATGTCGGGCGCGATGCGCGCCTCCTCGCAGGCGTCGAGGCTGTTGTCGACGGCCTCCTTGACGGCGGTCAGCAGCGCCTTGCGCGGGCTGTCGAAGCCGAGCAGGTGGCGGTTCTTGGTGAAGAACTCCGAGACCGAGATCTCGCGCTGGCGCTTGGCCATCGATTCGGCGGTCTCGGCGCCCCTGGCCGCCGGTTCTCTGGCGGTCTTCTCCCTGGCGCCCTTCGTCGCCTTGGCGTCGGTCATCGTGTCGGTCTCGGTTGCGAAGAGGTCTTGCTGGCCCGTCGAGGTGCTCATGACGAAGCGGTCATCGGGTGGGTGAGGAAGGCGGGGCGGGCGGCGGTCGCAAGCCCGAGCGCTTGCGCCTCCTCCCAGAAGCGGTGGACGCCGCGCAGATCCTCGGCGTCGAGATCGTAGTGGGCGGCGCCGGCGGTGCCGTCGACCGGGCCGAGCGCGCGGCCGCGCTGGCGCGCGCGCTGCAGGATCGGCGCGATGCGCTCGGCACAGGCGTCCGGCCGCAGCAGCCACAGCGCGAACACGAACGGCAGGCCGGTCAGCGCGCGCCATTGCTGGCCGAGGTCCCAGACCTCGCGCGCGCCGGGGTCGGCGGCGAGGCCCTGGTCGCCGATCAGCAGCACGAGGTCGTACGGCAGCGCGTCTGGCGTCGTCGTCGGCGCGATCGGCGTGAAGCTCACCGCCGGCGCCAACTCGTCGGCGTAGCGGCGTGTGAGCAGGATGTGCAGCAGCGCCGCCGATGTCGCCGAACCGTCGTCGAGGCCGACGTTGCGGATCGGCGCGCCCTTCTTGCGGAAGGCCCGCACCGAGCGGATCTCGCGCTTGCAGGCGATGCCGAGCGTCGTCAGCGCGCGGTAGCCGGGCACGCGCGCGGCCTCGATCGAGGAGACCAGCGCGGCGTCGAGCTGGCCAGCGCGCAGTTGTTCGATCAGCCGCGCCGGCGTGGCGGTGACGAAGTCGACGGCAGGGTCGGACTCCAGGCCCGCGAGAAGGGGGGCGCCGACGCCGTAAGGGACTCCGCCGATGCGAATGCTCAAGGGACCGCTTGGGCTGGATCCTGACCGATCCGGCCGCGCCGAACGATAGCGACGTGGGGGGCGCGCGGAAGGGGAAAGGCGAACGCGCGGCGGGGGATTTGGGGCGGCAGCCGCGAGGTTGCGGTCCGCCGTCCGTCCACCGCTACGCTGCCGACCGCCATGCAGGCCGTCACCTTCCTCGCCCCGTACCGCGTCGCCTGCGCCGAGGTCGCCGAGCCGCGGCTCGAACTGCCGACCGACGTGGTCGTGCAGATGGAACTGGCGGCGATCTGCGGCAGCGACCTGCACGTCTACCGCGGCGTCGAGGTCGGGCTCGACGCCGGCACGACGCTGGGCCACGAGTTCCTCGGCCGCGTGATCGCCGTCGGCGCGGCGGTGCAGCGGGTGCGCGTCGGCGACCGCGTGGTGGCGCCGTTCTCGGTGCACTGCGGCGCGTGCTTCTTCTGCCAGCGCGGGCTGACCAGCCGCTGCGAGCAGAGCCAGCTGTTCGGCTGGGTGGCGCAGGGCCGCGGCCTGCAGGGCGCGCAGGCCGAGCGCGTGCGCGTGCCGCTCGCCGACAGTTCGCTGGCGCCGCTGCCGGTCGGCGTGCCCGACGCGGTGGCGCTGCTCGCCGGCGACGTGCTCGGCACCGGCTTCCTCGCCGCCGAGCACGCCGGCGTGCAGCGCGGCGACACCGTCGCGGTGCTCGGCCTCGGCCCGATCGGCCTGTGCGCCGTGCTCGGCGCGCGCGACCTCGGCGCGGGCGCGGTCTTCGCCATCGACTCGGTGCCCGAACGGCTCGAACTCGCGGCCCGCTACGGCGCTGTGCCGATCGATCGCAGCGCGCAGGACGCGGTCGCGGCGGTGCGCGCGCGCACCGGCGGCCGCGGCGCCGACGTCGTGATCGAGGCCGTCGGCCATCCCGACGCCAGCGTGCTGGCGTGGCAGGTCGCGCGCTGCGGCGGCGTGATCAGCGCGCCAGGCGTGCACAACGAGCCGCAGTTCGCGCTGACGCCGGGCCAGCTCTACGACAAGAACCTCTGCTACCGCGCCGGCCGCGCGCCGGTGGGGGCGGCGATGCCGCGGCTGCTGGCGCGGCTGCAGCGCGGCGACCTCGACCTGGCGCCGCTGTTCTCGCACCGGCTGCCGCTGGCCGCCGCCGCCGACGGCTACGCGCTGTTCGACCAGAAGAAGGCGCGCTGCACCAAGGTGCTGCTCGAGCCGCGACGTTCCTGATACCCCGCCGGGCCCGACGGAAGGTGGCCGGCGGCGCGCGGCCGCGCCACGATCGCGCCATGGACCACGCCCCGCTCGATCGTCGTTCCTTCCTCGGCAACGCCGCCGCCGCCGCCGCCGGTTCGCTCGCGCTGCCGGGTTCGCTGCCGGCCGCCCGCCAGCAAGACCCCGCCGCCGCGCCGAAGCCCAAGTCCAAGCTCAAGCAGTCGGTCGCGCGCTGGATCTACAACGACATCCCGCTGGAGAAGTTCTGCGAGCAGTGCGCCGCGAGCGGCCTGTCGGCGATCGACCTGCTGTACGCGCGCGAGTGGATGACGCCGAAGAAGTTCGGGCTGGAGTGCTCGATGGCGTTCGGCCCCGACTCGATGCAGATCGGCCGCGGCCTCAACCGCCGCGAGATGCACGACGCGTACGTCAAGGACTGCGAGAACTTCCTGCCGCGCATCGCCGACGCCGGCATCAAGAACATGATCGTGTTCTCCGGCAACCGCGGCGGCCAGAGCGACGCCGACGGCATCGCCAACTGCGTCGAGGGCTTCAAGCGCCTCGCGCCGATCGCCGAGAAGGCCGGCGTGACCCTTTGCTTCGAGTACCTCAACAGCAAGGTCGACCACAAGGACTACGCCTTCGACACGATGCGCTACGGCCTCGAGGTCTGCAAAGCCGTCGACTCGCCGCGCGTGAAGATCCTCTACGACATCTACCACGTGCAGATCATGGAGGGCGACGTCATCCGCACGCTGACCGACAACGCCAAGTGGATCGGCCACTACCACACCGGCGGCGTGCCCGGCCGCCGCGACATCGACGACACGCAGGAACTCAACTACCCGGCCATCTGCCGCGCGATCCTCGCGACGGGTTACGAGGGGTTCGTGTCGCACGAGTTCATCCCGAAGGGCGACAAGATGGAGGCGTTGGCGCGCGCGGTGAAGATGTGCGCGGTGTGAGGGGAGCGCCGCCCGCCCGCAGTTCCCGACCAACACCCTGCCCGGATTGCTCGGCGTCGCGCCGTCACCGCCCGCCCGGCACAATCCCCGCCATGAGTCGCCGCACGCTGTTCGCGCTACTGGTCCCGCTCGCGCTGCTGCTCAGCTACGTCGCCGTGCGTGGCGGCATCCGTGCCCACGTCGACACGCTGATCGCCGCCAGCGTCGGCAAGCCGCTGCCGGCGTTTGCGCTGGTCGACGAGCAGGGCGAGGAGTGGACGGCCGAGCGGCTGCGCGGCCAGCGCGCCGTGCTGCACTTCTTCCGCTCACGCTGCGGCTCGTGCGACGTTGAGGCGCCGGAGATCCGCGCGCTCGAAGCGGCGCTGCCGGCGGATGTCGCGCTGCTGCACGTGGTCACCGACCGGCTGCTCAACTTCCCGCCGGTGGAGACCGCCGCGACGATCGCCGGCAAGGGCTTTGCCAAGCCCGTGCTGCACGCCGACGCCGCGTTCGCCGACGCGTTCCACAAGTCGCAGTGGTCGCAGGTGACGCCGATCACCTACGTCGTCGACGCGCAGGGCGTCGTGCGCTTCGGCCTGCGCGGCGGCCAGAGCAAGGCCGCCATCGAGCAGGCGCTCGCCGCGGCGCAGTGAGCGCGCGCGGCGAGTTCTGCGACCCGGCGCGCGGCCACTTGCCGCGCCGTCGTGCCGCAATCCCTGTGCCGGCGCGCAACGTGTCAGCGCGTTGCCGGACCATGTGTCAGCACAGTAGGGAAACCCCTCAGCGCGCCGCCGGCGCGCCATCGCCGTCACCGCCTGCCAAGGAGTCCCGATGTCCCTCAGCGAACGCGACGCCATCACCGCCTACTGCCGCATGCTCAACACCCGCGACGTCGAGCCTCTCGTCCCGCTGCTCGCCGCCGACTTCGTCTACGAGTCGCAGGTCGTGCTGCAGCCGTTGCGCGGCGTGCCGGACTTCGTCGCCTACATCACCGGCAAGTTCGCGACGCTCGCCGAGAGCAACCAACCGGCCTTCGCCGAACTCGGGCAAGTGCGCGCCTACGGCCTGCGCCGGCCGTGCGCCGTGCTGGCGCAGCCGACCAAGGCGGACCTCGTTGGCATCGTGCTGGCCAAGGTCGCCGGCGACCGCATCGCGCGGCTCGACGTCTGCATCGTCCCGCGGCCGCACGAAGCCGAACGCAGTGGCTTGTATCCGGGCGAAGACGACGACGCGGGCGCCGGGAGGTAGCGCCGGGAACTACCGCGGCGGGTCGTGCGGCAGGCTGCCGCGGTGCGCGCGCAGGTAGCCGAACGGCGTCAGGTGCAGGAAGTTCGACACGCGCGAGGTGTAGACGTCGGCGTGACGCTCGACCTTCCGCGCCAGCCGGCTCTTGTCGCCGCCGGCGCGCATCAGCGGGCCCCACACCGGATGGCCGATGTGCCCGGACTTCCGCACCAGCGGCAGGATGCGCTGGTCAAGCGCGTCGGTCGCGGCGCGCAGCGCCTTGAGCCGCTCCTGGATGCCCGCCGGCGGCAGCGTCACCTCGCTCGGCATCGCCTGGTGGTGCTCGCGCCGCTGCAGCGCGAGGCGCAGCGCCGCGTGCTCGGCGTCGAGCCGCTGCTTCTCGGCCATCAGCAAGTCGAGCTCGTGCTGCTGGGCCGCGAACTCGCGTTCGGCCTTCACCTCGCACTCGAGTTCGCGCAGCACCAGCGCCGTGCGCCAGTGGCGCAGCTGGCTGCTGATGTGCACGTCGGCGAAGACATGGTCGCCGACGTAGAGGATCTCGCCGCCATCGCACCCGAAGTGCTCCTGCACGGCGAGCGCGTTGCCGCCCTTGTAGACGACGCCCTTCTGCAGTGGGCCGGCGACCGGCCGCGTCGTCGCGTCGTCGACGACTTCCTCGAACGGCCGCTGCTGCTCGAAGAACGCCGGTTTCTTCGACTGCACGATCACGAGGTCGAACAGATCGCGCCAGTCGAGCGCGCCGCCGATGTACGGAGCGAACGTCCAGCTCATCATCGCGCGCGTGTAGTGCCACTCGCTGTTGGTGGCGAGGAACAGCTTCTTGCCGGCGTGCTTGAGGTCGAGCAGCGTCTGCACGAGCAGCGGGTCGAGGTCCACGAATCGCTCCGGCGCGGCGATGATCTCGGCCTTGAGCGCGCCCTCGAGGTGCGCCTCGTCCATCGTCGTCTTCACCAGCCGGTACAGCGCCGCGTGGTCGGCGACGCCGGCGATCGCGCCCTGGTCGAAGAGGTCGACCATCTGGCCGTAGAGGCACGCCTCGCTGAGCGAGAACAGCGTGTTGAGCAGCTCCCAGCGCTTCTCGCTGAGGTCGACCCAGACGCCGGCGTACTCGCGGCGCTGCTCGTCGTGCGGCAGCACGCGGGTGCCGTGCGCCGCCATGGTGACGTAGCCGAAGCGGTTGGCCTTGATGACGTTGCCGCGCGCGAGGTCGAGGATCAGGCCGCGCGGGAACATCATCGGGTCGAAGCGCAGGCCGGCGACCGGGTGGCCCTTGCGCGCCAGCGCCTGCAGCACGTGCCAGTAGGCCCGCTCTTCCCACGCGACCTCGTCGTAGTGGACCAGCGTGTAGTCCATGTCGAAGCCGATCGCCCTGATCGAACGCATGTTCAGCGTCCGGTTGCAGAACACCGCTCGCTCAGGCGGAGGCGGCGGGGCCGAGAGGCCGTTGCTCATCGCCACGTTTTACCACGCGCCGCGGTAGACTCCGCGCACCGATGGCTCGCATCCGCCTGTTGCTGCTGCGTTGCGTCGCCCTCGTCGCCGTCGTCGTCGCTGGCGCCGGCTGCGGCGCCGGCCTCATCACCGGCGCCGCCGCGTCGTCGGGCGGCGGCAGCGGCTCTGGCGCGTCGGCGCCGAGTCTGAGCCTCGAGCCGGTGTTTCCGCTCGTGCCGGCAGACGGCGATGAGCGCAGCGTGCTGGTGACCAACGCCAGCATTGTCGCCGGCGCGCCGCTGCGCGTGCAGATCGCCGCGGCCGGCGTCGTTGTCGACCAGTTCGAGCCCGTCGCCTCCGGCCAGGGCGGCTCGACGCTCGTCGCCTTCGTGCTGACGACGGCGCCGATCCTCGCAGCGCTCGCCGATCCGACTGCCGCCGACGTCGCCGCCGAGTTGCGCGTGCTCGTCGACGGCCGCGAAGTCGCGCCGCCGGCGCCGTTGACGCTGGCGCGCCAGCCGGAGGTCGTCGTCGAGCTGCCGCCGGGCATGAATCAGCTGTTCATGTCGCCTGGCGGCGAACGCGTGCGCTTCCGCGTCGCCGGTCTGCGCGCAGACGTCGCCAGCGAGGTCCAGGTCTTCGTTGTCACGCCCGACCCTAGCGCGCCGGGCGTCGGCG
The DNA here is from genome assembly GCA_016872675.1 of Planctomycetota bacterium. Classification (GTDB taxonomy): domain Bacteria; phylum Planctomycetota; class UBA1135; order UBA1135; family UBA2386; genus UBA2386. The sequence continues at coordinate 21,254 of VGZG01000038.1, forward strand.
GCGAACCGGCGATTGTCGTGCGGCCGTGCGCCGATGTGCGCCTCGAGCCGCCGACAGGCGCCGATACCGAGGTCTCGGCGCTCGCGCCGGCCAATGTCTTCGCGACGCGGGCGACGTTCTTCCTGATCGACGCGATCGCCGGCCGCTCGACGGACGTGAGCAACACGTTTTACCGGCCTGACATCGCCGTCGCGCTGCCCGGCCAGGGTTCGAACAGCGGCGGCTCGGTCGTCACGCTCATCGGAACGGCGCTCGCGCCGTATGACTTCACCACGGGGACCACGCCGGCGCCGCTCGACTTCGACGCCGTGCAGCTGAGCTTCCAGAAGGGCGGCCGCGTGTCGACCCTGCCGCGCGAGGACCTGCGCATCGCCGAGTCGTCGACCAGCCGGCTCGTGTTCACCATCCCGCCGTCGCCGGACGGCCGGCCGGGGCAGGTCGACATCGTGCTGCGCGTCGAACTCGATGGCGCCATCGCCGAGTTCGTCGCCAGCCAGGTGTTCCTGTTCGCCAACCCGCGGCCGTTCTTCGGCCCGCGCGGCTGCGTGCTGGACCGCCTGCCGGTCGCCGTCGCGCCGATCGCGCTCGACCAGGCGCCTAGCCTGGACGGCGCGCCCGACTTCGCGGCGCTGACTGACCAGGGCGGCGTCGCGTTCGTGCAACTCTTGCTGGCGCAGCAGAACGGCATGTTCCAGCCGTTCGCGGCGCCGCAGCGCGTCGGCGATCCTGAAGCGGTCGCCGAGCGCGAGCCGCGCGACCTGTGCATCGGCGATTTCGACGGCGATGGCGTGCCCGATCTGTTCGTCGTCAACGCGGGCACCGAGCAGTCGACGCACCAGGTAGTGCTCGGTCAGCTAGCGCCGCTGCCGCCGCTCGGCGCCGTGCGCCGCTGGTCGACGCCTGGCGGCATGGCGCGCGGTCGCACGGCACGCTTCGACGCCGACATGGTGCCCGACATCGTGCTGGTGCCCGGCGTCGGCGCGCCGGCGGGCCAGCGGCCGATCGTGCTGTTGGCGCGGCCCACCGGCCCGGGCAGCGTCGCGTTCTTGCCGCCAGTCGAACTGGCCGTGCGATTGTTCCCATACGAGGTGGTCGAGGTCGCCGACTTCGACGGCGATGGCGCGCTCGATGTTGCCGTTGCCAGTGGCGCGCAGGGCAAGCTCGATGTCGCCTTCGGCAACGGCGTCGGTTCGTTCACCGAAGTTGCCGAGCTCGACTTCGTCGTGCCTGGATACGTGTTCGACAACGACTCGCCCGCTGTCGGTCTGCACGCGTGCGGCGATGGCCCGCTGCAGTCGATTGCCATCGTGTTCGCCGGCGTGCTCAGTAGCTTCGGCGGCGGCCTGACGCAGCCGTGCGTCGCGCGCATGCGGCAGACCTCCGTGCGTGAGTTCGCGCCGCCGTTGGCGCCGGACACGCTCTTCCTGCCGACGGAGCCGATCGGCCGCAGCCTCGCCGCGGACCTCGACCAGGCGCCGCCAATCGAACTGGTCGTCGCCATGCGCGGCGAGCCGCAGCTCGTCTCGCTCGGCCTGCTGCAACTCGGCCCGAACGGCTTCGCGCCGCTGAGCGGGGCCATCGAAGGCGGCGCCGAGTCGCCACGGCAGATCCGCGCCGTCGTGTTCGACCGCGCCTTCCCGGCGACGGCGACGGCCGGGGAGAAGAAGGCGGTGTTCCTGGTGCACGAGGCCGAGGTCGACGGCGTCCGCGAGAAACGCCTGTCGACGCGCCTCGTCGTCAGTTCGCAGCCCGGCCAGCCGCGCCTGCTGCCGCCCGACGCCGGCGGGCAGGTCGCCTTCGGCATCGAGCGCATCGTCGCCGGCGACTTCCATCCGACCAGCGTTGCGCTCGAAGGCGCTCGCGACGTGGCGCTCGCGCGCACGACCGCTACCGGCCCGTCCGACGCGATCGTCCTGGTCGCCAACGACGGCTTCGGCGGCCTGCCCGCGCTCGGCAACCGCTGCGACTTCCCAGGGCTGCTGCCGGCGTCGGTGACGGCGCTGCCAGCGCCCGCAGGGCAGATCGACCTGCTGGCGTTCCTCAGCCGCGATTCGCGGCTAGCCGTCTGGCGCCACGATCCGGCTGGTCTGCCCGTGCAGGAGCCAGACGGCTTCACCGCGCCGCTGCGGCAGCTGCTCGCCGATCCTGTGCTCGCCGCCACCGACCTCGGCGCCGGCGTCCGCCTCATCCGCGGCGACGTCGACGGCGACGGCGTCGACGATCTCGTCGCGCTGCTGGTCTTCGCGTCGGCGCAGCTGAGCGAGGGCCAGGGCGCGCTGGCACTTTTGCGCGGCAAGGCGGCGCCGGCCGTCGGCGAGTTCCCGTTCCACGCGCCGTCGGGGCTGACGCTGACGCACGGCCGCGCGGCCGATGTCGCAATCGGTGACTTCGTGCGCAACGGCACGAACGCGCCGCTGCGCCTCGAAGCAGCGGTCGCCGTGCCGGTCGGCGTCGGCACGGATGGCAATCACGTTCGCTTCTACCGCTACGTGCCCGGCGCCACGCCTGCTGACGACCGCCTGGTGCCTGGCGCTGCTGCCGGTGGTCCGCAGGTTCTGCTGGCAGGCAGCAATCCGACGCGGCTCGTGGCCAACGACTTCGATCGCGACGGCTCCGTCGACCTGCTGGTAGCGGGCGCCGGCGACAGCGCGTTGCGCCTGTATCGCAACACCGCGTCGGTCGCGCCGTCGGCGACAGGCGTGAGCATCGGCGCGTTCGTCGAAGCCTTCGCGTCGCCGTGGGCGATCGGCCCTGGCGCGCCGACTGCGCTGCCGCTGGCCGACGTCAACGGCGACGGCAACCTCGATGCGCTGGCGTTCTGCGAGGCGATGACCGGAACCGTGCGCAGCACCACGGTCGGCCTTTACCTCGGCGGTGGCGACGGCAGCTTCGTCGGCCCCCGCTTCCTGTCGCCGACGCGACTGGGCACCCGCGATGGCTCGCTGGCCGCCGACCTCGGCGACTGGAACCGCGACGGGCTGCCCGACCTGCTGCTCGGGTGGGACACCACGGCGGTCGGCGACATCAACCTGCGCGTTCTGTTCGGCGGCACGCGCTGAGCGCCGCGCGGCGAACCATCGCGACCGCTGCCCGACTCGTGGCGGCGGATGGGTGGGGGAGCCTATGGTGACGGCATGGGCCTCTCGTCCGTCTCCAATGCCGCGTCCGGCGGCGACCTTCCCCTCCTCGGCGTCGCCATGGTCGGCCACGCATTCATGGGTCGCGCGCACGGCAACGCCTGGCGCCAGGCCAACCGCTTCTTCGACCTGCCGTTCCGGATCGTGCCGGCGGTGGTCGTCGGCCGACACGCACAGCGCGCCGCCGAGGCGGCGGCGAAGCTCGGCTTCCTGCGCGCCACGACGGACCTCGCCGCCGTGCTCGCCGATCCAGCGATCCACGTCGTCGACGTCGCCACGCCCAACGACAGCCACTTCGACATCGCGATGGCGGCGCTCAGGGCGAAGAAGCACGTGCTGTGCGAGAAACCGCTGGCGATGACGTTGCAGCAGGCCAAGGCGATGGCGGCGCAGGCGAAGAAGAGCAAGGTCCGCGTCGGCCTGTGGCACAACTACCGCCGCGCGCCGGCGACGACGCTCGCGGCGCAGATGATCCGCCGCGGCGACCTCGGCGACGTGCGCCAGGTGCGCGCCGTCTACCTGCAGGATTGGCTGGCCGACGGCTCGGTGCCGGCGAGCTGGCGCACCGAGCGCAAGCTGTGCGGCAGCGGCGCCCACGGCGACCTGAACGCTCACCTGATCGACCTGACGCGCGCGCTGACCGGCCTCGAGTTCGAGTCGGTGTGCGGCGTGCAGCAGACGTTCACCAAGGAGCGTCCCGACGGCCGCGGCGGCAAGGCCAAGGTCGACGTCGACGACGCATTCTGCTTCCTGGCGAAGTTCAAGGGCGGCGCGATCGGCACATACGAGGCCACGCGTGTGGCGCCTGGCCGCAAGAACCACAACTGCATCGAGGTCTCCGGCACGAAGGGCTCGATCCGCTGGAACCTCGAGCGAATGAACGAGCTCGAGGTGTTCTCGTTCGGCGACGCGCGCGACGCGCAGGGCTTCCGCACCGTGATGGTGATGGACGGCGTGCACCCGTACGCGGCGAACTGGTGGCCGGACGGCCACATCGTCGGCTACGAGCACACGTTCGTGCACCACGTCGTCGACTTCGCGCGCGCGCTCCACGACGGCTCGCCGTTCGCGCCGGACTTCCAGGACGGCGTCGCCGTCCAGGCCGTGCTCGAGGCCGCGCTCGCGTCGGCCAAGACCGGCAAGTGGGCCAAGGTCCCGAAGTGACGCGCGGCCCGCGCCTCTCCCGTATCCCGACTCCCCACCGAGAATCCAAGCCATGATGAAAGGTCCAGGCATCTTCCTCGCGCAGTTCATGGGCGACGCCGCCCCGCTCAACCGCTTCGACACGGCCTGCAAGTGGGCTGCCGGCCTCGACTACGCCGGCGTGCAGGTGCCGTCGTGGGACGCCCGCTGCATGGACCTGAAGAAGGCCGCAGTGAGCAAGGCGTACTGCGACGACCTCAAGGCCACGGCCGCCGCCGCCGGCGTCGAGATCAGCGAACTGAGCACGCACCTGCAGGGCCAACTGGTCGCCGTGCACCCGGCGTACACGTCGATGTTCCAGGTGTTCGCGCCGCCGGAGGTCAACACCGCCGAGGCGATGTGCCGCTACGGCACCGAGCAGGTCAAGCTGTGCCTCAAGGCCAGCGAGAACCTCGGCCTCAAGGCGATGCCGACGTTCTCCGGCGCGCTGATGTGGCACACGGTCTATCCGTGGCCGCAGCGACCGGCGGGCCTCGTCGAGGAAGGCTTCAAGGAGCTGGCGCGCCGCTGGAAGCCGATCTTCGACTACGCCGAGGAGTGCGGCGTCGACTGCGCCTTCGAGGTGCACCCTGGCGAGGACCTGCACGACGGCGCCAGCTACGAGGCGTTCCTCGACCATGTCGACGAGCACCCGCGCGCCTGCCTGCTCTACGACCCGAGCCACTTCGTGCTGCAGCAGCTCGACTACCTCGAGTACATCGAGATCTTCCACGAGCGCATCAAGTGCTTCCACGTGAAGGACGCCGAGTTCCGGCCCAACGGCCGCGTCGGCGTCTACGGCGGCTACCAGAACTGGCAGAACCGCGCCGGCCGCTTCCGCTCGCTCGGCGACGGCCAGGTCGACTTCACCGCGATCTTCAGCCTGCTGACCAAGTACGGCTACCAGGGCTGGGCGACGCTCGAGTGGGAGTGCTGCTTCAAGGACAGCCAGCAGGGCGCCGAGGAAGGCGCGCCGTTCATCGCGCAGCGCCTGATCACGCCGCCCGCGCGCGCGTTCGACGACTTCGCCGGCGGCAAGATCGACAAAGCGGCGGTGCGCCGGGCGCTCGGCCTCGAGTGACCGAGGCGCGGCCGTCGGTCGCGGCCGGTGACCTCGACGTGCTCGATGACGCCGTCCAGCCACCGCGCCCGAGTGGTCGCGCCATGCCCGTCGGACAGCGAGATCGCGCGGCCCAACGCCGCGTGCTTTCCGGCGCTGGAGGGGCGAACTGCCGAGCGCGCAGCCGCGGCGCGCTCGTTCTCTACCTTCCTTTCACCACCCACAGCGGCCACGACGGATCGTCGTGTTCCGCCACTTCGCAGTCCCGCCGCAGCCACGCCTCCACCGCCGCCATGCCCTCGACGACGCAAGGCGGCAGGTCGCTTCGACGCGCATAACTGCGCTCCAGCAGCACCGGCCCGGTCGCCAAGAACGGCAGCATCTGCTGCTGCACGCCCTGCAGCCACGCCACGAGCGGCGGGTCGCCGCCGAGCGTCTTCGTCAGGTTCCACTCGATGGCCTGCGGCAGCCAGTGCGTGATCAGCGGCGCGTTGTCGTTGCACGACACGACGCGCGCCGTCGCGCCGCCGAACTGCTCGATGCGAAGGCGTCGCTCGCGCAGCGAGTGCCCCTCGGCATCGAACCCGCGCACGTCGCGCCAGCCCAGCGCCGCCTGGGCCGCGATCAGAGCTGCGATCGCCGCCATGGCGCTGGCGCGCCAAGGCCGCGGCGCCTCGCTGCGCGTCGATTCACGCCGTGTCGCTTCGCCACGCAGCGCGTCCATCCACAGCGCCGTCGCCAGGGCGAGCGCAGGCGTCGCCTGCAGCGTGAAGCCGCCGTGTTCGCGCACGCCATACCACGCGATTGCGCCGAGCATTGGCACGACGAACGCAGCGCAGGCGACTCGCGCCCGCCAGTCGATGCGGCGGCAAGCCATCGCCAGGACGAAGACACCGAGCAGCGTGCCGAGCGGCAGGGCGATCTCACGCAGCACGAAGTCGGGCGCGAACGGTTGACGCCAGGTAGTCGCCGTCGCCGCGACGCTGCCGAAGTCCGGCCAGAAGCCGAGGCCGCGTCGCCATTGCACGAGCAGGTGGCCGAGCCCGACGGCCGCGCCGAGCGCGGCGGCGACGCCAGCGAGGCGCGGCCACGCGAGGGGCGCGCCGCCTCGCGCCGCCGCCGCGGCCGCGAGCACGAGGAAGCCCGGCGCCAGCGCCGGCGCCGTCTGATGCGACATGCACGGGACGACGAGCAGCGCCGCGAGCAGCGCCGTCGCCGTCGTCGGCTGGCGCCACGGCAGGTGCAGCGTCGCCAGCATCACGCCGGCGACGATCGCTCCGTGCAGGCTGTGCACCTCGACGGCGGCGCCGAAGAACCACGTGACCGGCGCCAATGTCGCCAGCGCGGCGCCGGCCAGCGCGGCGACCCGGCTCGCCGCCAGACTGCGCGCGAGCGCGTAGCTGAGCGCCGCCAGCGCGCCGACGGACACCGCGCTCAGCGCGTGTCCGATCGCCGTCGGCTCGGCGGCGCCGCCACACAGCCGATCGAGGCCCAGCGCTGCGACGGCGCGCGCCGCCGGCAGGTAGAGCGTGTTGTGGTACTGCGTGTAGGCGCTCGCCGGCGCGAACGTCCAGTCGACCAGCATCGCGCCGTCGTTGCCGAAGATGCGTTGCAGTCGCGTGACGACGCACAGCGCCGTCGCTGTCGCCGCGATCGCGACGGCGATGGCTCCATCGGCGAGGATCGCGCGTCGCTTGCTCATCGCGTCGGCGTCGCCCCTCACGCTCGCGGCGGCGCGCCGGCGCGGCGCGCGAACAGCCGGAAGCGCAGGCCCACGCGCGCGAGCGTGAACTGCGCCGCCGCCTTCAGGTTGTCGATGCCGTAGCGCACCGACGGCAGGAAGCCGATCGACGAAGCCTCCTTGAAGTACTTCACCGGCATCGGCGCGTCGGCGACGACGAAGCCGTGGTGGATCGCCTGCGCCAGGAATTGCGCGTCGAAGCCGAAGCCGTCGACGTTGGACTCGAAGTCGACGGTCTCGAGCACCGCGCGCGTATAGCCGCGAAATCCGGAGTGGAACTCGCCGAGGTTGAGTCCGTAGCTGAGGTTCAGCAGGATCGTCAGCATCCGGTTGAACAGGTACTTCCACGCCGGCATGCCGCCCTTCAGCGCCTCGCGGCGCGAGCGCACGCGGTTGCCGAGGATGACGTCGCAGACGCCCTTCGTCAGGAAGCCGACGAAGCAGTCGACCAACCGGGGGTCGTACTGGTGGTCGGGGTGCAGCATCACCACGACGTCGGCGCCGCGCTCCAGCGCCGCCCTGTAGAGCATCTTCTGGTTGCCGCCGTAGCCGAGGTTGCGCGGCGTCTTCCACACCGGCAGGCCCATGCGCTCGGCGAGCGCGACGGTGCCGTCCTTGCTGCAGTCGTCGCCGACGAGGATCTCGTCGTAACAGCCCGGCGGCAGGTCGACGACGGTCGCGGCGAGCGTCTTCTCGGCGTTGTAAGCCGGCATGACGATCACGACCTTCGGCTTCTGCGGCGCGTCGCTCATCGGTCGCGTTCGTTGGCGCTCTCGCGCGTGACGGCCATGCGCACGCGCGCCATCAGGTCGCCCCACGGCGCCGCGAGCGGCGAGTCGTCGGCCGGCGCCGGGCCGGCCTTCATCAGGGCGAGGGCGTGCATGGGTTCGGGAGCGTAATGGCGGCCGCCGTCGCAGAGGCTCGCCGCCAGCAACAGTACCTCCTCGGTGGTCCGCGAACCGTCGTCGCCCGCGGCTTCGAGGAAGCGCACGCCGTCGCGCTGGCGGCCGGTGCGCAGCAGCAGCGCGGCGATGCGCACGGCGTTGGCGCGCTGGCTGCGATCGGCTAGCGCCAAGGCGAGTTCGAAGTGGCCGAGGGCCGTCGCCGGCAGCGACGCGGCGTCGCGCGCCGCGGCGTCCGACCCAGCGGCGGCCACCGCCTCGCTCAGGGACTGCGTCGCGGC